>PMCH01000352.1 GCA_003154055.1 Acidobacteriaceae bacterium
CCGCCCGCTCCTGCCCTCCCCCTGGAGGTCGCGCGCCGGACGAGCGAAAAGTATCTCGAGGCTTATCGTCAACTGACCGGACGCGAGTTGGAGGTCTAGGGCCGAGCGCCTGGAATCGCAAAAATGGGCGTAGCGGACTGGATTATTCTCGCGTTCCTGGCATTGTCGGTGGCTGGTGCCGCCATGGAAGGCTTCTTTCGGGCAGCCTTCGGATTGGCCGGCTTGGTCGTCGGATATTTGATCGCCGCATGGCAGTATCGCCGCCTTGCGGACTGGTTTGAGCCTTACGTAAAGAACCCCTGGTTGGGGGAGATCGCTGGCTTCCTCATCATCTTTTTCGCGGTATTGATCCTGGCCGCGGTCGCGGGCCGGATCGCTCGCTGGGTGATGAAGGAAGTGGGTTTGACGTTGGTGGACCGGGTTCTGGGCGCAGTGCTGGGTTTGCTGCGCGGCGCCCTGGTGGTCGCGATTGTGCTGGTCGCTACGGCGGCATTTACGCCGGCGTCGCGCTGGTTGGCGGGGTCGCAGTTGGCTCCCTATTTCCTGGTGGTCGGTAGGGCGGCCATCTGGGTGGCGCCGGCGGAGTTGCGCCACAGGTTCTATCAGGGTCTGGACTACCTGCGGCAGCCGCATCCAGCCGTCGCGCCCCAGCCGGCCGGGCCGCCGAAGTAGCGCTTCATAAGCGGTATACGGAATTTAAGGTGTGGAAGCGAGGGACAGTGAAAGATCAACTCGAAGCACTCATTTTTCAAATGTACAAGAGCAACATTCTCTATTCCGAAGCCGTGCGTGAATTCAAGAAGCGCTTCATCCTTACTGTGCTCGAGGAAAACAAGGGCAACCAGTGCAAGGCGGCCCGTGAATTGGGTATGCACCGCAACACCCTCAGCCGCACCATGCAGGAACTCAGGATTGACGTGCGCCAGTTGCGCAGTATCGCCAAGCGTCCCCCGCGCAGTGCGCGTCCGGTGACCTTCGAGAAGAAAGCCGCCCGCTAGCACCACCCAGAGAGCAGTCCCGAAATCGGCATAGGGAAAACGGTCACCCGTCCACCCCATACGATCCTTGTTTATCGGCTCGCGCCTTTGATCCGCGCTTGCCGGATTGCGCACGGGACTTCCACCCTGGGCAGTCCCACCCGTTCGGAGCAAAAAAGAAAGGGCGGCCGCAAAAGGCCGCCCTCATCCCCGAAAGAAAGCAGCTTAGTGGGGCTTTCCGGTGCGCACCGGAGGTGATGGCATGCGCGGAGCTGAAGGGGGTGCAGACGGCGTACGCGGAGGGGAAACCTGCCGCGATCCGCTCGACCGCGATCCTTCTCCACCCGACGAGCGCACCCTCGATGATGGTGGAACTGGAGCGACTGGCACCGAAGGTTCCGTCCTCACCACCACCGGACGATCACTCTTGGTCGACTCACGGGCAACGCGATCCAGGTTGCGGACCGATCCCCGCGGTACGCCCAGACCGGCGGAATCGCGGTTGATTGTCAGCCGTCTTGGCACTCCGGCTGGCGGATTCACCGAGAGCCCCTGCCCCACCATGACCGTGGACCGCGACCGTACCGGAGGTTGCGGCACCACTGTCCGCCGCGGCGGATTTACCATCCGCGGCATGGCGTACCAGCTATTCCAGTAACCCGGCTGCCACATCCAGCCGTATCCTGGAACAAAAGCCCAGTTGCCGTAGCGATAGGGCATCCATCCCCACGGATAAGCCGACACCCACATGTAGCCCTGGCCCGGATAATACGCCCAGCCGCCGTCCTGGTACGGACTCCAGCCCGCGCCCACAAAGTAGGGCTGCCAACCCCAACCGTAGCCCGGAACATTCATGTAGTTGCCGTAATAATTCAGGTCGCTCATGCCATACGCATAGGGGGATTGAGCGTCATAGGTCTTGTTGCTCGCGTAGCGATCGTGATACTCGATCTGTTGCTTGTCCCAGTCGTCCGAGGCGTCTTCCTCGAAGCTCTTGTCCAAGGCGTAACTGTCGTTGTTGGCGAGATCAAAAGTCGCGCTATGCTTCTTGCCGATCTCCACTTTTCCGGCGGGACCTTGGACCTCGACGCCTCCGTTCAAGGCCGCGAGCGTGGCCTCGCTCGCATCCAGATCCACACGGATGTGAGCAGCCTCAGTCAGAGTCACCGACTCGCGCGCAAAGTTCAGCGTGAGTCGATCCCCCTTCTTGGGACGCGCATTCACGTACACTCTGCCCTTCGTGAGTTCCACCGTGCTCAGCTTCTGGCCGTCGTCCCCCAGAACAAGGCGCGGGAATTCGATCTCACTGTTGGTCACCAGGTGCAGCACGCTGCCGTCTTCGAACTCCACTTCGGCGCGGCCATCGTCACCTGTTTTCAGTCTTGAACCCTCCACCACCGGCAGGTTCAGGAACGCTTTCTCGAAGCCATCGCCGCGATCCATTTGCACGCTGCCTTCAACGTTGCTCAAGCGCACAATGCGCGCCTTCGATTCCGCCGAGGCCCCACTCACCATCAGCGCCCCGAGCAGAACCACCAAAACCAGCAACTGCTTTCCCACATTCCGGACTGCCATAGAGCATCTCCCGGGACTAATCCCTAAACTGTTAGAACACGTGACGAGTCAACAAGTTGCCGCAAGAATCTTGAACGCCTGCCCGCTTCCCTGCACTCCAGAAGTTGGCGCAACCCATTCAGAAATTGGGCCCTAAGTGCAAAGCCATGAGAACAAACCTGTTAACTACTCTGCACTGGACTGGTGGCTGCATGGAGTGTGGAAGGCTCGGGGTCCTAAGTCAAGCGGTTTTCTTGCTGGGCAGAAATCGCGGTCCTAGTCTTCCCGCGCTGGTTTCTTCCGGTTGGCTTTCTTCTCTGCGAGTTCGGCCGCAGCCTGCAACACCTTTTCCACGCGCCGGGCTCGCGCTTCTGGACTCCGGTAGTAAAAAATCGCGATCAATTGCCCTCGCCGCTGCACCGCCGACATCAGTTCCCATCCCTCCCGGGCCAGCGGATCCCGCGCAAACGCCACCCGCAGGATCGGCGGCAACTCGCGTTCGGCTTCCATGGTCGAAAACAACTGCTCGGCGACCTGCTCGGCGCGGCGCACGCGGGCTTCAGCGCTCTTCACCCCCGTCACCCAGTCCGCGATCCACTTCCGCGTGGAATAGTTGAGCTTGTCATACCACCGTCCAAGCGCGCGTTCTTCCGCAAAGACGCGCTTCATCTCTGCCGGTACTGTGACCACGCGCTCCTCCGTGTCCAGTTCCAGCCGGAACTTCGCCTTGGTTCCCTCAGCGACTTTGGCGCCGCGCTGCATTTGCTTATTGATCAGCAGGAAGTGTCCGCCGGCGCGCGTAGGAAACAGCGAGGTCCGGAACGGAAATCCGTTGATCTCGCCCTTGACCTTCGGCCGGCCTCCCGCGCCCCACGTTTCGCGAACATCAAACGGCACGTGCGCGATCACCCAACTCAACCGCGAGCCCATGCGAACCAGCGGAGCCTGGAACGATTTTTCCCTGGACTTGGTCATAGCTCGCAATTCGGGAATCACATCACCACAGAAGAGACGACGCACAGGCGGCGCCGCCTTACAGATGCCGTCAATTGCCCTCTACTTGCCCGCGCCTTCCGGGCCCGACCTCAAAGGCTTTCCGGCCCGCCCCAGCAGTCGCTGTGCCCGCGCCCGGCTGACGTTCATCACCGACGAATCCGCCACGATCTGCTGCAGGATCGGCGCAATCGCCTGCAATTCCAACGGAGAACCGTTACGTGCCATCTCCTCGGTCCGCTTCAACTCCGCTTCCAAAGCCAGTTTCTGGTAGCGGTAGTCGTATTCCAGCCGGTGCCCGGTTTCGAGCGTGCCCGACAGCGCCTGGAACAGGCTGGTCAGTTCCTGCACCAACGGATCCGGAGAATAGTTGTAGGTCGACTCACCGCTGCGCTGCCCGTCTTTGTAGGTCAGGGTCTTTTTGCCCGTAAACGCCATGTTCTTGCGATGGGAATCGAGGTCGTGCTGGAAGTACTTCGCCCGGGCCGCCAGATCGAAAACCTTCTCGCGCGTCTCGGGAGACACCGAAAAATCGAAACTGAAGCTATCCGTCTCCTCGGAATCCGCAGCCACCTTGCCGCTCGACTGGTAGCGCGCCTGTCCATCCTCCCGGATCTCGACCGAATAATGTTCGGGCTGGGAGCCGGGGAAATCGAGCGTGAAGGTGACGGCCGGTTTGCCCGGAGCGCCCTGGGCACAGGCGAACGGCAAGAGAAGGGCCAGCAGACAAAAAACCTGGGATATGCGCACCATGAGCCGCTGTAATCATTGGGTACGCAGGGAGGATTCGTCAAGGGGCAGGGGCAATCAGCCTTCAGCCAAACCTGGGTTACACGATGGCTGATGGCTGACGGCTGATGGCTACTTACACACCGCCGTATACCCCGGCTGGTTCTTGAGCGTGTAGAACAGTTGTCCGGCGATCACTCCGCTATTGTTGATCCCACCCACGCTGGCGGATTTTGCGCCGGTATAAACGACGCTGTAGAAAGTGTTGTTCTGGTAGATGAATCCCCAAGTGCGATCCGCGGACATATAGTTCCCCACGATCACGCCTGAAGTGTTCACATCGGTCAGTTCCGTCCCATAGACCGATTTTGGGTGGTCCACGACGGTAAATGCCCCGCTCTTCCAGAGGAAACCGTGCGTCTGGCTATCGGTGTAGTAGCCGACCACCGTTCCGTTATCGCTGATAGCTTCAGGAACGGTTGAAACCGCGCCGGAATGCGCGATCGCCGTGTACTTGCCGTTCGCGAGTTGGAAGCCTTTCGATGTCGTCCCCTTCAGGTAGTTCCCAACCACGGTTCCGGACTTGTTGATGCCGGCAACCCAGGTATGCGTGGCCTTCGGATAGTTCAGGGTGGTGAAGTCCGAGCCTTGCTGGGCGAGACCGTGCATGGCGGGGGGCATCGCATTGTCCCGGTAGGAACCGACGTTGACCCCGCCGCTGCGGTGGCTGAACCACGTCATCCCGGAATTTGGGGCGTTGAATATCGTGAATGTCCCGCTGGCATCGCGACTGAACGCCACCCATTGACTGTTGCTGTCCTGCAGTTCACCCACGACCGTTCCGGAATCGTCGATTCCGTTGACCATGCTTAGGGTGTAGCCCGAGGGAGCCGAGAAGGGCGCAAATGTGCAGGATGCCTTCGGCTGGCTGGCGTACGAAAAGAGACAAGAAGCAAGGCAGCATGCGGCGATCGAAAAACCAAATCGGGGGAAGCGCATGAAATCCTCTATTCTTAGGGTCTCTTGCGTTGGATGACTTGCTACCACGCTCGCTGCGCCGCCGCGAAATTCGCAGCTTTCGAAGCGAGGCGTGAACGGTTCAGGATACCGCGATACCCGCGTGGAATCTGCCCCGTTTGCCCAAACGAGTAGCCTTGTCCGGGACCCCATTTTGACCGCGGACACAGGTAACTTGACCAGCCACCGGGATGCGGATATGCAGCCAGCGTTGGCGGACGCGAACGCCTCGATTACCCTACGCCCGCTGCCGTTCTTTCGTCGCCGCCGTGTGCAGATGGCAAATGGCAATCGCCAGCGCATCCGCCGCATCCGGCGGCTCAGGAATCTCGTCAAGCTTCAACAGCCGCGCCACCATCTGCTGCACCTGATGTTTCTCGGCCCGGCCGTAACCCACCACCGCCGACTTGATCGAAAGCGGCGAGTATTCGGCCACTTCCAACCCGGCGGCGGCCGCAGCCAGCATGGCCACGCCGCGCACCTGTCCCAGCTTCAACGCCGACTTTACATTCACTGCGTAAAACACATCTTCAATCGCCACGCGGTCTGGCCGGTGCTCGACGATCAGCTCCTGCAAGCGGTCGTAGATGTGCGACAGCCGCGCCGCCATGGCCTCGCGCGCCGAGAGCTTGATCGCGCCGCAATCCACGCACACCAGCCGGTCGTCCACCAGCAACTCGACGACGCCGTACCCCGTGTATTCCGTCCCGCAGTCAATGCCCAGCACGCGCATGTTGTTGGCAGTGTAACGCCCGAAATGCGTCTTTGTGGACTTGTTTCGACCTGAACATTGAGGAGGGCACCATACATGGCACGGATCTTCAGCCGCGGAGCGGCGCCTCCACCCAGGGTAAAGATATAATCTCCGCCCATGGGCACGAAACGATGAAACACCGCATTGTTCATGTTCTTCAGAAATATCTGCTCAACCCGCCGATCAAAGTTCTGTTGGCGATAGGCCTGGCGCCTCCCGGCTACGCCCTCCTGGAAACAATCGGGCGCAACACTGGAAAACCGCGCCGCACTCCGGTCGGTAACGGACGCGTGGGCAATCAATTCTGGCTGGTGGCCGAACACGGGCAGAAAGCCGGCTACGTTCGCAACATAGCGGCCAATCCCCGAGTGCGGGTCAAAGTGCGCGAGGGGCTGCGAATGCCTTGGCACACCGGAACAGCCCACGTACTTTCCGACGACAATCCGCGCGATCGCCAGCGCTGGCTCGCCGCNNGTTCGCATTAATCTGGACGTTCAGGATCAGCCCGCCCCGTAGCACGTTGGAGCCATTCCCGCCGTGTCGATGAGAATGTAGGGTGGTTGTGAGCAGACTTCGGGGGAGGGCTGTTCAACGAGCGTCCCGTGACCCAGATGGGTCTGGGGCGCTTTCGTTTTTTCACCCGGTGCTGAAAGTTGGGTCGCCTGCCGGTCGTTCGTTCCTCACTGGTAACTGCTGCAGAATCGCCCTTGAACCGGTTCAGCAACACCTCGGCCGCCGCACCTTGTTCTGCTGATGCTCGCGGCAGAAATCGGCGTAGCTCGCAATGCCGGCCTCTAACTGATGACGCGTCAGAAACCGCTCATACGGAGCTTCATCGAAGATCTCGCGCAGCGCAGCCAACCCGGTTCGGCCAAATCTCGACAACATCAGCAGCAAACTGGGGAGCTTCGCTCCACTGGACAGCCGGGGGCGGCTGTCCCTACGTGAGCTGTGGTAAATCGGCTTCATCCCTGCTCCTCTGCCAGCCGTGTCATCACGAACGGCGCTTCTTTCACCGTGCACTCTTTCCGACCCGACATCACACGCGCCCACTCCAGCCCCGACTCAATCAGCACCACCGCTACCAGCACAACCAGCGCTCCCGCCACCGCCGCGTCCAGACGGTCGTTGAACACCAGGCGCGCGTCGGCCCCAGCAGCCGCCAGTTGCCGCGCATGCGCCAGAAATCCGATCCGCGGATTCGGATTCAGCACCTTGTGATACGCCGCCGTAAACGTCACCGCCACCAGCCAGCACAGCGGAATCAGCGTCACCAGTACGTAGCGGGCTCGCCCCATCTTGATGATGATCGTCGTGGCCACGCACAGCGCCACCGTCGCCAGCAACTGGTTGCAGATCCCGAACAGCGGCCACAGCGAGTTGATCCCGCCCAGCGGATCTTTCACGCCTTGCCACAGGAAGTATCCCCACGCGGCCACGATCAGCCCGCTGGTAAACAGAATCGACGGATACCAACTCGTCCGTCCCAGCGGCTTCCAGATGTGTCCGAGCGCGTCCTGCACCATGAAGCGCCCGACGCGCGTTCCAGCATCGAGAATCGTCAGGATGAACAACGCTTCGAACATGATGGCGAAGTGATACCAGAGCGCCATCACCGCCTGTCCGCCCAGGCTGCTGGAAAAAATGTGCGCCATGCCCACCGCAAACGCCGGCGCGCCTCCGGTCCGGTTGAACAACGTTTGCTCGCCCACGGCATGCGCAAGAGAAGCCATCTCCGCCGCGGTGACGGGAAATCCCCACGCGGTGATGGTTGCAGCCGCCGTGGCGGGCGCCTGCCCCACAATTCCAGCTGGACTGTTTACCGCAAAGTACACCCCAGGCTGCAGCACCGACGCGGCAATCATCGCCATGATCGCCACCATGGATTCCGCCACCATGCCACCGTAGCCCACCATGCGCGTCTCGGGCTCGCGCCGGATCAGCTTCGGAGTTGTGCCGCTCGAAATCAGCGCGTGAAATCCGCTGACCGCGCCGCACGCAATGGTGATGAACGCGAACGGAAAAATTGTTCCCGCAAACACCGGCCCCGTCCCATCGGCAAAACGCGTCAGCGCCGGCATGTGCAACGAGGGCCGCAACGCCACGATCCCCACCGCCAGCAGCGAGATCGTTCCCAGCTTCACAAACGTGCTCAGGTAGTCGCGTGGCGCCAGCAGCAGCCACACCGGCAACGCCGAAGCAGCGAATCCGTAGAGGATGATGAGAATCGCCAGTGTCGGCGCAGTCAGCGTGAAAACCGCGGCCCATGACGGCGTCTGCGAGACCCATTGCCCGCCGAAAATCGCCGCCAGCACCAGTACGAACCCCGCCAGCGAAGCCTCCAGCACCTTTCCCGGGCGGATGCGGCGCAGGTACAGTCCCATCAGCACCGCGATCGGCATCGTCATGGCGATCGTGAACGCGCCCCACGGACTCGACTTCAGCGCGTTCACCACAATCAGCGCAACCGCTCCGAGCAGGATGATGATGATGCTGATCACCGCGATGTAGGCGACAAATCCGCCCAGCCTTCCGGTCTCCGACTTCGCCATCTCGGTGAGCGACTTGCCGTCGCGCCGCACCGAGAACAGCAGGATGACGAAATCCTGCACGCAGCCGCCCAGCACCGCCCCCGCAATGATCCACAGCGTCCCCGGCAAATACCCGAACTGCGCCGCCAGCACCGGCCCCACCAGCGGCCCTGGCCCGGCGATGGCGGCGAAATGATGCCCAAAGACGACCCACTTATTGGTGGGAACGAAGTCGCGGCCGTTGTCGAGGCGCTCGGCCGGCGTCGCCCGCATCGGATCGATCGCCAGCAGTTTGGCCGCAATAAAGCTGCTGTAAAACCGGTATCCGACGGCGTAAGTCGCAACCGCCGCCACCACCAGCCACATGGCATTGATCTGCTCGCCGCGATGCAAAGCAATGGTCGCCAGCGCGAGCGCGCCGAGCACGCTCACGGCGGTCCAGAGAAGAACACGAAGGATTTTCGGCATGGGGCTCGGGGTCCGGCGAGTATTGTGGACAAAATGGATCAGCTGCGCAAGCCTGGATCTCACCACCAGCAGCGAGGGGCAAACTTCCTCAAGCCCAGAGCCGAAAGCCGAGAGCCTTTCTGATAATCTGATATGTTTCAGACTGACTACTATGAGGACCAGGCAATGAAAATCGGAGTGCTGACCGGCGGCGGCGACTGTCCCGGCCTGAATGCGGTTATCCGCGCCATCGTGCGCAAAGGGGTATTTCACTACGGCGACGAATTCATCGGTTTCGTGGAGGGCTGGCGCGGCCTGCTCGAAGACAAGACCATGCAGCTGGACCTTTCCAGCGTGGGCGGCATCCTGCCGCGCGGCGGCACCATCCTTCGCACCTCCCGCACCAATCCCGCCAAGCATCCGGAAGGCCTGCAACACTGTGCCGAAAGTCTCAAGAAGCACAATTGCGACGCTTTGATTGCGATCGGCGGCGACGATACTCTCTCGGTCGCGCAAAAGCTCTTCGCCAATGGCGTAAAAGTCGTTGGTGTACCCAAAACGATTGACAACGATCTCGCCGGCACCGATTTCACATTTGGATTCGACACTGCTGTCAACGTGGCCACCGGCGCCATTGATCGCGTCCATACCACCGCCGAGGCCCACAACCGGGTCATCGTGGTCGAGGTCATGGGACGCGACTCCGGCTGGATCGCGACCTACAGCGGCATCGCCGGCGGCGCTGATGTCATCCTCATCCCCGAGGTCCCTTTCGATATCGAACAAGTGGCTGAACTGATCCGCCAGCGCCATGCCCGCGGACGCTACTTCAGCATCGTGGTGGCCGCCGAGGGCGCCAAGTTCGCCGGCGGCGCTGAAATGCACGACGGCGCGCCCGTCCTGCAGGATGTGGGCCGCGATGAATTTGGACACCTCCGCCTGGGCGGCATCGGCTCGGTGCTGGCCCGCGAGATCGAAAAGCGTACCGGCTTCGAGTCCCGCTCCGTTGTCCTCGGGCACATCCAGCGCGGCGGCTCGCCCAGCGCCTTCGACCGCGTGCTGGCCACCCGCTATGGCCTCGGCGCCATCGACATGGTCCACCGCGGCGAGTTCGGCCAGATGGCCGCGCTGCGTGGCAACAAGATCATCTCCATCCCCCTCGCTGAAGCAATTGCTTCCAATCGCAAGGTGGACCAGGAGATCATGGACGCGGCCATCGGCATTCTCGACAAGTTGGAAGACAGAGCCGCGCCCGGAGAATAGCCCGTATCGAGTGTGGGGCGGGCACTCTCCTGCCCGCCCGCCTCGGGCTGGACCGGTCATCCTCGCCTGCAGCTTTCGTTCGCAACCCACGCTTGACGCTCGCGGCATGTCCCGGTAAGCAATTTCACCACTTTCACCAGTTGGTGCTATACTGAGCCCCATGAAGCGAGCGACCGTCACCATTCCCGATGACTTGGCACGCGCGGTTGACGACTACGTGCAGGCCCAGGATGCCCCGCCAGCTCTGACTTCGGTCGTGCAGGCAGCTCTGCGCCACTATCTGGAGGAACGCGGTTTTCTCGCCACGCCGCCGCGGCAACTGGTCATCACTCCCTCCCGGAGTGGCAGCGGTCGACGGGACGTCAGCCAGTCCCACGACCACTATCTGGCGCGGACTCGTAAATGAGGCGCGCGGTGCTGGCCGATACCGGACCCCTCTATGCCGCTGTCGATCCTGACGATGCTCATCACCAACGCGCACACCGGGAACTCCAGCGGCTGGCTCGTGACAAACGCGAGGTTCTCGTCGCCTACCCGACTTTGCTGGAAGCCTATACCCTGGTCCTATTCCGTCTTGGCAAAACTGTTTCCTCGCGTTGGTTGACTGATCTTGCGCAGGGTGCCGCGCTGATCAATCCCACCCCCGAGGACTATCACCAGGCCGTC
>PMCH01000357.1 GCA_003154055.1 Acidobacteriaceae bacterium
GCCCAGATCAGGAAGAACTGCAGCACTTCATTAAAGATGGCCGAGCGCAGTCCGCCCAGCGTCACATAAATGGCAACCGTCAGGGACGAGACCCAGATGCTGAAGTTGATGTCCCACCCGAGGACAATCTGCATAACCTTGGCCATGGCAAACATATTGACGCCGCTCATGAGCACGGTCATGAAGGCGAACGAAACCGCGGACAGGGCGCGGCTGGGTTCCCCAAAACGCAGTTTCAGATATCCCGGCACCGAGTGGGTCTTGGAAATGTAGTAGAACGGCATCATGACCAGCGCCAGGAACAGCATCGCCGGGATGGCGCCGATCCAATACCAGTGCGTCGCCAGAATTCCGTATTGGTAAGCGGAACCCGCCCAACCCATCAATTCGAGCGCGCCTAGATTGGCCGAGAGAAAGCTGAGACCGGCGACCCATGCCGTCATCTCCCGTCCCGCCATGAAGAAGTCCTCGCCCGTCTTGGCCCGCCCTCGCAAGTACCAGCCGATGGAGAGAACCAACGCAAAATAGAAAACCACGATGGCAATATCGATCGGGGAAAGGTGTACCAGCCGGGCTGGCACTACGGTCGCTAGCATTGGGGTCATTGCTTATCCTTGGCCTGCCCGTAATATGCGTTCCGGCCGTGTTTTCTAAGGTAGTGCTTATCGTGGAGGTGGGACGAAAGAGGCGTAGCTTCCGGAGCGATTCCGATTGTGTAATACGCCATCCGGGCCACCGATTCCAGGATCACCGCATTATACGCAGCTTCGGACGGAGTGGGACCCCAGCAGAACGGGGCGTGTCCGGCGACCAGGACCGCTGGAATGCCATCCGTGCCCAGTTGGTCAAAAAGGCGGCATATCGCGAGTCCTGTGTTTTTCTCGTAGTCGCCAGCAATTTCTTCCGGGGTCAAACAGAGGGTGACTGGAACGGGTCCATGAAAGGAATCGGCATGGGTGGTTCCAAAACAGGGTATGGGTCGCCGCGCTTGCGCCCATGCCGTCGCGAACTCGGAATGAGTGTGCGCCACTCCGCCCGCGCCCGGGAAACGTTTGTAGATCTCGATATGGGTCGCCAAATCGGAAGAAGGACGGAGTTTCCCTTCGACCACCCGCCCGCTCAGATCCGTAACAACGATGTCCTCAGCGGACATGCTGTCATAGGGCACGCCGCTGGGCTTGATCGCGACCAACCCTTGTTCTCGGGAGATCCCGCTGGCGTTGCCAAACGTGTACAGCACCAGGCCGCGGCGAACCAGTTCGAGGTTTGCGTCCAACACTGCCTGACGCAGCGTTTGCAGCAGCATAGATTCAGCGCTCTCCTTTTCCACATCCGCGCCTTATCGGGTTTAACAGTAAACGTATACCGACAAGCGCGTCAACCGGAACCAGCCGGCGGTTTCCGAATTCGTCGGGCTAGTTCTTCGTGCTGCCCGCCGGTCGCTTCGCGGTTCCGGATACAAGGTGGGTCGACTCCCGAAGCACGAGATGGGTGGTCAGTACATATTCTTTTCCGCTGGCGGAAGGTGTGTCACTCTCTACCTCTGCCAGCAATGCATCGAAGGCCAGGCGAGCCAGTTCGGCTTGTGACATCTGCACGGTGGTGAGGGCAGGCAGCACGAACTGCGCAAGATGGATGTCATCGAAACCGATCACCGACAAGTCCCGGGGAATTGAGATGCCGTCTTCGTAACTCTTGCGCATGACTCCCAGCGCGGTCATATCATTGGAGCAAAGCACGGCCGTCGGCCGCACCGATCCTCGGAGCAACTGACCCAGGGCTGCAATTCCACCCTCAATCGTATGATTGCCCTCGACGATCAGGTTCTTGTCAACCTCCAGACCAATTTCTTTCATGGAGCGGACGAACGCCTGCTTTCGGGCCTCCGCCGATTTCAAGCGGAGAGGCCCCGAAACAAAAGCAATCTTCTGATGGCGGAGCGCGGCTAGATGCTGTACTGCCTGCCGAATACCATGCAGATAATCAATCCGGATGTTGCTTACATGAGGACCCGCCAAACCCACATCGGCAAAGACCAGAGGCACCTTCCGCAACTTCAAGTCTTCGAGCAACACTTCTTCCATGCCAAAGGTCATCACGGCAACCCCATCCACGCGGCGCTCGATCATCCGCCGCACTGCTGTCTCCATGCGCTTGGGGTCGTTTCCGGTGGAGGTCAGAAGAATCTCGTAGTGGTGTTGGACGGCGATCCGCTCGAAGACCTGGACTATTTCCGGAAAGAATGGATTGGTGATCTCAGAAATAATGAGTCCAAAGATGCGACTCCGCCCAGACACCAGGGCCCGCGCCTGGGTATTGGGGTAATAGCCCAGCTCTTCGACTACGTTCCAGACGCGTTTCGCCAGTTGCGGATTGACAGTGGGCACACGGTTGATAGCGCGGGATACCGTCGCGGTCGAAACCCTGGCTCGTTTTGCTATCTCTCTGATATCCATGATGCTGGGGTGTGCACCCTCGCACCGAAGCAAACAGCCTCAAACGTGGTGGATTGTAGCACGCCAAAACCCCCTATTCCCGTGGCGCTGAGGCCACTGGGCGATGATCGGCATGTCCCTCAGTCCGCAGAAGAGACGCTGTCTTCCAAAAAGCGGGAAAGCGACTGCACCCGGCAAACACTCGTAAAATATGGGGCCCGGTTGTCTTCACTGTTCCCCACCTGCCCTGCCTTTTTGTGCGCATCCTCGGCGGGCCCTTGGTCTCCCCAGCAAGCCGGCACATTCGATCCGTCCGCCATCGATCGTGAATTGGGATGGCCGGAATCGATGGGTAGGAACACCCTGCGGGTCTTCTCGCAAACCCTCCTGCGGCAGCCTGCGCTCGGACAAGCGGAACCATTCTGTCGGCCAGTGGAAGCCAGTCGAGGGTCATGCCGAGGTCGCCGCCGAGGTTCTTCTCTTGTGTGCGTCATGCTCGTGCAGCAATCGTTTGCTGTAGGAACGACTGGGTATCTCTTCCCACTTCTTGCCCGGCGATCGAGGAACTGAATGCGGCCTTCGCGAGAGGCCCATCGCGGAAGTGGATAAGACCTGCTGCCTTCGGCCGCCGCGGCGGATAACGGTGCGGGGAAGAGTGTTCTCCAGCGTTGGCTGGATATCTATCCGGTTAGTTCGCCCGTCCGCGTGTTGACCGGCAAATAAAAAAAGCGCCCAGAGCGAATGAACGCTCAGGACGCCTTCGGCAGCCCTCCCCCAGAACTGCCAAACATGGACATCCTATGTCCGATTGGCCCGACTGTAAATGTCACTTACGTAATGTCATCATGCAAAACGGTACCGCTAGAGCGGACACCAGAAGTAATCGTCCGCGCCGGGCAAATCGGGCCGCTATCTGATTGATAGTAATAATGAAAAGCCATCAAACTGGTATTCGCGATGGCCCTCGGTTACCTGCCCCTTTGCCTGGCCGCTGTTCACTTGTTCGACGGCGGCAGCCAGTTTCTTGAGGTTGATGGGATCGGCGACGGGGACGTTGTGCGCGGGGAGGAGCAGCTTGATGCGAGGTTCGAGTGCGGCCAGTCGCACGACCGATCGGGCGTAGGCGGCGAAATCGGTCTCCGGAACAAAAAGGTAAATCGGCCCCGGATAAAACGTGTCGCCAGTGAAGAGCAGGCCGTTCGTCCGATCGAGCAGCGAAAGGGAATCTGGAGTATGGCCGGGAGTGAAGATCACTTCCAACCAGCGGCCGCCAAGATCGAGGCGTTCACCGTTGCGCAGGGAATGATGGCTCGTCCAGGGGCGGATTTTGTAAGAGCCCTCAGTTACGCCCGGCGGCAGCGTTCCGCAGAGCCGCTCGGCGGCAAGCGCATCGCGGGAGTAAATGTTGCGTTCGCCGCGCATGTTGCGGCGCGTGTAGGGCAGGTCGCGATTCCAGATCTCTTTGAACTCCGCGTTGCCCCCAACGTGATCGAAGTGCGAATGGGAATTGATGACCGTGATGGGGAGCGGGGTGAGCCTGGCAACGACTGTGCTGATTCTGCCGACTCCCAGTCCGGTATCAAAGAGAACCGCGCGCTTGCCGCCGAGGATGAGATAGGAAATGACTTCCTCAAACTGCTTCGGCTCGTAGATCGCGAAGACGCCGGGCCGAATCTGGTAGACCTCAAACCACGCCTCATCGCCCAGGACGCGCTCCAGCGTCTTGTACTCCGGACGCGGCAATTGGCGGCACCATTCCGGACGAATCGGCTCTCCGGCTTTTTGAGCGAAAGCGACGGAGACCAGGAGCAAGGCAGTAGCCAGGCGCGATCGGATCACTTCTTTGTCCAGGTCTTGCCGTTGTCCATGGTGATCCAGGACTCGCCGCCGCTGGTGAGCACCGCTTCGCCGGGCTTCTGGAATGCGATGCCCGTGATGTCAGCAGTGAGCAATTGATCCATCACTGCGGGATGCAACTCGGTCCAGGTCACGCCGCCATCGCTGGAATGAAATACCGTCCCGGCTTGTCCAGCGGCCCAGATGTCAGGACCGCGAGCGGAGTGGCAGAGCAGAGGATGGTCCGCGCGCAGAACCGTTTGCCAGCTCGCGCCGGCATCCAAAGAGCGCTGGAGCGTGCCTCCCGAAAGTTGCCACGTCGCCGCAAGAGCCCGCGCCGAAACCTCATCTGCGACCGCGTAATTCGACGATGCGCCCACCGCTTGCTTCTTGGTTCTGGAGGCTGTAGCGGCCTTCTCCGCCGGACTCGGGACCGGAGCTTTTGCCTTTTCGATGGGGAGAGTTTCCATATTGCGCGCCAGCAGGCCAACGTTCTGGCTTGCGGCGGAGTCCTTCGTTTCCACCACCGGCGAGGCTCCGCTGACTTCCACGGCTTCAGTCGCCGCACGAGCGGTTACCGCTTCTGCGTTCGCCGGAGGCGCTTGCTGGACTGCTGCCGGCGATACCCCTGCGACTTCGGAAACTGAGCCTCCGGATACTGCACCTGACACTGCCGGTGCGGCCGCCATCGGCGCCAACTTGTCGGCCTCGCTCCGGTCGGCCCGCTTCCTGTCTCGGAGCGCGGCACCCGGCTGCATCTTTGCCAATTCCGCTGGTTCCCGCGCAGGTGCGATTCTTGATTCTCTTGAGAATGGAGAATCCAGCTTGGCCCGGCCGGCTTCATTGTTGCTTAAGCGCAACTCTTCAGGCTTGACGGTGGCGGTCAAACGCGGTTCAACGGAGGGGCCAGCAGGCTTTGCGGAGGCCGGTTCCGCCACGACCTGCTCCGCCTGACTATTCACGCTTGCAACCGTGCTCTCAACTCTGGGCTGTGGCTGCTTCCCCGGACGTAGTATCAGCACCGAGGCCACGACCAAAACTCCGGCCGCCAGCGCTGCCCCGCGCAGGCCAAGCCATCCGAACCAGTTCATTCGCGGCCTGGGTTGCCGAACCGTCGCCGCGGCTTCCTCTTCTTCCGGTGCCCCTTGCGGGACAAACACACTCTCACTCGCGGGCAGCGCGATCGCAATCACCTCGCGGCAATCTCCGCAGACCGCCAGATGCTGCAAGACGCCTTCCCGCTCCGCCGCCGACAGCGTCTGCTCGGCAAAAGCCGTGAGCAGGTCGGGATCGGGATGCCCCGTGGATAAAGCTCCGGCCCGCAGGCGGGCTTGCACGATTTTTGGGACCTCAGGCATGGCTACCGTCGCCCCCTTTCTCTTTGGCGGGGGCATTTCTCCCAGGGAACGCTTTTGGACCCGAATCTTGCGTCAACCTGGCACGCAAATCTACCTGCAGATCGCGCACGTCGGTATCCAAAGCTTCAGTGGCCTGGGCGTGGCTCAACCCGCGTTCCCGCAGGCCCGCCAGAATTCTCTTCCGGAGTGCGGTGGAAACCCGGTCCAGCCGCCGGCTGATGCTCGACTCATGAAGCCCCAGGGCGCGGGCGATTTCGGCCAGCGTGCGGCCATCCAGAAAATAAGCCGCCAGAACGTAACGGTCCTCGGCGGACAGCTCCGCCAGGGCCTGGTCGGTGGCGGCTTCCACGCGCTGGTCCGAAGCGCATGAAGGCGCCGGGTCGGCCGCAACAAACTGCGTGCCTGCCTCTTCCTGCTCCTCAAGACTGACCGTGCGTTTCTGTTTGCGGTAGCGATTGATGAACTCCTGCGCCATCACCGTGCGCAGCCAGCCTTCGAGTGATCCGCGTCCGGTGTAAAAAATCAGCTTCGATTTGCGCACTCCGTCCCGCGTGTTGACGCCATACAGATCGGCAAACAGGGAATCGGCCAGTTCCGCGGCGTGCGCTCCGTCCCGCGTGATGTGCAGCGCCATGCTGCGCAGCTTATGCTGATAGCGGCTGATGAAGTCCTGCCACGCGCGTTCGTTCCCCGCCGCGCAGGCTCGCGCCAGGGCCAGGTCCTCAAGGCGCAGCGCCGAACAGAAATCCTCTGCTTCGCGACCCGAGGCCTGCGGAGCGTACTTCAGCCGGATCTCATTCAGGATCGCAGCAAATTGCTCCGCCGCCACCCCGTAGGCGGCGGCTCCGCTGCGCTCGTAGACATTGGAGACGAGGTCTTCTCGCTGGCCGGTTTGTGCCGATCCTGGCATGCGCTCTCATCGAATGCTAGCAATTTTTGGACGCAAGCACCGGGAATTCTTACGTTCTCCGGTTATGGGGCAGGGA
>PMCH01000166.1 GCA_003154055.1 Acidobacteriaceae bacterium
TGGTGGACCTGGTCGGGATCGAACCGACGACCTCTTCCATGCCATGGAAGCGCGCTCCCAGCTGCGCCACAGGCCCACTGTTTCCAACGAACAGGAATGTACTGCTTCAATTCTCGCCTAGCTTCCCCGGCGAGTCAAACTCAACTAGGATAAGGGCGTCTATATTATGTCTACCTAGAGGATCCTTCGAGCCCCATGTCACATTTCCGAATCCTGCTTTCGCTGGTCGCGGGTTGCGCTCTCGTGCTGCCGAAACCCGCCGCCCACGCACAAACGACCAGCCTGCCTGCCGGCGCGCAGCCGCCAGTCGCGTACGCATCAGTGAACGAACTGAACAACATTCTCGGGCAATTGAAGCAAGCCGCGCAGAACATCCAGACCGACCTGGAGAAAGCGCGGGTTGAGAAGTGGAAGACGGATTCCACAACCAAGCGGCAGACGCAAGGCAACGTGGAATCCATCCAGCGCAATCTGCAGTCGGCCCTGCCCGAGATCGTTGCGCAGCTCAACAACGCGCCCGAGGATCTGGCGGCGACCTTCAAGCTCTATCGGAACCTGGACGCCTTGTATGACGTCTTTCGCTCGGTGGTGGAATCGGCAGGCGCGTTCGGTTCGAAGGATGAATTTCAGAGTTTGAGCAACGATATCAACGCGCTCGAAAGCGTACGCCGATCGTTCGGAGAGCGGATCCAGAACCTGGCAAACGCAAAAGAAGGGGAACTGACGCGGCTGCGCGGCCAGGTGAAGGCGATGCAAACCGGGCCACCCGCTCCGCCGAAGAAAATTATCGTGGACGACACGGAACAGCCCAAGAAGCCGGCAAGAAAGAAGGTGGCGAAGCCGGCGGCAGTACCTGCGCCAGTGAATCCGCAGAGTGCGCCTCCGGCGAAGTGAAGGCGGGTACAGGCCCAACAGGGAGGGCCAAGGGAACGAATATTTACCGCCCCGCAGCGGTGGATTCCGATGCTTCGGTGCCATCACCCTTCGCCACGATCACGCGGTCGCGACCGGCGCTTTTGGCTTGATACAGCGCCGCATCCGCTGCGGCCAGCAATTCCTGCGGGGTAGAACCGTGAGCGGGGAATGCCGCGACCCCGACGGAAATCGTGATTTTCCCGAGCAGCCTTCCATTGCGGACGACATTCAGCTTCTTCGCCTCAGCCCGTAATTCTTCAGCGCGAGCGGACATCATCGCCAAGTCGGCATTGGGCAGAATCAAGACGAACTCTTCTCCTCCGTAGCGGCACGCGATGTCTTCCGCGCGTATCTTTTTGCTGAAAAGCGATCCCGCCTCTTGCAGAACGGCGTCACCGGCATCATGCCCGAAGGTGTCGTTAAATCTCTTAAAGTGATCCAGGTCCAGCATCAGCACTCCCAAGGGCTGCTTGGCCCGGACCACGCGATGCATCTCGCGGTCGAGCGTCTCTTCCAGGTAGCGCCGGTTAAACAGGCCGGTGAGAGGATCCCGGATGGATTGTCCCCGCAAGGCCTCGCGCAAACGAATGTTTGCGATGGACAGGCCGATCTGCTCCGAGAAAGTACCGACCAGAGAAATCTCCGATTCCGAGAGTTCGAGCTTTCCCTCGGGAATCTGAAAATGGATGAACCCCAGCGCTTCTCCGTGCGCCAGCACCGGCATGCACACGTATGAACCGATGACTCCAGTGGCATGGGCACACGGAGCGCTATGATCTCCGGCCTGCACCGAGTAGCGGCGCCCGGTGCGCAATGCCCAACAGGAGTTAGGATCGAAGAACATGGAACTGAGCTGGCAATCCTCCCAGACACCAGCCACTTCCAGCAGGTTTCTCGATGAATTCAATAGAATAATCGCCCCCCGCCAGCCCGTGAAGAGTTTAGGAGCAAACCCGGTGATGATGGAGAAGGCCTCCGTGAGATTTGTCCCGCTCTGAAGCAACTCACCCATCCTTGCCAGTAACGCACCCTTCCTGGAACGCTCGGTGAGTTCCTGCACTAGGTTTTCGGTATGCAGATTCATTTCCCTTTGAGCACGTTCCCGCTCCCGCATTTCTTCGGTAAGGTGAGCGTTCGCTTCCACCAGGGCCGCGGTCCGCTGCCGGACCTGCTCTTCGAGGCTTTGCTGGTTGCGTTTTTGATCATCGATATCGGTACAAGTGCCAAACCACTTCACGATCGTGCCGTCGGCATCGCGGACCGGGTGGGCCCGACAGAGCTGCCAGCGATAAGTTTAGTCGCCGGCCCGAAGAAGACGATATTGATTTTCGTAGTTCTCGCCCGTTTGAATGGAATGCTCCCACCTCAGCGCGGTGTAGGGCTGATCCTCAAGGTGGAGCACGCTCAGCCATTGGTTTCCCTCCGATTGGGCGTATCCTCGGCCCGAATAGTCATACCAGCGCTTGTTAAAGAAGTCCTTGTATCCATCTGGGCCCGCCGTCCATACGATCTGGGGTATGGTTTCGGCCAAGGTACGGAAATAGTCTTCTGTTTTGTGGGCCCCATCGACGACCTTCCTCTGTGCCGCGACCAACCGGTCCAGGAAGGACGTCACGATGGCTAACAGGAGCACGAGCAGGCTGATAAGACTGATGGCAGCTGTCCCCAGAGCGGAAATACTCACGGCATGCGACAGATCCACGGCTTCGTCAGACGGCATAAAGGTGACCGCCCACATCCCCGTGTAGTGCACCATGGGAATGCCGCTACCCATCACAAATGCGCTGAAGATCTTGCGCCAACTTGTCTCGATTTCCTTGCGGACGCCCAAGGAAAGAATCAGGGCCAAATACGAAATACCGATGGCCAAGCCAACCGAAGCGCCCACGATCGTCGGGTGGTAGTGCGCCCGGGCCGGGAGACGCATGGCGACCATCCCGATGTAGTGCATGGCCACGATCCCGCATCCCATGAAAAGGCTGGCCAGAGCCTTTTGCCAGCCTTTGAGATGCTCGCGGCTGACGGTATGCAGAGCAATCGCGCTGGCACCGATGGCAGCCAGCAGCGAGACCGCCACCGTGGGCAGATCGTAGAGGACCTTCATCGGCAGGCAGAATGCCAGCATGCCGATGTAGTGCATGGCCCAGATTCCCATGCCCATGGACGTCGCGCCACCTACGACCCAGTACACCCGCGTCCAGTTCCGCGCCGTGGTGACGCGGCCTCCTAAATCCAGGGCAGCGTAGGAGGCGACGATCGAGATCAGAATGGAAAGTGCAACCAACTGCAAGTCATAGCTTCCGTGCATGGACATCGGTTGCAAAGGTGGCCCCGGGTCGGTAATCGGGTCGAATTGCGATTACCTTTAGCTGCTTTCCGAATGGCTTCGGATCCGCCCCTTCTATCACACTGATAACACAATCTTTATCCGCTGGAACTCTGGCCCGGTCCGCGGAGTCTATAGTCACTAAGGCGGGGTACAGTGGACTAGGCTCCGGAAAAGAAGATCCCCGCCGTCGGGCCCCGGAAACTCTATAATGAGGGTGCTGCCATGAGGATTATGGCGGGAGCTACCACATTGGGCGATCTCGCAAGCGCTATCGGAGCCCGAGGCCAGGAAGCCGCCGTCATTGCTGAGTTAAAGGCGGGTTCCGAGGAGGCTTACGCCTGGCTGATCGGGCAATACCATCAGCCCATTTACAGCCTTGTTTACCGCATGGTGAACGACCCTTCGGACGCGGCGGACACAACCCAGGAAGTCTTCCTCAAGGTCTTCCGCGGAATGAAGCACTTCCACGGCGAGTCGAGCCTGAAGACTTGGATGTACCGGATCGCACTGCACGAAGCGGCGAACCGGCGGCGGTGGTGGTTCCGGCACAAAGCCCACGAGGCATCGATCGAACCAGTGGAAGTGGGCGACTGCGAGTTCTCTGGAGAAGACCGGCTGGTCGATCAGGGCGAGTCGCCCTTTGAAAAGTTTGCGCACGAAGAGGTGCGGACGGCAGTAGCGGACGCCCTGCACGACGTTCCAGAACCGTACCAGACTGCGGTAATTCTTCGTGACCTGGAAGACATGTCGTATGACGAAATCGCCGAGGTCCTGCAGATATCGCTGGGAACGGTGAAGTCGCGCATCACCCGCGGACGGCAGGCGTTGCGGATGAGATTGTCAGGATATGTCCGGGAAGTCGGCGAGGAAATGGGGCTGGCCGCGCCGGAACAGAACCAGCCCAAGGGTACCCATGGTTCGCGTGATGGCAGAGAGGTTGAGGTGACGCCATGAACTGCGCTGAGGCCAAGAAGATGTTTTCGCCGTATCTGGACGGACAAGTGAGTGGAGCCCAGATGCGCGCGCTCGGCCGCCACATGGAAACATGTGTCCGCTGCGAACAGGAATATACCGGCCTTAGGCGGACGCAGCAATTGCTGGCCGGACTGGGCCCGAAGAAAGCCCCCGCCGACCTGGCTCTGAAGATGCGTGTGGCAATCTCGCAGGAGATCGCCCAATCGCGGCGCCCGCGGTTCCAGGGCGTACTGGTGAGATTCGAAAACGCGCTGAACGCCTTCATGGTTCCGGCGACGGCTGGACTCGTCAGTGCGGTGGTGATTTTCGGATTGCTGCTCGGCTTCTTCGCGCTCCCGGGGCAGTTGCGGGCCAGCAGCGACGTTCCGCTCATGTTGTACACCGCACCCCAACTGGAGCAGTCATCGTTCGGCAGTTCCTTCGGCAGTATCGGCGACGATTCGGTGGTGATTGAGGCCTATGTGGACGCCAATGGACGGGTGCAGGATTACCGCATCCTGTCGCAACCGGATGATGACGAAGCGCTGCTGCCGAAGGTAAAGAACATGTTGATCTTCACCACCTTCCGGCCAGCCACTTCCATGGGACGTCCGACGCCGGGCCGTGCGGTGATTTCATTTTCCAAGATCAACGTCAGGGGCTAGATCCCGGCGCAATTCTGCTCGCCATCGCGGCGGAGTGGCTACCCACACTCAGGGCAAAGCGCGAATTTCTGCACACAACAGCGCCCTTCTGTCGGTCCGGGGCGCTTACCCGCGCGGAACGCGTTTGACCGCGAAATGAGCAGTTCGTACACTATCCTTAGCAGTCTGCGGAAAGAACCAGCCTAGTCGCATCGCCCCTGATGCAAGCCACGGCTTTTCCCGCAGCCTGCTGCACTCCCCATCTGGGCCCGCGATCAGGAGGATTTCCCTGAGACAGAGTTTACGATTGGCATTGGTTCTGGCTATGGCTGGATGGCTGGCGGCGCCCGGTTTTGCCGAGAACCCTCCCGCCGTGGCATTGGAAACCAGCGAGACCCTGTTCACTGTCCTCACCGCCATCAATACCTGCGGCTACGACCAGGAGTTGGATTCCTCCAACCCGGTGCGCGCGCAAGTCCGGGCGGAGGTGGCCAAGGCGGTGCAGAGTACCCCGGGTGCGCAGGACGTGGTTTCTCCCCTGTGCCAGTTTTACCGCGAACATCAGCCGAACGACCCCACGCGGGACCTTGCGCAGTACGTTTCGCTGGCGCTGTACTTGCAGGACCCTCCGGCGTTCACACCCAAGGTGAAACAGGCCGAACTTCCGCCGGACGCGGCGAACGTTGCCGGGTTGGCGCCCCTGCTTCAGCCGTTCTACGAAAAGGTGGGAGTGCACGCGATCTGGGAGCGGCGCCATCAACGCTATGCCGAGATGGCGGATGTCTATCACGATGCGCTCTCCAAGATGACCTTCGACACGGAAATCTATTTGAAGCTGCCGTCCGCCGGGTATCTGGGCCGCCGGTTCGTCGTCTATGTGGATCCGATGGGAGCGCCGGGTCAGACCAACGCCCGCAACTATGCGGCGGACTACTACGTCGTCATCTCTCCCACCAGCGGGGCGACGAAAATGCAGCAGATCCGGCACACCTATCTGCATTACGAACTAGATCCGATGGCGATGAAGAATGGCGGCTCGTTCAAGCGGCTGGAGCCGCTGCTGGACGAAGTGAAGAGCGCGCCCATGGACGAGGTTTTCAAGAGCAACATCTCGTTGCTGCTCACGGANNGGATCGGCTCAAAATCGTGGAGGCGGCGGACCGGGAAGGGTATATCCTGACGCGTTATTTCTACGACGAACTGGTGAAGTTTGAAAAAGATCCGGCGGGCATGCGCACCGCCTATTCCGGGATGCTGGAAAGGATCGACCTGGGGAAGGAAATGAAGCGGGCATCCATGCTCGAATTCGCGGGAGAGGCGTCCCCGGAACTCCTGCACCTGGCGAGCCGCAAGAATGAGCATTTGCTGCTCAACGCGGAGCGGCGGCTGGCGGCCGGCGATCGGGAGACCGCGCAGAAGCTGGCCCAGCAGGCATTGGACGAGCAGGAAGAAGACCCGGGCCGCGCGCTGTTCATCCTGGCCGAGGTGGCCACGGCCAACCGCGACATGCAGGGAGCGCGCACCTATTTTGAAAAGGCGCTGCAAATGGCGCACGAGCCCAAGGTGGTAGCCTGGTCCCATATTTACCTGGGCCGGATTTTCGACCTTCAGGAAGACCGGGATTCCGCAGTGGACCATTACCGGGCGGCGTTGAATGGAGCGGGAGGTTCGCTTCCCGAAGTGAAGGCAGCAGCGGAACGAGGCATACAGCAACCTTACGAGCCCCCCTCTTCCGCTCAGCCACAGTAGAAAAAGTTCTTAGGATTCCAAGTTTGAAGTTCATGGGAGACAGCATGAAGCGAGCAGCATGGATGGTGATGGCAATGGTGGCGGTGTTCAGCATCGCCGCAACCCAAAGCTATGGGCAGACCCAGAATCCCCCGGCAGCGGGGCAAACAACACCCGGCGGACAGGCCGCGCAAGGCACGCCAGCGGCGCCAGGAGCGCCTCAAGGCAAGCGTCCGCCGCAGGCACAGACGACACCGGAATTCGACGCTTATAAAGTGGCCGCGGCGGTCACCGATCCGGCGGCATTGGAAAAAGCGGCCGACGATTTCGCCGCCAAGTTCCCGAACAGCGAGCTGCGGGTGCTGCTCTACAAGATGTCAACGCGCGCCTACCAGAACGCGAACAGCTCGGACAAGACCGAAGCTATGGCCCGCAAGGTTCTCATCATCGATGGGGACGACCCCGAGTCGTTGGTGGTAGTGGCCGAAGTAATTGCCGAACGAACTCATGATTCCGACCTGGACAAGGATCAGCGCTATGACGAAGCCATGAAGATGGCACAGAAAGCGACGCAAACCGTGGACACGGATCTCGCCGTCCCGGCGGACAAGCTGGACGTCGCCAAGGCGTATCTGCGGTCCAGCGCCTATTCGATCATGGGCACCATCGAATTCAAGAAAGAGAGTTATGCAGCCGCGCAGGTCAGTCTGCAAAAGGCGATTGACGCCTTTCCCGCGCAGCCGGATCCGGTGGTCATGTTGCGGCTGGCCATTGCGCTCGACAAGCAGCAAAAATATCCGGAGGCGCTCAAGGTGGCCAACCAGGCGGTTGACTTGACCAAGGAAGGCACCCAGGTCGGCACTTTAGCGCGCCACGAACGGGACCGCTTGCTGCAACTGACGGGTGGGGCGGCGGCACCGGCAGCAGCTCCGGCGGCAACTCCAGCAACACCACCGAGCCAGCCTCCGAAGAATTAAACCGCCAGCGAAGAAGAGGTTGGTCCCGCTTGCTCACCAAGGTTCGCGACATCATGGCGCTGGAAGAGAGTCTGGGGTATCACTTCCGGCAGCGGGAGTTGATCGAGCAGGCGCTCACTCACAGTTCGCAAGCGCGAGAACTGGAGGCGCTGGGCGGGGCGGGCCAACCGGCATGGCGCGGGGACAACGAACTGCTTGAGTTCCTCGGCGACGCGGTGCTGGGGATGGTCACCACCGAAGCGTTATTCCACCGTTTTCCTTGCTTCCAGGAAGGCCACCTTTCGAAGCTACGCGCTCACCTGGTCGGACAGCGGCACCTTCTGCGCACCGCCGAGCAACTGCAACTGGGCCATTATCTGCGCTTGGGCCGGGGCGAAGAAAAGAGCGGCGGCCGCAGCAAGGCTAC
>PMCH01000347.1:0-1809 GCA_003154055.1 Acidobacteriaceae bacterium
GAAAGTTGGGAAGAGCAACAGGCAACTTCAAAAGCAGAAGCAAAAGCAACAGCGAGAGCGGCGGGCAAGAGTGCCCGTCCCACATAAACCGAACAGGTCATCGTAAGAGAAACGAGCCCTGGGCCGAGCAATCGGCGCCGGGGCTTTTTGTTTTGGTGGCGGTTTCCAATTTTCATACGAGAGAGGCAATCATGAATTTTATAAGCGCGTTGGAAGCGAAGGATGTTGCGGTGGAATTGAAATATTGCGAACGGTGCGGCGGATTGTGGCTGCGAGCGCAAGGAGGAGAGGGTGTGTATTGTCCGGGCTGCTGTGTCCGATTGGCGGAATTGCCCGCGCCGACCAGGCGCAGCAGTTTCAAACCGCGCCCGCCGCGAGGGAAGGACCTACACGGCCAAGTTCAGATTGGAATTCTTCTGGGGGTGGCTGAGATGGGGGTGGAGGGATGACGGGGAGCCGGGTGTGGCAGTTGATGGCGGAGACGGATGGGCCTGTCGCGGCGCCATGGCTGGGCGAAATGGAGATGGACCTCTGGCCTTATCGGGATCGCACGGTGGCGATCCTGAAACGTTACGCGCGGTCCTCGGTGGAGGTGGGGCGTCTGCCATCTCTGCTGGGGAGAGAGTTCTTCCGGTCGCGGGTGACGTCTTATTCGCTGGGGAGCTTTGAGGACATCGTGATTTTCGTCCACGACGTGGAACGGGCGCTGGAGCATCTGGACGCGTTCCAGGGGAAGCTGATCGCGATGAACGTGCTGGAAGAGTACAGCCGGCCGGAGGTGGCGCGGCTGGTGGGATGCCCGCTGCGGACAGTGGAGCGGGTTGTGCCGGAAGCGCTGGACGGGTTGTCGCGGCTGTTTCTGGAGGGCGGGCTGATCAAGGAGCTGGTCACACGGGGGCGAGGGGGGAAAAAACCTGTCAAGGGGGCAAAGCGGGCAATTCCGGCGCAAGTGATTGCAGGGGCGGCAAAAATATTGTTTGAGAAGTTGGCGGGATTACCCCATGCAGTTTGTTATTCTGGAATTAAGAGTAGAGAAAAGCACGAGAGTTCAGGGGCGTGACGCGCAAACCGTCGCGCTCTTTTTGTTTGTCTTGGTGGAGAGAACTCAACGCAGGGCGCGTTGACGAGGTAGGGGTCCTTCGACTCCGCAGGGCGGTTCGCGAGCGAACCGCTCTGCTCCGCTCAGGATGACAGATCTTTGGGAGTGACTGGGAGAATGGCAAAGGCGAAGAAGAGTGCGGCGAAGGCGAAACCGGCCACGGTGACGGCGGTAGCGAAGAAGGCGGAGGAAATCCAGCGGGTACGGAACAAAGTGACGAACCTGATCATGGATGAATCGCTGGAGATGACGAAGCGCGCCGTACGGTCCGTCAAAGAGGGTGGAAACGTTACTTCACTGAAATACCTGTGGGAAGTGGCGGGGCTGTTTCCGGCTCCGCGGGGCGAAGGCGAAGGTGAGGACGAGGATTCGCTGGCGAAGACGCTGCTGGAGCGGATGGGGCTGCCGGGGGATATGTCGCGTCAAGGGGAAGACGCGGAGGGTGACGTAGAATCAGAGTGATTGCAGAAGCGAGAAGTCAGAATGCAGAAGTGAAAACTTTTTTGCTGCCGGCGAGAGGGAATATCTTCAAAAGAAACACCTGGGTGAACGGAACGCTGCATGGATATGACGTGGGTGACAGAGCGGATTGCGCTGGGGGGTGGGATCTGGAACGAAAGAAATATGATCGAACTGGTGCAGGCGGGCATTACCCACGTGATCAACATGCAGATCGAGTTCGATGACACGGCGCTGGCCGCTCCCCACGG
>PMCH01000347.1:1855-12576 GCA_003154055.1 Acidobacteriaceae bacterium
GCGGATGTGTATGTGGAGAGCGTGCGGAAATATCTGGGAAGTCAGAAGTGAGATTGCAGAAGTGAGAAAACAGTTCTCAGTTCCCAGTTCTCGGTTCTCAGTCAAACGCTGGGCAAACCTTTCACCACGGGGGGGCACAGGGGCACACGGGGGAATTCGGGAGGGCAGAGGGCAGATGGCAGAGGTAAGAACCTTTCCCTAGCGAGTGCGCTGAGCGGGGTGAGGGGGAAGCAGGTGCTTCGCTTCGCTCAGCACGTCAATTGGCACCGAAGGTCTGGGGGAAGAAGATGCGGAAGGGGCGCCGCTCGGGGGAGCGGCTTTTTTATTGGCCGGGGACGGCGGCGGTTGCGCGCATGAGGAGAGAGAGAAATGCATAGGTCCTTCGCTTCGTTCAGGATGACAACGGAAAAGCGCTGGTCTGCGTTGCCGAAGATAACGGCGATGTTGCTGGCAGCAGTGATGAGCTCGGCAATGATGCGGGGGGCAGGGCCGGCGCTGACGACGATCATTGACACGGTGTATCGGGCGGATGGGACACCGGCGGGCGGGACGGCGCTGATTTCCTGGCCGTCGTTCATGACGGCGGAAGGGGATGCAGTGGCGGCGGGAAGCAAGAGCGCGGGGATCGGAGCGGGGGGAGCATTTTCGACGAGCCTGGTTCCGAACGCGGGTGCGATTCCGGCGGGGACGTATTACACGGTGGTGTTCCAGTTGGACGACAAAACGGTGCGGACGGAATACTGGTCGGTGCCGACGACATCGCCAACCACGATCGGGGTGGTGCGGGCGACGCCGGGGACGGGAGTGGCGAACGGCCTGGTATCGAAGCAGTACGTGGACGCGGCAGTGGCCAACCGGGCAGTGGACGCGGCGGTGGTTCACCTGGCGGGAGCGGAGGTGGTGAACGGGACGAAACAGTTCGCGGCGCCGCCGGTGGTACCGGCGCCGGGCGGGGCGAACGATGCGGCCAACAAAGCGTACGTGGATCAGGCGGTGGCGAACGTCGGCTCGGGGAGCTACGTTGCGAAAGCTGGGGACACGATGACGGGCCCGTTGACGCTGGCGGGGGATCCGGCGGCGCTGAACCAGGCGGCGAACCGGCACTATGTGGATACGGGGCTGGCGGGAAAGGCGAGCCTGGTCAATGGCGTGATCCCGGCATCGCAGGGCGGGACGCCGCCGGGGATTCGATATGCCACGACGGGGCTGAACTGGTCGCAGACGATTTCGGGGAGTCTGAGCGCGGGAGTGCAGGCGACGGTTACGCTGACGCCGTGTCCGGCGGGCGTGGACACAACGACGGGGGCGGGGTATGCGGTACTGATCGCAGGCGGGGGGAATAGCGAAGCGGTCAACGTGGTTTCGGGCACGGGCGGTTGTATTTCGGGGGCGGCGTCGGGGACGATCAAGTTCACTCCTTATTACTCTTACAGCCCGGGGTACACCATCGGGTCGGCCTCATCGGGAATCCAGGAAACGCTGAATGATGCGTGTGGAGTGGATTCGACGTACTGGAAGAACACGCAGTGCAACGTGACGATTCCGGCGAACGGGCCGAACAAATCGCTGAACACATATGCGGTGGCGGGCACAATCTATCTTCACGCGAACCAGTCGTCGTTGAGCGGGTACGGGGCGTCGCTGGCGTGCACCGGGCGAGGGGCGTGCCTGCAAGTTGGGAATCTCGCGAACTCAAACTCGTATGCAAACAACAGCATTGCCGGGATCAGCTTCCAGTCGCCCACCAACCGCACGACGGACCCGGCCTACGCGGGAGTTGCGATCACGCAAACGCAGAGGACGTCGCAGGTGGTGACGATCACCACGGCGAGCGCGCACAACTTCCGGGTGGGTGACATGGTGACGATCCTGTTTACGGACAGCAGCGCGTACTGGGGGGACGCGATGGTCACGGCGGTTCCGAGCAACACAACGTTTCAGTATGCGCACTCGGGGGCGAACCTTGCCGCGCAAACCACTCCGGGAGTAGTGGCGCTGACCTATGTGGCGGTACTGGACAACGCGATGAACAGCCACTTCTCGGATATCTCGTATGACTTCGTCAGTGAAAATGGCCAGTTCAACAACTTTTTCGATCTGTGGGACGACGAGAACGCGCTCATCGAGCACTTCAATAACAATGCCATCAGCCTGGGCCAGGGGCCGAACTGGACGGGGTCGTTTATTTTCTCGGCGGGAAACCAGAGCGCGCCGCAACAGATCGCGCCGGTGATCACGATGAGAGACTCCAACATCACGGCGAACTACTCGAATGGGATCACCGTCTACAACAGCAACGGAGTGTATGTCGAGAACACGGTGATCCAGGCGAGCGGACCATGGCAGTTGTATTCGGCAAATACGACGGGGAACTATCAGGGAGCGTATCTGAAGAACATTTACTCCGAGAGTTCGAGCAATGCAAATCCGCTGTCGCCGGTACGGTCGCCGTTCCCAGGGACAGGGATAGCCGGCCTGATTGCGGGACCGACCAGTGCGGCGGGAAAGTTTGAGGTTGCCGGGGCAGGCGCGATGCAGGGTTCTTTCCCGAGTGGGGGGAGCGGAGGGATCGCGTATTCCTACTTCATCGTAGCGAAAGACAGCAGCAAGGGGACACAAACGTCACCGCTGCAGGTGTTGAACTACAACTCGACGGGGAGCGATTCGATCCCGGTGCGATGGCCACGGGTGGCGAACGGAACGGACAGTATTTCTTATGACGTAATCCGGACATTGACTCCGGCCGGGGTGGGGGGAGTGTACCCGTACCCAAGTGGCTGTAACGGAGGCGCAACGAGCGCCTGCGGCACGGTGGCGACGAACCTGGCGCAGTGTTCCGGCCTGGTGTGCACGTACACGGACAGCGGTTCGGCGGTGACCTCCACCTATACGATCCTGCAGGGCAACTACACGGGAAACCTGATCTTCTGGCCGGGCTCGATTGTTACGGTGAACAAGAGCGTTGCGGTGGATGTGGAGCATGGGAACGTGGTGGGAGTGGGGCTGAGCGGGAATCCGGCGCAGATTGCCGGTGAATGCTCGGGATATGGGGCGGGGTCCGCGGGCGGGTACACGGCTTGCATCTCGAGCATTACGTCGTCCAACAATGATGTTCCGAACCAGACAGCGGCGCTGGTAACGGATGGCGTAGCGGCGGGAGGCGGGATGGCGCTCACGAAGGGGCGCTTGAACTTCTCCATGTCGCCGTGGTCGGCCCTGCAACCGCACCACATCATCACGCTGATTGATTCGGAGCCGGGCAAGACGCGGGCGACGGCTGGGTATCGTCCCGCAGCCAGCCCGAATGATACGTGGATAGGGACGGACGTTCCGACGGCAGTGAGCGCAAGCCAGGGGCAACTGGCGTTTGGAGCACCGGTGTCGATAACGAACTACATTGCCGCAACCGGGGACGGCACGACGCAAAACTGGAAAGAGCGGCTGAACGCAACCCTGAAAGAGTTCAATATCGGGGTGAAGTTCGACCAGAGCGTGACGATTGCGGGACTGGCGAGCGGGTGCCTGAATGTCGCGTCGGGGGTGATTGGGTCGACCGGAGCTCCGTGCGGGAGTGGAGGCGGGGGAACCGGAATCACGTCGCTGAACGGCCTTACGGGCTCGGCACAGAGCTTTGCGCAAACAAACGACACGAATGTGACGCTGGGGATCACGAGCGCCGGGACCACACACACGTTCGCGATGGGATGGACGGGGCTGCTGGCCGCGGCACGAGGCGGAACCGGGGTGAGCGATTTTTCGTTCAGCGGGAACACGCACAAGGCGGTAACGCTGAGCGGCTCCACTACGAGTGGCGATTGCGCGAAGTTTGATAGGAGTGGGAATCTTACGGACGCGGGGGCGGCTTGCGGCTCGGGAGGCGGGGGTGCGGTGTCATCGGTGTTCGGGCGGACGGGCGCCGTGGTGGCGGCGAGCGGGGACTACTCGGTGTCGCAGGTAACGGGAGCGGCGGCAGACTCCGCGGTGGCGCATAACAGCGGCGCGGAGACGATCGCGGGGGCGAAGACGTTCTCGAACGATGTGACGCTGAGCGGGAACCTGAACGTTGCCGGGAACATTGTGCAGACGGGCGCGGGGCCGTGGAGCGCAGAGGGGGCGTACGGGACGATGACGCCGGCGGCGGCTGGAAAATCGAAGATCGGGTTCGGGGCCAACGGGAAGCTGGCGGTGTCGGAGAATGCGGGCGCGGTCACGGAGGTGGCGAAGAATTATCCGCAACAGTTCACGTACACGTTCTTCGACGCGAATAACCTGCTGACAACTTCGCTGGCGGTGCCGTCGATTTATGTGAACCGGGCAGCGGCGTTCCATGTCGTCGAGGTGTACTGCGAAATTGATGGAGGGACGGCAACGATCAATCTGCAGACGGGCGGGGCGAACGTTTTGAGTTCGGACCTGGCATGTTCGATGGGAGGAGCGACGACGTCTTCATTTGTGGCGGGGAAGGACGCGGTGGGGGTGGGAATGAAGATCGGGCATGTGACGGCGATGGCTACGGGGGCGTTGCATCGGATGAATGTGGTGGTGAAGTACACGGTGGATTAGTTCTCAGCTCCCGGTTCTCAGTTCTCAGAGGCGCGCTGCGGCGCGCTTTTTTATTGGGGCGAGCGGGGCGGCGCAGGGGTCAAGACCAAAAACCTGAACCACGGGGGGCACAGGGGAACACGGGGGAAGGCCTCATGGTCGCAGCCGATGATCAGGGAATAGGGGTCCTTCGACGCCACAGTTGCTCCGCTTCGCGGAGCAACTGTTCCGCTCAGGATGACAAGGGTTAATAGTTCGCGGCTAGCAAACGGCTCGCAAGCGGGAGAAATCGATGAGAGTGATGCGGATTCTGGCGGCGGTTGTGATTTGCGCCGTCGCGGTGTCGTGCTGGGCGGCGACTTACTACGTGGATGCGACGGGCGGGAGTGACGGGAATGACGGGCTGTCGCAGGCGACGGCGTGGAAGACGGTGGCGAAGGTGAATGGGAGTACTTTCTCGCCGGGGGATCAGATCCTGTTCCGGCGCGGTGGAGTCTGGAACGAGAGCCTGGTGCCGCCGTCGAGTGGGGCGTCGGGGAATCCGATCATCTTTGATGCGTATGGAACCGGGGAAGCTCCGACGCTGACGGGATATGCCGGGCTGGCGGCGGCGAACTGGACGCTGGATTCGGGGAACATCTGGAAGACGTCGATCACGGCGACTTCATTCAGCTATGTGCTGTTTGGCTGGATCGGGAGCAATGGGACGGTCGGAAGCGTGTGGGGAACGAAGTTCACATCGGGGAAATCGGCGCTGGTGGCGCCGTATCAGTTCTATTTTTCAACGAACGTTCTTTATGTGCACTCGCCGTCAAACCCGGCGACGTACTACGGCAGCATGGCGGCGATGCTGATGGCGAACGGGCAGATGCTGTACATCTGAAACATCCGGATGATGAAGCGGGGTATGTGGAGCGGGAGCAACCGCCGATGGTGTTCCGCATGAGCACCAGTGAGTTTCAGCAGGAAGTGCTGGAGAAGCTGGGACAACTGCAAGCGAAGATGGACATGCTGGTGGGGAATGGGCAGCCTGGCCGGGTCAAACTGGTCGAGGATCGCCTAACGGCTCTCGAGCGGAATGACATCCGGCGCAATGTATACGATCGCATCGTGACGGCGGGCATCGCGTTCGTGGTAAGCGCGGCGAGCGCGGCGATTGCGCTGCACGACCGTTTTCTGAAGTAGCGAACGAGTGGCGAGTGGCGGGCGCCGGGCGCCGCAAACTTGCATGAGGGGTTTGAGGATCTTCGAACCTCATTCGAGATCTGCAAAACACAAGAAAAAACAGGAGAGCAGTCATGAATTTCTTGCAGAAGCTGCTGCAGGGGATTGCGTTTGTCCCGGCAGTAGTGAACGGAATCGAAGGATTATTCGGAAGCCGATCCGGACAGGAGAAGAAAGAGTCGGCAGTTTCCTTTGTAGCAGCGGCGATTCAGCTGAGCGAGGCAGTCGCGAACCGGGAGATTGTGGACGAAGAGAAGTTCAAGGAAGGATTGTCGAAAGCGATTGACGGCACAGTGGAGTGCCTGAATGCGTCGAGTTGGGCGCGGGCGAAGTAGATAAGACGGCCGGAAGGCCGAAATTCATAAGCGAGGAACTCAAATGTCATTCGGGTTTAAGAACATCGGGCATTTCTTTGCGACCGTGGCCGCCGACATCGTGAAAGGGGCACGCGCGGTGGGAGGCGTCATGATGAAGGTAGGGAAGAGCGAGACGGAGATTGAGACGATCACCAGCCTGTTCTTTCCGCAGGCGGTGGCGCTCGAACGGGGAGCCTTTGCACTGCTGGGACTGGCGGCGCAGGCGGTGTCTGAGGCCGGGGATGCCGCTGCGGTGAACGGCTTGAACATTACGCTTGATCAGCAACTGGTGGCGGACATCAAGTCTTTGATCCAGGCGATCGAGGAGTATGCGAAGTCGGTGGGTACGGCGAAGCCGGCGGTGGGGAAGTAGCCGAAGCGCACGGGTCACAACGTCGAGGAGGGAGTAGGGGTCCTTCGACTCCACGTGTCTCACGCTTCGCGCGAGACACGCTCCGCTCAGGATGACAAACGATAGGGTCGGGAGACTAGCCGACTTCTTCGCTCCAATTTTCCAGCGTCTTCTTTACTACGACCATGAACTGGTCGGCGACGGCGCCGTCGATGATGCGGTGGTCGTAGCCGAGGGTGAGATGGACGACGGAGCGGATGGCGATGGAGTCGGCGCCGTCCTGGTCGGTGATCACCAGGGGCTGCTTGGTAATACCGCCCACACCCATGATGGCGACGTTGGGTTGATTGATGATGGGCAGGCCGAAGACCGCCCCGAACTGGCCGGGGTTGGTGATGGTGAAGGTGGCGCCTTCGACATCCGCGGGCAGAAGTTTCTTGGTGCGGGCGCGCTCGCCCAGGTCGGTGATGCCGCGTTGCAATCCGAGGAAGTTGAGCTCGTCGGCATTTTTGAGGACAGGCACGATGAGTCCGTTGTCGAGGGCGACCGCGATGCCGGCATTAACGTGGCGGTGATAACGGACGTTGTCGGCTTCGAGGGAAGCGTTGGCGATCGGGTATTGCTGCAGGGCGATGATGGCCGCGCGAACGAAGAACGGCATGAAGGTCAGGCGGGCGCCGTTGCGCTGCTCGAAGCTGTTCTTCAGCCTGTTGCGCAGGTTGACGATGCGGGTCATGTCCACTTCGAACATGCAGTGGACGTGGGCGCTGGTACGGCGCGACTCGATCATGCGCTGCGCGATGATGCGGCGCATCTGGCTCATGGGAACGAGGTCGCCGGGAATGGCGGCGGGCGCGGGGGTTGGCGCGGGGCGGGAGGCCGGGGTGGCCGCGACGGGGGCGGAGGAGCGTTGCCCGACGAAATCCAAGATGTCTTGCTTGGTAATACGGCCGGCGGCGCCGGNNGGCGCGGGGGCGGCGGGCTGAGGCACGGGTGGAGCGGGCGGGGCTGCAGCTTTGGCCGGAGCCGCGGCAGGCTTGGCGGCGACGGCCCCATTGCCTTCTCCGATTATGGCAACGACGGTGTTGACCTGGACGGTATTGCCCTCGGGGACCTTGATTTCCTGAAGGACGCCGGTGGCGGGCGCGGGGATTTCAGCGTCCACCTTGTCGGTGGAGATCTCAAAGAGAGGCTCGTCACGCTGAACCTTGTCCCCGGGCTTCTTCAGCCACTTGGTGATGGTTCCTTCGAAAATTGACTCCCCCATCTGGGGCATAACAACGTCTGTCGGCATGGTTTTTTCCTGTGAAGCCCTGCAGGAACAGCGGCGCGAAGGCAAAAAAACATTATAACGAAGCCGAGGTTGGCTGAGAGCCGGGAGCCGAAAAGGTCCCGGCTCTTTTTCTATGGAGTCACTGACGATGAAACGTTTGCTGGTGGTGGTGCTGCTGTGTGTTCCGGCCTTCGGGCAGGCGTATTCGGGAACGGGAACTTCGCGGGGGACGGTCAGCTACACGGCGAATGGCGGCGGGCAGTTTGTGACGGGAGTGGGGGAGAACAGTTACTGTCCGGCCGGATCCTCGGGCGAGTTGACTGAAGGAACGCCGGCGTGGGGGGCGACGGACGGCGTGGCGAACCTGCCGACACAGTGCATGAACACCGCAGTGGCCTCAACGCCCAGCGGAACGCGGATCGGCGGCGGCGCGGCGACCGCGTGGAGTCCGGCGGATGGTCCAGCGCTGACCGCGTTGCTGGGCGGATCGAGCCTGCTGTGCGGGGACACGATTCAGTTGACGGCGGGACAGACTTACATCGATTCCGCCACCTTCACGTTTCCCGCTCCGGCTTGTGATGGCGGGCACTGGATCACGGTGAAATCGTCGGGCGTATCGAACGGGAACTTCCCAAGTGAAGGGATGCGAGCCACGCCGTGCATCATCGGGCTGGCGAACGACGCCACGAATGGGCGGCAGGTTCCGGGGTATCCCGACTACGCCTGCACATCGTATCCGGCGGTGCTCACGGCGAAGATTCAGGCGCCGGCGGCGTCGGGACAATCGGCAATCGAGTTTGCCAGCGGGGCGAACCACTACCGGTTTGTGGGGATCGAAGTCACGAAGTCGGATGGGTACCGGCCGGGGCAGTTGATTGCGCTTGCCCCGGACTCGGTGACGCTGGGCGCGAACCACATCATTTTTGACCGGAGCATCATCCACGGGGTTGGGTGGACGGCGGCGGGCGACATCTACACCGAGACGCAGAGCGGACTGGCGGCCAAGAACTCGCAGTGGATTGCACTCATCAATTCCTGGAACTACGACACGTACTGCAATTCTTCGTGCGTGGATTCGCAGGGGTTCAATGGCGGGACGGGAGCATACCAGGACGGGCCGTTCAAGCTTTACAACAACCTGGTGGCGACGGCGGGCGAGAGTTTCCTGATCGGGGGCGGAGGCCAGGGGATCGGCACGCCGAATACCCATCACTTCGAGGTGCGCGCGAATCACTTCTTCAAGCCGCTCATCTGGATGCAGGCGATTGAGACCTGCCCGGTGTTCTACAACTTCCCGATTGTTAAGAACCTGGGGGAATTCAAGAACGGGGTGCTGGCGCTGCTGGAAGGCAACGTGTACGAGAACAGTTGGCAGGGATGCCAGAGCGACCAGACGGGCTTTGCGCAGATCATCGCTACCAAGAACCAGAATGCCAAGGCCGGCATGGTGGCCAACTTCGACGGAACGAACGTCGTGACGCGGGCTTCTGGCGGAGCGTTCATTCACCAGTGCGGAAATAATCCGAATTGCAGTCCTGCCGACGCCGCCAATTGCCCTCCGGGCGGATGCGTTCTAGAAATCAGCGACTCGAGCCGCGGCGGCGTGGATGATGGGCGCGATTATCGCTTCTGCAATGGAACCAACGGATGCACACAGACCGGCGACCTGGTGAACACGGCCAGTTTGACCAGTACGGTGCCGACTGGCAGCGCGATCAACACCTACACCTGCGTTCCGGGAGACTGTCCATCCTGCAAAATCCAGCACATGACGATGCGGTTCAACGAGATTATGAACGTGATCCAGTGAATCACGGTTGATAGCGGGAAGTCCTCGCACTGCCAGGATGAAGCTGCCGGCAACGATCACGTTATGGTGCGCGACAACCTGATGCACGGGTTATCAGTTGAAATGTCCAACGGGTCGGATCCCTACTCCACTTCACCCGCATTCAAGATCGGGAACGGGCAGATTGGCGCGGTCATCAATTCGGTCGAACTGGCGCACAACACCGTGGCGATCGAGGCTGCGGGAAATTCCGGAGGAGGGCTCGGCAGCCAAATCGACTACACGGATACGAAGACGCTCTCCGGGTTCAACATCCACGACAACGTGGCGCCGGGGCCGTTCCAGATCAACCACAGCAGCGGGTCGAACGTCACGAAGGGATATGGCGGGAACTACGAGCTGGCCTATGCGTTCGTGACCGACGCGTGCCCAGCAACTTTCCCGAACGACGCAGGGTTGGACATTGACTTTACCGGCGTAGCGCTCCGGGCGGTCTCCGGCGGCACGGGGTTTACCTTCTCGCCATCGTTGGCTTCGTATCTGGTGACGGTCGATGGACAAGAGTCTGCAACAACCGGGAGCACCTCGACGGGGTTCACTCTTAGCGCAGGCCTCTCCGCCGGCGACGCGATCACCGTCCGGGATTTAGCGCATTGCAACTGGACATTCAAGGGGAACCTGCTGGGCACGAGCCTTCCCGGGAGCGCGAACGACAACGCGCCGTATCCGGATGGGACGATCCTGGCGAGCGCGAACAACAATCTGAGCTGCGGACGCGGGACGGACTCCTGCATCCTGGATGGAGCGTCGTTCACTTCGTTGTTTGCCAACTGGCAGGCGCGGAGTGGTGGGGACTACACGATTACGAGTGGCTTTTACAAGAACTCCGCCACCGACGCGGGGACGAGACCAGCGACCGGAAAGGATCCCGGCGCCGACCTCGCAACGCTGGCGCAGATAGTACAGGGAGTGCGCGGGGCGACGTACTATCCGGCGCTCTCAATTACCAGCACGGCGCTGTCCGGAGGGACGGTGGGGGCCGCATACAACGGACTGCTGCAGGCATCGGCCGGGGCTTCGCCTTACAAAGCCTGGTGGCTGGAAACGGATCCAACCAAATGCGGCGGAAACTGCGGAAGCTTGCCGGCGGGAATCGTGATCGGCCGCAGCGGGACGGTGAACGGT
>PMCH01000347.1:12608-13459 GCA_003154055.1 Acidobacteriaceae bacterium
ACGGGAAGCAGCAAGTTCAGTTGCGAGCAGACGGGGACGGGGGCGGATACTCTCGCCAGCCATTCGCCGAACTCGTGGTGGACCGGGCCCTACAACTCTGGGACCACCTATGCGACCGGGGAGCAGGTCGTGTACGGGCTGGTCGGATACTCCTCGCTGCAAAGTGGAAACAAGAGTCACCAACCGGACACCTCCCCAACCTTCTGGCAGGTTTACGCGCTGCCGGCGAATAACGCACCGGGTGCAGTAGCCAGTTTTGCGCCCATGACGGCGGGCACATTCACGTTCTGGGTGGGGGCGCGGGACGGAGCATTCCAGCTGGCGCGGGGCGCAATCACGCTGGTCGTGGTTACTCAGGGTGCGCACTTCGTGGACCTGAACTGGGACGCATCACTGGGGGCGGATTCGTACAACATTTATCGGGGAAGTTTCGCGGGTGGGCCGTACACCAAGCAAAACGGGTTCGCGATAATGCCCACGGGGTGGACAGACACGGGTTTGCTGAGCGGGACAATCTATTACTACGTCGCAACCGCGCAGAACGCTGGCGGAGAGAGCGGATATTCCAATGAGGCGGCGGTGGCGGTGCCGTGACAACAGTGGACCGTAACTTCAGGCAGCGCCTCGAGTCTGCGCGGAGAGAAGTGGAGGTTCTGCACCTGGTGGCGCTAGGGGCCACTAATGGAGAAATCGCGCGGGAGCTGAAAATGGCGGAGCGGACGGTGAAGAAGTATTGCTCGCGGCTCTATGAGAAACACGGCATTTCGGATCTGTCTCCGTACGGCAAGCGGGCACGGCTGGCGACGCTGGTGGCGGATCGGGAGCGTTCCGGGACTGCCGCTGAACTGGAT
>PMCH01000347.1:13527-36453 GCA_003154055.1 Acidobacteriaceae bacterium
GAGTGTCCGCCCCACACAATCACTTTTTCGCGGAGGGCGGAGTGAGGCCGTTGAGGCGCAGGTACATGGCGGCCATGGCGTAGTGGTCGGCCCAACTGCTGGAGAGCACCAGGGCGACAAAAGCGCGCGTCACCTGCTTGCCGCCGAAGAATTCGGTGGTCTCGCCGAGCTTGGAGTCGTCCATCTTGGAGAGGGCGTCGGAGCAGAAGTCGAAAGAAGACTTCAGTGAAGCGGCCAGCTTGTCTTTGCCGTCGGTTTCTTTGGCTTCGTCGACTTTGGGAGCGGGGACGGCGGCTGCCTTGCTGCAGAACGCATTGTTGGATTCGATGATGTGAGTGACCAGGTGGCCGAACGTCATCTGGTCGGCGGTTGGCTTGTAGTCGAATTTGTTGGCGGGCATCTGGTCGACGGCGGCGATGATGTTTTTCTGGCGGCCAGGCAGGATTTCTCGGAGGGCGGAGCTGACTGGATTCCTGGTCTGGGCCAGGGTGGCGGACACGGCGAACAATAGAAAAGTCGGGACCAGGAGAGCAGTCTTCATTACTGATTCTTATCCTCCGAATGCGGTTGCAAGGATAACGCGGGCGAGGGCGGGTGCGCCACAAGAGGCCAAGCAACGGCGGCGGACAGGAGTGTNNCATGGGCACGCTCACGGAACGGGCCGGGTTCTCCGGTTCTCGCTGGTCGTGACCTTGCTCTACATCATTCTGCTGGTGGTGGCGGGCATTCGCGCGCATTCTCTGGCGTTGCTTTCCGAGGCGGGACATAACCTTTCTGATTTCCTCGCGCTTCTGCTGTCGTTGACGGCCGTGTATTTGGAGGGGCGCCCTCCGAGTTCCACGAAGACGTATGGATACCACCGGGCGGGTGTGCTGGCGGCACTGGTCAATTCGGTGTCGCTGGTGGTGGTGGCATTTTTCATTTTCTACGAGGCGGTCAAGCGACTGCAGAGCCCGGAGCATGTCCACGCCGGGACGATGATGGGCGTGGCGGCCGCTGGAGTCGTCATGAATGGCGTGATTGCGCTGCTGCTGTGGCGCGCGGGCCGCGACGTGAACATCCGCAGCGCATTTCTGCACGAGATTGGCGACACGCTTTCGACGGCGGCGGTGATTGTGGGCGGCTGGGCGATCCTGTTGACGGGCCAAAACTGGATTGATTCGGCGCTCTCAATCGGGATCGGCGCGCTGATTTTGTGGTCGAGTTTCGGGATCATGCGCGAGACGCTGAACATCCTGCTGGAAGGTACGCCGCGCGGGATGAGGGTGGCGGCGGTGGAAGCGACGATGCGGGCGGTCGCCGGGGTGAACGATGTCCACGACCTGCATGTGTGGAGCATCGGATCGGAGAGTCATGCGCTTTCGGCGCACGTAAAGATTGCCGACATGGCAACGTCCGAGAGCGATTCGATTCTGCGGGAGATCAACGAGAAGCTGGGGCACGACTTCGGGATCCGGCACACCACTATCCAGCTTGAGCATGTGGTGTGCGAAACGGCGCACGGGTGCGTGATTCCGGTGGGAGATGAGCACTAGCACCAGCAGTGGTTTCGAGAGCCTTGCTGCGTCGAGAAGGGTGGGCGCATGGGCTAGCGCGGATTCTGCGGTGCTGGNNACGGAGTACCCGTAGCGAGCGAAAAATCCCGAGCGCACACGGGAGATAATCCATTACAAATCAATAGCATAGTGCTAATCCAGTCCCGCTTGTCGCGCGGTATGCTTACTGTTCTGTGATAACCTTTTATCAGGAGTCGTTCCTCCCCGAAGTATCATCCAAATGTCCATGCGGCGCTGGCGACAACTTTTGCGGTTTCTGACGGCTATTCAGCTGCTGCCTGCTCTTGAAAGCGGCGAGGAAACTCTTGTCGGCGGGCAGGCGGTGCTGGAGGGCGTCATGATGCGCTCGCCGCACGCGTGGGGGATTGCGGTACGGAAGCCGTCGGGCGAGATCGCTACCCACAGTGAACCGCTGGAGCGCCCCTCGGAAGCGCATAAATGGATGGGGTGGCCGGTGGTGCGCGGCGTGATGACGCTGGGGCACGCGATGACGCTGGGCTTCCGGGCGCTGCGCTTTTCGGCGAACCAGGCGCTGGAGGAGATTGCCGTGGAGGATGCGGGCGCATCCGGCAAGCCGGCGAAGAAATTTGAAATCACCGGATGGATGGCGGCGGTGAACATCGTGTTCTCGCTGGCGTTCTTCATCGTTATGTATAAAGTCCTGCCGCTGCTGGCGACTACCGCACTCAAGAAGATCAATCCGGTGTTTGGCGGGCAATTCGTTTTCAACCTGGTGGATGGGCTGATCCGGATCGCGATGTTCCTGCTGTTCGTGTGGGGCGTGTCGCTGTGGAAGGATATCCGGCGGGTGTACGAGTATCACGGAGCGGAGCACAAGACGGTATTCGCGTTTGAGAATGGCGATCCGCTGAATGCGCGTGAAGTGCAGAAATATACGACCTACCATCCGCGCTGCGGGACGAGCTTCCTGATGACGGTCATGATTATTTCCATGGTCGTGTACATGATGATTCCGGTGCACACCTTCTGGGCGCGGTTCGGGATTCGCATTGCGCTGTTGCCGGTGATTGCCGGAGTTTCCTACGAGATCATTCGCTACGCCGCCAAACACCGCGGCTCGCTGTTCGCGCTGATGACGGCCCCGGGCCTGTGGCTGCAGCGGATTACCACGCAGCCTCCGGACGACCGCCAGGTGGAATGCGCCATCATCGCGCTGGACAAGGCGATGGCGCTGGAAAAGCAGCGCGGCGGGGAATTGGTGATTGCCTAGCAGTCTGCTGCGTAGTTCTCAGTTCCCGGTTCTCAGTTCTCAGAAGACCCCTTTACAATAGAATTTCAGAGAACGAGCACGGAATTGTGGCTACGCGCAGCCCTGGCTCGGCCTGCCTTTACTGAGAACCGGGAACTGAGAACTGAGAACACATGTTTCAACGTCTTGCCCAAATCGAAGCGCGCTACGACGAGCTGACGCAGGCGCTGGCGTCGCCGGACATCATGAATGATTCGGCGAGATTCCAGAAGACCGCCAAGGCGCACAGCGAGATCAGCGATATCGTCGAGAAGTATCACGAGTACAAAGACCTGACGCGAGGCATCGCCGAGAGCAGGGCGATGCTGGCGGACGAAACCGATGCGGACATGCGCGCTTACGCGGAAGAAGAGCTGGCCAAGCTCGAGCCGCGCGTAGTAACCGTCGAGGAAGAACTCAAGGTCCTGCTGCTGCCGAAGGATCCTAACGACGAGAAGAACGTAATCCTGGAAATCCGCGCGGGGACCGGCGGCGATGAGTCGACGCTATTCGTGGCGGAAGTCTTCCGCATGTACAACCGATACGCCGAGACGCAGGGGTGGAAGGTGGAAGTGCTGTCCACGTCGGAGTCGGGCGTGGGCGGGATGAAGGAAGTGATTGCGCTGATCGAGGGCAACCGGGTCTTTTCCCGGATGAAGTACGAGAGCGGCGTGCATCGGGTGCAGCGCGTGCCCGCGACCGAGCAGCAGGGACGGGTGCATACGTCGGCGATCACGGTGGCGGTGCTGCCGGAAGCGGAAGAAGTGGACGTCAAGATCGAAGCGAAAGATCTGCGCATTGATACGTTCTGCTCGTCGGGGCCGGGCGGGCAATCGGTGAACACAACCTATTCGGCGGTGCGGATTACGCATATTCCGACCAACACGGTAGTCAGTTGCCAGGACGAGAAGTCGCAGATCAAGAACCGTGAAAAAGGCATGCGCGTGCTGCGTTCGCGGTTATACGAAGTCGAGATGCAGAAGCAGCAGGATGCGCTGGCGAAGGAACGCAAGCAGATGGTCGGGTCGGGGGACCGGTCGGAAAAGATCCGTACCTACAATTTCCCGCAGAACCGGCTGACGGACCACCGGATCGGATTCACCATCCACCAGCTTGAGCAGGTGATGGATGGGAAGCTGCAGCCGCTGATCGACGCGCTCATCACACATTTCCAGGCGGAGAAGATGAAGCAGGAAACGACGTCGGTGGGGTGAGTGTAGAAGTTAGAGTGCGGAAGTAGTCTTTGCCTCTCGATTGTTTTTCTCCGTGCCTCTGTGTCTCCGTGTTGAAATGGATCCGTGCAACTTCGCCAGGCCCTGAACGCGGCAGTTGAGCGGCTGACTATTGAGCACGTCCCCTCGCCTCGCTTGAACGCTGAACTCCTCATTATGTTCACGCTCGATTGCGACCGGGCGTATCTGTATGCGCATCCGGAGCGAGGGCTCGCCGCCGACGAAATGCGGCGTTACGACGAAGCGATCAGACGAAGGGCGACTGGCGTTCCGGCGCAGTACATTACCGGGCATCAGGAATTCTGGGGACTGGATCTGATTGTTTCGCCGGCGGTGCTGATTCCGCGTCCGGAGACAGAGCATGTGGTGGAGACGGTGCTGGAGTTGGCGCGGTTGGGTGAGGGCCCCGAAAGTCAGAAGCGGCGGACAGGAGTGTCGGCCCCACGCATCGTCGACGTCGGGACCGGGTCGGGGGCTATCGCTATCGCGCTTGCGAAGGAACTGCCCGCCGCGGAGATCCATGCCACGGATATTTCACCGGCGGCGCTGGAAGTGGCACGGGCAAATGCTGCCCGGCATGAACTCAGCTCACGCATCAAGTTCCATGAGGCCGACTTGTTTGGCGGGCTGCCGCAGGGCTGGTTCGACTTTGTGGTGTCGAATCCTCCTTACGTGGGTGAATCGGAAGAAGAACACGTCCAGCTTGAGGTCCGGAAATTCGAGCCGCGGAATGCAGTATTCGCCGGACCGACCGGGCTGGAGGTGATCGAACGGCTGATTCCGCAGGCGCGGGAGGCGTTGCGTCCGGGCGGGTGGCTGGTGTTGGAGATCAGCGGAACGATTGCCGAGGGGGTGGAACTGCGGTTATCGGGGTGGTCGGACGTCAGGATTACAGATGATCTGCAAGGGATTGCACGTGTGGCGAGGGCGCGGAAATAATCCCGTACCTCGCCGTAGACCATCCATGGCTTATTTGCGATAATGCCCAAGCGTTCGTAAGTGGCGATGACGAAAAATTTTCCATTCTTCGGGTCGGTTTCCGGGCAGCAGTTGGGGCCGCTGGAGCAGCAACTGCTTCAGGAGATGTGGACGCGCAGAAGCGCCACGGTGCGCGAACTAGTGGAGGATGGCAAGATCACGCAGGCCTACACCACGGTGATGACAACGCTGGACCGCCTCTACAAAAAGCGTTTTCTGGACCGGGTCGCGGAGGGCCGGGCCTTCCGGTACTCGCCTCGACAAACCCCAGAAGAACTGTGCCGGGGAGCCGCGGTGGAAGGGATCCGGCAGTTGCTCGGATCGAGCGATGAGTCATCGTTGCCGCTTTCCTATCTGGTGGAAGCGCTCAGCGCCCATGACGCGCAATTGCTGGATGAATTGCAGTTACTGGTCGAACGTAAGCGCCGCGAACTGAAGAAGCTGGAGTAGCCCTGATGTTTGTACTGCGCGGGATCGCCGTTTCGCTGGCTGTCTTCTTCCTGGTGTATTGCCTCGGGTCGGTGGTGGTGGCAGGCGGATGGCAATCCACACGGCGCATCCGCAAAATGTCGGCCCGCGGCCTGGCCAATCTGCTGTTTACGTTACGCATTTTCCCGCTGGTGTTTTCTGCCGCGGTCACGCTGGCGTTCGTCGTTCCGTCGTTCCTGTGGCTGGAACCCTCCTCGACGGAAGAAGAAATTGGAGTGGCGCCGCTAGTGCTGGGCGTTTGCTGCGTGGTGCTGTTCATGATCGGCCTGTACCGGGTGGCGACGGCGCAAGCCCGGACTTCGCGGGTGATCTCCAACTGGCTGCAGGGAGCGCGCTCTTTGGACCTTGGGGCAGCGGCCCCCGCATTCCAGGCTCATCATGACATCCCGCCGCTCATGCTGGCAGGCGTTTGCCGGCCCAAGCTGCTGGTTTCGGAATCGACGGTGGCAGTGCTGAGCAGCGACGAATTGCATATCGCGGTCCAGCATGAGATTGCGCACATGCGGTCTCGCGATAACTTGAAGAAGCTAGCTTTCCGTTTCTCTGCTGCTCCGGGAATGGCCAAACTGGAAAACGCATGGCAGGAGGCGGCGGAGCTGGCAGCCGATGACGCGGCGGTTTCGAGCGTCCGGGACGCGCTGGACCTGGCAGCGGCGTTGATCAAGCTCTCCCGGTTGGTTCCGGTCGAAGCGGCTCCCGCGATCAGCATGGGATTGCTGCACGCTTCGGGCTCAATCAGCACGCGGGTGGCGCGCCTGCTCGCGTGGGATGAGAACCAGGCATGCGGCGTTCGCACTCTGCACTGGTACGCGATTCCTCCGGCACTGGCGACTCTTCTGTGGGCGGCAACGGCGTACGGCCCGGTACTGGTCCAGACGCACCGGATCACCGAGTGGCTGGTGCAGTAAGAAGTTGTTCCCGTAGATCCCACCACTGCTTAGGCCTTGTTGTAATTGGTTGTTTTTGAGGCCGCTCCGAACCTACTAGTGCTGGTAGTACATAGCCTATCCCAATACCCTCCTTGTCTGGGCCTGCTTCGCCGCGCGGCCAAGTTAACGCAACGAACTGAGTAGAGCGGCTACTCCTACTGCCTGGACAATCGAGTCATGCCCATGAAGTCATTTTCTGAAATCCGAAAGTCACGAGCCCTCTTCTTTGCCGGGGCGTTGTTGGCTCTGCTGGTCTCTTTTCCTTTGACGGCGTTCAGCCAGGATCCCAACGGCGCGCTGCGAGGAGAGGTCCAGGACCCATCTGGCGCACGAGTGGCGAATGCGAAGGTCGTGGTTACGGCGTTGGGATCTTCCCTGAGACGGGAGGCCGCTGCCGGTGACCAAGGTGAGTTTCGCATTGAAGGCTTGTTGCCGGGTCGCTATCGGGTTGTGGTCAGCGCCCAGGGTTTTGGGGAAGCCAGCGCAGACGTATCCGTGGTTGTGAGCATGGTGCGGGACATCACAGTCACCCTAAGGCCGCAAAGCGGGCGCGAGACGGTGAATGTGCAGGGAGGGGCTTCGTCGATTACGACCGAGCCGATCGACACGGCGAGTGCCGTCCACGGTGGAGCAGTCTCAGCGTTTGATCTGGAGACGATCCCGCTTGCTCACCGCAGCTTCGCGAATATCGCGCACATGGTTCCCGGTACCGAACCGGTGGAACCGTCGGACCCCACCAAGGCGCGGATCACCGCAGTTTCGTTCGGAGGAAGCTCCGGGCTGAATGTGGATGTTTCTGTGGACGGCGGCGACAACTCGGACGACTTCATCGGCAGCTTTCTCCAGAATTTTTCCGTGGATGCGATCCAGGAATTTGCGGTGAAGACTTCGCAGGAAGATGCGGACACGGGGCGCACGGTGGGCGGATCGGTGGTCATCACCACCCGGCACGGCACCAATGACTGGCACGGCAGCGGCGCATTCTACGAGCGCGGTTCGGGGATGAACGCACGCTACCCGATCGATAACCCTGCTCCCGATCCGAAGCAGCCGTTTTCAAGGCAAAACTACATTGGAACGATTGGCGGGCCGATCAAGCACAACAAGCTGTGGCTCTTCGCCGCGCTCGAAGCCGTGCGCGAAGATGCGAGCATCAGCTACAGCCCGGGCAGCTTGGGCGAGTTCAATGCGCTTTCGCAACTGGCGGCCAACGGGCTGATTCACGAATTCAACCTGGAGGGCCAACCGATCGGGGTCGATTCGATCGCAGTCCCCAACAGTGTGAAGGTGCCGTTCCGTGACTACATGGGTTCGTTGCGGTTCGATTACGCGCAGTCTTCGCGGTCGCAGTGGTTTTTGCGGGGGTCTCTCGACAACTACACGACCAATAACGACCTGATCCAGCAGGCCACGCTGCCTTCCACGGGCGCAACTTCCGGCTCAAAGTACGAAAACATCGTGCTGGGCAACACATTTGTGTTCAGCCCGACCTGGGTGGGATCGTTCACCTTCGATGCCAGCTATCTGCACCACACCGAGTCGCGCAACGACTACCAGGGATTCGCGCTGGCGTTTCCGTTCAGCTCCACGTTCCACACCATCTCGGGGTTTGAGACATTCGGCGACAACGGGTTCCAGACCGGGATTACCGCGTTTCCGGTATTGCGCAAACAGCAGAAATACCAGTTCCGTTACGACGTGAGCCATTCGTCAGGTAAGCACGCGCCGAAGTTTGGCATCAGCTTTATTCATGAGCCGGTGCTGAGTGGGGCGCTGTCGGGGACCGAGGAGTTCTTCCACACATTCGGCCTGAACCCGTCGGACTATATCGGCGATCCAACCCAATTCCTGGTTGATTACAACACCTGCGGATCAACAGACGGAACAAGCGGAGGAGTGGTGCCGACGCCTGGGTCGTCCTGTACGGTGACTCCAGCCGGAGACGGCAGTTTCCAGCAGAGCGTCCGGCGGCTCGGCTTGTACGCTCAGGATTCGTGGCGCATGACGCCGCATCTCACAGTGAACTACGGGCTGCGTTACGACACGACGTTTGGGCTGTTCGACGCGTCCGGCCGCAACCAGCTTCAGAATCCGGTGTTGCTGACGCTCCAGGCGTTGCAGATTCCATTGGTCAGTGGGGCTCCGCACGATTACCGGAAACAATTCGGGCCGCGGCTGGGCATTGCGTATGCACCGGGGAAGAGCGAGAAGACGGTGGTCCGCGCGGGGATTGGCCTCTACTACAACGACCTGGCACAGGGTGGATGGGTGCCTGCTTTTCAATCGCTGAATGCGCCACCGGGGCCTTGCGTGAACCCAGGTGACTCAGGCTGCGTTCTGGGAGGCGCCCTGGTCGATCCCAATTACAAGACTCCGTATGCGCTGCATGCCAGTGCCGGTATCCAGCATGCGCTCAACGAGCATTGGACACTGAGCGCGGACTGGACGCATGAGCAGGGCAATCATGCCTACCGCGGTTACAGTTACACTGCCGGCGTCAACCTGTTCTCGCCCGATCCGTTGAATCAGGATCTTGTCCCCAACGTCGACGTGTTCAGAACCGACAACCGTTCCAGCTATGATGCGATGACGATCAAGTTACAGGGCAACATGCATCGCCTCAATCTGACGGCGCACTACACTCTGGCGACCGCGAAAACCTGGGGCTGCAATGTCGGCGAGCTGTTCGACTACGTCAACGGTGTTTGCGATCCGCTGAATGCATTCGCACCGGGCGATTACGGCCCTTCGGGCGAAGACGTGCGCCACCGCTTTGTGCTGGTGGGAACGCTGCATGCACCGGGCGGGTTTGAGATCTCAACCCTGACCCAGGTCGAGAGCGCGCGGCCGTTCACCCTGAACGATGCCGACCAGCGTGCCACCATCAACGGCACCAGGACATCGCTCGATCAATTCCGCGGAACCGGGTTCGCACAAGTAGACCTGCGGGTGGCGCGACCGTTCAAAGTGAACGAGCGGTGGGCGGTGATGCCGTTCGTGGAGTTCTTTAACCTTTTCAACCGCAACAATCCGTCGAATAACTTCGTGGCGGACGTGGCTGCTCTCGGGAACATCCCGCCGGACCAGCTCGGTGGCAACATCACCGACCTTTGCGGCGATGCGGCTTGCAGCCCTGAGAATTTTATTCCCATCACCAGCCTGAATCAGTTGAGAAAACCGGCCGGCGCGCTGGGAGATTTCTTCGGACCGGGTACGACGGTCGGAATTCCTTTTGCCGCGCAGTTCGGGGTGCGCGTGACATTCTAGGAGCTACCTCACATCTCCGGGGCTAAAGCCCAGTTTTTGTAAGGAGTTCGGGCGGCACCCTTCGACTTCGCTCAGGGCAGGCTCTGAAAGCCTGCCCTCCCGGAAGCGATTTGTAAGATAGTCCTTACTCCAAGGTGTGGGCGGGCTGGATTTCATCCACGTCCACAAAACTGGTTGGATATTGTCCGGTGTAGCAGGCCGAGCAATAGGTAGTCTTTTCCCCATCCGCGCAGGCCTTCTTCAGGCCTTCGAGCGAGAGATACGCCAGCGAGTCGGCGCCGACGTACTCGCGAATCTCATCGATCGTCTTGTTGGCGGCGATGAGCTGCTTCTTGGAGGGCGTGTCCACTCCGTAAAAGCAGGGTGAGATGGTGGGTGGACAGGAGATCCGCATGTGGACCTCTTTCGCGCCCGCGTGGCGGATCATGCGCACGATTTTCCGGCTGGTGGTGCCGCGCACGATGGAATCGTCCACCAGAACGACGCGCTTGCCATCGAGCAGACTGTGCACGGGGTTGAGCTTGAGTTTGACTCCGAAGTCGCGCACCGACTGGCGGGGCTCGATGAAGGTGCGCCCAATGTAATGGTTGCGGATCAGGCCCAGGCGGAATGGAATGCCGCTCTCGGCGGAGTAACCGATGGCTGCGGTGTTGCCGGAGTCGGGAACCGGGACAACGAGGTCAGCCTGGACCGGGGCTTCGCGGGCCAGTTGGCGGCCCATCAGGTCGCGGCTCAGGTCGACAGACCGGCCGAACACGATGCTGTCGGGACGGGAGAAATACACATGTTCGAAAATGCAGCTCGATTGCGCGGGCGAGGGCGAGTAGAAGCGCGAGCTGATGCCTTCGGGGCCAACGATGACCAGTTCGCCGGGCTTGACGTCGCGGTCGTAGACAGCGCCGATCAGATCGAAAGCGCAGGTTTCCGAGGCGAAAACAATCGCCTCGCGCCTTTCGCCGGGCCCAGCAGGGATGTGGCCCATGGCGAGGGGACGGAATCCACGCGGATCGCGGGCAGCGAAGATGCGGTCGCGGGAGATCATCACCAGCGAAAAGGCGCCTTCCACGCGGCGCAGCGAATCCGCCATGGCATCCGGTAGAGTCTGCTCCCGCGAGAGGGCGATCAGATGCATGATCACTTCGGTGTCGCTGTTGGTCTGAAAAATCGAGCCTTGCGCTTCCAGCTTCTGGCGAATTGCGAGTGCGTTGACCAGGTTGCCGTTATGAGCCAGCGCAATCGCACCCTTGTTGGACTGCACCATGATGGGCTGGGCGTTCAGCAGGGCCGAGTCTCCGGCGGTGGAGTACCGGGTGTGTCCGATGGCCAGAGTGCCGCGGAGGGAGGCGAGCACTTCCTCGGTGAAGATGTCGGCCACGGTGCCCATGGACTTGTGAGCATGCAGGCGCTCAGCATCGGAGGTGACGATGCCGGCGGATTCCTGTCCGCGGTGCTGCAGGGCGTGCAGGCCGAGGTAGGCGAGCTTCTCGGCTTCGGGGTTGCCGTAGATCGCCACCACGCCGCATTCTTCACGAAATTTGTCGGAAGACAGCATTTAGCCCCTAGCCTTTAGCTTTTGGCCCTTCGCTCAAGCCACTAATCGGCTGCAACCGGCGAATGCTCCGTTCGGAGCATCTTTTCCAGAGCGCCCTCGTAAGCCCCTTGCAACTCCGCGACTGTGGCGGAGACCATCGATTGGCCGTCGTACTTGATCTCAATGCGGTCGCCGCCGGTTTCCCCCAGCACATCTGCGAAGAGGCCGTATTCTAACGCCAGTTGTTGGATTCGCGGCAGGTTACTTCGGTCGCAAGAGAGCACGACCCGGCTCGCATCTTCTCCGAAGAGCAGGAATTCGGGTGGAAGTGCTTGAGAGGACAGGGTGACAGCGAGGCCAATCCCCTTGGGGAGGGCCGATTCGGCCAGAGCGACGGCCAGGCCGCCGTCGGCACAGTCGTGGACTGACTCGACCAGCCCGGCCTGGATCAGGGCGATGAGCGCCCGCTGGAGAGTCGCTTCTTTCTCCAGATCCAGTTCGGGGGGATAGCCCCAGATCGCGCCGAGAATCTCCTTGGCATACTCGGAGGAGCCAAACTCGGATTCAGCATCCACGGCATCTCCGGGGGCGTTGGCGCGCAGCAGGAGGATCTTGCGGCCGGGCTGGGCGAAGTGCATCTTCGCGGATTTGTGAACGTCTTCGAGAATGCCGACTACGCCGAGCACTGGAGTTGGGTAAATCCCTTCGCCCAAGGTTTCGTTGTAGAAACTGACGTTGCCACCTGTGATGGGGACTTCGAGCTCTTCGCAGGCCTTGGTGATGCCGTCAATCACCTGGGAGAACTGCCACATGATGTGCGGCTTCTCGGGGTTGCCGAAGTTCAGGCAGTTGGTCGCGCCGACCGGAGTTGCTCCCGCACAGGCTACTTTGCGGGCAGCCTCGGCCACGGCGTGCATCGCGCCGAGGCGCGGGTCCAGATAACACCATCGACCGTTGCCGTCGAGGGACATGGCGAGCCCACGATTAGAGCCCTTGATGCGGATCACGCCCGCATCGCCCGCGCCGGGCGCTTCAACGGTATTGGTCTGGACCATGTGGTCGTACTGCTGCCACACCCAGCGCTTGGAGCAGATGTTCGGGCTGGCCAGCAGACGCTTGAAGTTCCCGGTGAAGTCTCCGCTGTCAGCCAGGCGAATGCTCTCGGGCATCTCGCGTTCGACGGGCGGCTCCCAGCGCGCCAGGGGACGCTGGTATACGGGAGCGTCGTCGGTGAGCGCGGCGTTGGGAATCTCGGCGACGATCTTGCCGTGTTCCAGCACGCGCATCCTGGCATCATGGGTAACGCGGCCGACTTCGACGGCGTCGAGTCCCCACTTGCGGAAGACGCGGAAGACTTCCTCTTCGCGGCCCTTCTGCGCGACCAGCAGCATGCGTTCCTGCGATTCGCTGAGCATGATCTCGTAGGGAGTCATGCCGGTTTCGCGCTGCGGGACGCGGTCGAGTTCAATCTCAATGCCGGTGCCGCCACGGGCGCCCATCTCGCAGGTGGAGCAGGTCAAGCCGGCGGCGCCCATGTCCTGAATGCCCACGATGGCGCCGGTTTGCATGGCTTCGAGGCAGGCTTCGAGCAGCAGTTTCTCGAGGAACGGATCGCCGACCTGCACGTTCGGCCGCTTGGCTTCCGACCCTTCACTGAACTCTTCGCTGGCCATGGTGGCGCCGTGGATGCCATCGCGTCCGGTCTTGGCGCCGACGTAAATGACCGGGTTACCTTCCCCGGCAGCGCGGGCGTAGAAGATCTGGTTGCGCTTGACGAGTCCGAGAGCGAAGGCGTTGACCAGCGGGTTGCCCGAGTAGCAGGACTCAAACTTCACCTCGCCGCCGAGGTTGGGGACGCCGAAACAGTTGCCGTAGGAGGCAACACCCGAGACCACGCCTTCCATCACGGAATGGTTCTTGTGAAGCTCGGCGGTGGCCGCGGCTCCCCCCGCTTCAATCGGGCCGAAGCGCAGCGAGTCCATGATCGCGACGGGGCGTGCGCCCATGGTGAAGATATCGCGCAGGATGCCGCCCACGCCAGTGGCTGCGCCCTGAAAGGGCTCAATGAAGGAAGGATGGTTGTGCGACTCGATCTTGAAGGCGCAGGCCCAGCCGTCGCCGATATCAATGATGCCGGCGTTTTCGCCCGGGCCCTGGAGAACCAGCTTGCTGCGGGTCGGCAGACGCTTCAAGTGGACGCGCGACGATTTGTAGGAGCAGTGCTCGCTCCACATCACGCTGAAAATGCCGAGTTCCGTGCGGGTGGGTTCGCGTCCGCCGAGCAGTTGTTTGATTTTCTCGAATTCGTCCGGCGTGAGGCCGTGCTCCCGGATCATCTCCGGAGTAATGGCAGTGATCGCAGAGGTGGTCATGGAGGGAAATTCTATTGTCGCATTTCGAGCGATTTTTTACATGAAGATCTGAGCGGGAGAGTCGGCAGCGACAGAAGTGGCACCAGGAGGGAAAAAGGGTGGTTCCTGTGCCCAACCGCCGCCTACTTCGCGGACCGGTCCCCCATGAGCGAAAGGATCTTGCCCATCAGGAATAGAGCGGAGCTGCAAAACAGGCCCTTGGCCACGAAGTAGGTCGGAATGCCGCCCTTCAACATGCCCCAGGGCTGGAACCCGTTATCACCATTCATGGCTGCCCATAGGCAAAGCAGCAAGACCACGAGGGCAATCGCCGGATTGATGATATGCAAATAAGTTTTCATGGTGGGATCCACGCGCCCAGTCGGGCGCTTCCACTTTACGGCCGCATTGTAGCTCGGGGAACAGGCCCCCGGCAGTGACAGGCTTGATCATTTTCCGTTATTCTCTCCTCCACAATGAGCAGCCCTGTCACAACGTTGCGAATGGAGCGTCCCGAAAAGCAGGGCATCTGGCAGAACGGGATGGCCGCCGTGATGGTCATCGCGGCCTTCAGCTTCGTGCTGCACATGATCTTCAACAACCGCTACAACTACTTCCGCGACGAATTCGATTACATCATCTGCGGACGGCATCTGGCGTGGGGATACGTGGACCAGCCGCCCCTGGTGCCGGTCCTGAGCCGGATTTTTCTGGCGGTGTTCGGGGTGTCGTTGCGCGCGGTGCGGTTGATGCCGGTGCTGGCGATTTCGGCGACCATCATCCTAAGCGGGATGATCGCGCGCGAGTTAGGCGGGAAAAAGTTCGCGGTTGTGCTGACCGCGCTGGTGGTGCTGGTTGCCCCCATCTATCTGTCCAACGGGAGCCTCTTAACGAGCAATTGTCTCGAGCCATTGCTGTGGATGGGGTGCGTGTACTTCGCCATCCTTGCCGCGAAACGCAACGAGCCGCGCTACTGGCTGTGGTTTGGGGTGGTGGCCGGGGTCGGCATTCAGGAGAAGTATTCGATCGCCGTGCTTGGTTTCGGCATTGTCATCGGGTTACTGGTGACCGCGCAGCGACGGTTCCTATGGACAAAGTGGTTCTGGATCGGCGGCGCGGCAGCATTTCTGATCTTTCTGCCCAACCTGATCTGGAACGTTGCGAACGACTGGCCATTTGTACAGCTGATGCACAACATCAAGGCTTCCGGACGCGATGTGGTGCTGTCGCCCTGGCAGTATTTCACGCAACAGATACTGATGGTCCATCCAGTGAATGCAATCCTCTGGATCACTGGCGTCATTGCGCTGTTGGTAGCGCCGCGTTTCCGGCCCTACCGATTTCTGGGATGGGCCTACCTGATTGCATTCGCCACGTTCGTTGCGCTTAAAGGGAAAGGGTACTACCTGGGGCCGATCTATCCCGTCTACCTGGCGGCCGGGGCCGTCGTGATCGACGATGGAATTGACCGCATCCGGCAAGGATGGTTGAAGCCGGCAATCGCGACTCTTCTCGTGATCGCCGGCGCGTGGCTGGCGCCGATTGTCGTTCCGATCCTGCCGGCGGATCAGTTCATCGCCTACATGGACAAGCTGCCGTTCAAGGTTCCGCGCAACGAGCACAGCCACGAGCGGGCCGCGCTTCCGCAGCACTATTCCGATCAGTTTGGATGGGATGAAATCGTGAGCGGCGTGCTGGTGGCGTGGAATCGCATTCCTGCCGGCGAGCGAAAAGAGTGCGCCATCTTTGCTCAGGACTACGGACAAGCCGGAGCGGTCGACTTCCTGGGACCAAAGTTCGGACTTCCACCGGCGCTGAGCGGGCACCAGTCGTGGTGGTTGTGGGGCCCGCGCGGATATTCGGGAAACTGCATGATCGTGCTCGACGATAGCCAGCAACAGCTGGAGAAGTACTACGATCGTGTCGAGTTTGTTGGGCTGACGCCCGACAATCCCTACGCGCTGGAAAAGCAGCTCACGGTTTTCATCTGCCACGGCTTCAAGCAGGGAACGCTCGCGGACGTGTGGCCGCGCCTGAAGAAGTGGCGGTAGGGGCTGTGGGCCGGGCACTCCTGTCCGACAACGTTTCTGAATGTCCTCTAGCACCTCCGGCAATGCGCTTTTGGCGTAAGAGAGGCCTCCCCGTCTGCTTTTGTCGGACAAGAGTGTCCGACCCACACCACGGCTATACTGTCCCCGATGAAGTCCGTTATCGTCGGCACGGCTGGGCACATTGATCACGGAAAGACCTCGCTGGTGAAGGCTCTCACCGGAATTGATGCCGACCGCCTGGAAGAGGAGAAGCGCCGCGGCATCACCATCGATATCGGATTTGCCCACCTCGAACTACCAGTTCCAAACGGTGAAGAACTCCGGCTGGGTTTTGTCGATGTCCCCGGCCACGAGCGTTTCGTGCGCAACATGCTGGCCGGTGTGGGTGGAATTGACCTGGTGCTGCTGATGATCGCGGCCGACGAAGGCATCAAACCGCAGACCCGCGAACATTTCGACATTTGCCGCCTGCTTTCGGTACGGCGCGGGATCACCGTTCTGACGAAGTCCGACGCCGTGGATGCCGACACCCTTGAAGTCGTCCGGTTGGAAGTAGAGGATTTTCTGCGCGGGTCGTTTCTGGACTCGGCGCAATCGCCCATCGTGGCGGTGAGTTCGCTGACCGGGGCGGGGCTGGAAGAGTTGAAATCGGAGCTGGCCCGCGTGGCATCGGAGGTCACGGCGAAAAATTCCACCGCGCTGGCGCGCCTTCCGATTGACCGCGTCTTCACCATGAAGGGCTTCGGGACGGTGGTGACGGGGACGCTGGTCTCCGGGACAATTTCGAAGGAGGAAGAACTGGAGGTCTTTCCCACGGGCCGGCGCGTTCGTGTCCGGGGAGTACAGGTGCATGGATCTGCCGCCGAAAGAGCGCTTGCAGGCCAGCGGACGGCGCTGAATCTGGCCGGAGTATCGACGGAGGACCTGGCGCGAGGGATGATGATGGCGCCGCCCGACACCTTCCAGTTTACTTCGCGGGTGGACGCGCTGCTCACACTGCTTCCCTCGGCAAAGCCGCTGAAAGACCGTGCCCGCGTTCATTTTCATGCATACACGATGGAGACGATCGCGGAAGCGCACCTGTACGGAGCAAAACAGCTCAAGCCCGGCGATGAACAATACGTGCAACTCCGCCTGGCCGAGCCTACTCTAGTGTTGCCGGGGGATCGTTTCATCCTGCGGCAGTTTTCCCCGGTCGTAACGATTGGCGGGGGAACTGTCTTAGACGCGGCGCCGATTCCAAAGGACAAACCGGAAGCGATCAGCCATCTTCTGAATGTGTCCTCTGCCGGCGATGTGGAGAAAATCCTGGCGGCACGGATCGCCCGGCGCTGGTACCGGGGAATTTCCTGGCGACAACTCGTCTCCGAAACCGGGTGGCGAAGGGAGAGCATTGAGTCCCATCTAGAACCAGCGGTAGCCAAGGGGGAGATCCTGAAATTCGGCGAGCTGTTTCTGAATTCTGCCGCGATGAGTGCCATGAGCCTGCTCTTGCCTGCCGCGCTTTCCGAGTTTCACAAACAAAACCCTCTGGTGCATGGTATGGGGAAAGAAACTCTGCGAGACAAATTCAAATTGAGTTCAGCCGTATATGAAGCAGTGTTGACTTCTCTTGTGCAGGGAAACAAGCTTGAAATTGCGGGCGAACTTGTCCATCTCCCCGGCCGCGGCGTGGCCATGAAGGATGAAGAAGCCGAATCGAAAGAGATCATTGAGCAGGCGTTTGCGTCGTCGGGACTGAAGGTTCCGTCGCTGCGCGAGGTAATCGCGGGTCTGAAAGTGGACAAGATCCGCGCCCAGAAGATCGTCACGCTGCTGCTGCGAGACAAGGTACTGATCAAGATTTCCGAGGAGTTGGTGTTCCATCAGAGCGCGCTCGCGGATCTCCGCCAGAAGATGGCAGCGCTCAAAAACACCACGCCCAAAATCGACGTTGCCCGCTTCAAAGACATGACCGGAGTCAGCCGCAAGTACGCCATCCCGCTGCTCGAGTATCTGGATCGGGAACGAGTGACGAAGCGGGTGGGCGACGAGCGGGTAATTCTTTAACCACGGGGGACATAGAGGTAGACAGGGGGAAACCTGCCTTCCCTGTGTACCTCTATGTCCCCCGTGGTTAGAGCTTTTCTTCCGGAAACTCGACGTCCAACGCCAGCGGCCCCGTCACGCGATTGGTGAGGTTGGCCAGTCCGATCAGCATGTGCAGATCCACGATCTGCTCGTCGGAGAAGTGCTTCTTGAGTTCCGCGAAGTCGGCATCAGTGGCGGCGTCGGGTGTTCGAGCTAGCTTCTCGGCATAGCGCAAAGCCGTTTGCTCGGGCGCGGCAAATCCCGAGTAGTCCCCGCCTTTTAGCGCCTTCATCTGGTCCGGTGTCAGCCCAGCACGCTTCGATCCCTGAATGTGGTGCTGCGTGCAGTAGTGGCATCCGTTGATCAGCGACGTGCGCAGATAAACCGCCTCATACAGTTTGCGGTCGAGCGTGCGTCCCACACTGGCGTAGAACCCAAGAAAGTTGCCCAGCATCGCCGGGCGGTGTGCCAGCGCTTTCTGGATGCTGCCGGGCTTGGCCTTCAGCTTGCCGTCGTAGATTTCTTTGACTTCCGGGCTGGCCTGGTCGGGTTCGATGAGCGAAATGCGAGCCATGCAATGTTCTCCTGAGCAGCGGCACCTATAATAAACAGATTCGCTGGAGTATGTCTCACACGCAATGAAGAGAGTTTGCATCATCGGCGCCGGCCTGGCCGGATCGGAAGCGGCGTGGCAGTGTGCACGGCGGGGCGTCCCGGTCGAGTTGTTTGAAATGCGGCCGGTGCGGACGACTCCTGCCCACCAGACGGGCGATTTCGCGGAACTGGTGTGCTCGAATTCCCTGAAATCTGAGAGCGAGAACACCGCCCCCTGGCTGCTGAAGGAAGAAATGCGCCGGGCGGGATCGTTGCTGCTGGAGATCGCGCGCGCCTGCGCTGTTCCAGCCGGACATGCCCTGGCCGTGGACCGGCTGGAATTTTCGCGCCGGGTGACAGAAGCAATTTCCCGTGAGCCGCTGATTGCGGTGCGGCGGGCGGAAGTTACCCAGATTAGCGAAGACGCAATCACGGTGATCGCCACTGGGCCACTGACTTCCGACGCACTGTCTCAGGAAATTGTGCGGTTGAGTTCTTCTTCTTCTGATTCCCAAGGCATTTCTGACGCCGACTTTTCGCGGGCGGGGGCGCCCGCGCCACACAACCTGCACTTCTACGATTCCATCAGCCCCATTGTGGAAGCCGATTCGATCGACATGAATCAGGTGTACATGGCGGCGCGCTACGACAAGGGCACAGCCGATTACATCAATTGCCCGATGTCGAAAGAGGAGTACGACAAGTTCTACGATGCGTTGCTGGCGGCACATTCGGTGGAAGAAAAGGACTGGGAGAAGCTGAACTATTTTGAGAGCTGCCTGCCCATTGAGGAGATTGCCCGACGCGGCCGCGACACGCTGCGCTTCGGCCCGATGAAGCCGGTGGGGCTCAAAGACCCGCGCACGGGGAGGATGCCATACGCGGTCGTGCAACTGCGTCAGGAGAACCTGCGCGCCGATTCCTACAACCTGGTTGGATTTCAGAACCACCTGAAGTTCGCGGAGCAGGCGACGGTGCTGCGATTGATCCCCGGGCTGGAGAACGCGCGCTTCCTGCGCTACGGGCAGATTCATCGCAATACGTACATCAACGCCCCAACGCTGCTGGCGACGACTCTGCAAATGAAGGAGCACCCGACCGTGCTGTTTGCGGGGCAAATCTGCGGAGTCGAAGGGTACGTGGAATCGATTGCCACCGGCTTGATGGCCGGAGTGAGTGCCGCCGCGCTGGCGACCGGCAGCGACCTAATGCCCCCGCCCCGAGCCACGGCATTTGGCTCGCTAGTGCACTACATTACGCAGGCGGATGCCAGGAACTTTCAGCCCGCCAACATCACGTTTGATCTTCTGCCTCCGCTCGAAACGCGGATTCGGGATCGCAAACAGCGGCACCAGTTGCAGTGCGAACTGGCTCTTCGAGAGTTCGCGGGATGGCTGGACCGGGATCCCTTGCCCACGGCGGCCGCCCAGAAGTAGGCACCAGGGCTCGATGTCGCGAATTCAACTCCTTTGGAACCAATCTACCCGAGTCTTCGTACTACCTTCAGGAGAAAGCGCTTCCGTTTCTGCGTCGCCTTCGTCGAAACCTTGTATGTCTTTTCGTGACCTCATTCAGGACGTCTTCCGCACCCTGTGGGCGCACCGCATCCGCACCCTGCTAACCATGTTCGGGATCGCCTGGGGAGTGGTTTCGATTGTCCTGATGGTGGCGGCGGGCGAGGGCCTGCGGGTCGGACAGGCCAAGCAAGCGGAGTCGCTGGGCCGCGATATCATGATCGTCTTCCATGGCCGTACCAGCCTGCAGGCGGGAGGTACGCGGGCGGGAAGGCTCGTGCACTGGGTCGATTCCGACCTCGCCCATCTCCAGGCCGAGGCGACCGATTGCCAGTACGCGATTCCCGAGCTTGAGCAAAACGATGTTCGCTCCCACACCGCGTACAACGCCGCCGCGTTCACGGTCACGGGCTCGACGCCGGAGTTCGCCGAAATCCGCAGCCTGGGCGTGAGCGAGGGGCGATTCTACGACTCGAGCGACGAAAGCGAAGCGCGCCGGGTAGCGTTCCTGGGCTCCGACGCCAAGAAACAGTTGTTTGGCAGCCGCCCCGCTGTAGGCCAGTTGGTGTATCTGAACGAAGTCCCGTTCACAGTCGTGGGCGTGATGTCGTCGAAGAAGCAGAATTCGAGCTACGACGGATGGGACGTCAGCAAGGTCTTCGTCCCGTATTCGGCGATGCGGCGCGATTTTCCCGACAAGCCGCCCGGCACGCCCTACACCTTTGATCAGTTGCTGGTTGTCCCCCGGTCGGTGGAGCACCACGAAGCGTGTAAAGGCCAGATCCGCGCGATCCTGGGGCGGTTACACAGCTTCGATCCAACCGACAAAGAGGCCTGTCCGATCTGGGACACGATTCAAGAAGCAAAAGCGTTCCGCACCATGACCGATGGGATGAAATATTTCTTAGGTGCTGTTGGCGTCGTAACTCTGTTTCTCGGCGGACTCGGCGTGATGAACGTGATGCTGGTGGCGGTGCGCGAACGCACGCGCGAGATTGGCGTGCGCAAAGCACTAGGTGCGCCCGCGCACAGCATCCTGCGGCAATTCTTCCTGGAAGCGCTGATCGTTGCGCTGGTGAGCGGGGGAGCGGGGCTGCTGATCGCGTTTGGAATCTGCGGACTGGTGAATTTGCTCCCCATGCCGGATTTCTTTGCCGGGCTGTTGCCCACGTGGCAGACAGGCGTGCTGGCGTTCGCCGTGCTGGGAACAATTGCGATCCTGTCGGCGCTGTATCCCGCCCGAAGAGCGGCAGCGATCGATCCGATTGAAGCCCTGCGGTACGAGGCGGGCGGTTAACAAGAGATGATCTACCAGATCCTCAACGAGGCTTGGAGTGCGCTGCGGCGGAACCGCACCCGCAGCGCCCTGACCATGCTCGGGATCGTGTGGGGGATTGCCACGGTCACGCTGCTGATCGCCTATGGTGGCAGCTTCCGTTCGATCCTGGTGAGCGGCTTCGACGCGTTTGGAAAAGGCGCCGTCATTGCCTGGCCGCAGCAGACCAGCGAGCAACCCGGCGGACAGCGCGCGGGAAAGAAAGTCGTGTTCGAGCAAGCCGACCTGGACATGGTGAAAGAGACAGCGAGCTTTGTGCGGCATGCTTGTCTGGAAACGGTGCGCCGTCCCGGCATTGCGTACGGCAACCGGATGGTGGGCACGGCAGCGGTCCGCGGAGTGTGCCCGGAATACGGCGAGATGCGCAATGAGCAGGCGTCAGAGGGCCGCTGGATCAATTCGCTGGATGAACTGGAACGGCGCCGGGTGGTATTTCTGGGCGGCCGCGTACGGGAACAGTTGTTCGGCGGACGTCCGTCGGTGGGCGAGACGGTGGTGATTGGCGGAGTTCGCTTCACCGTGATCGGAACCATGGCCCGCAAGATCCAGCTGAGCAATTACTTTTCCAGTGACGATGACTCGGTGTGGATTCCCTATTCAGCCGCCGGGGATCTCTGGAACACCAAGCAGGCCGCGGTGATGGTGTTTGAACCCGTTGCTCCTCAGTTCGAACAGCGGGCGATCGCGCAAGTGCTGGCGGCGGTTGCAACCCGGCAGCAGTTTTCCCCCACTGACAAGAAAGCCATCCAGATGTTCGGCCGCGAAGAGTTCCGCCCGGTGATCAATGGAATCACCATCGGCCTGCAGGTGCTGCTGGTGTTCATCGGCATCCTGACTCTCGGCATTGGCGGCGTGGGTGTGATGAACATCATGCTGGTATCGGTGGATGAACGGATCCGGGAGATCGGCCTGCGGCGGGCGCTGGGGGCGAGGAAGTGGCACATCAAGACCCAGTTCCTGGCGGAAACGCTGTTGATCATGCTGGTGGGCGGAGCGATTGGAATTCTGGTGTCCTACGTGGTCGCCGCGGCGGTGGGGACACTCCCGCTGATGGGCCCGCTGTTCGAAGACGACTCCGGGAAGGCGGATATCCACCTCAAGATTTCTCTTTTCACGGTCATGATCTCGACCGTCGTACTCTTAGTAGTTGGCGTGCTCAGCGCCGTGATCCCAGCCGCCCGTGCTGCGAATCTCGACCCGGTCGAAGCGCTGCGCTACGAGTGAATAACGCTTGGTCGTCCTGTCGTGTTGGTGTAATTGGGATTTTTCGCCAAGTACGCTACAAAATGTGAAAGTCCCTGAATGTCCCAAACATCTGGGCCATAGAATCAGCCGACAATACCCTGTCTTGAAATTTCTCGAAGTCTCCCATCTCTTCCCAGAATTCTTCATTCCGATGAAAATCGGTCGACACTAGATGTTTCACTTCCTGCAACGTGATTCTTGTGGGTGATCCGAACGTGAGTTCCACTTGCCATCGAGGGTTTCCGCTGACCAGTTCAAGAATCATGCCAAAACGCCATGAAAACAGCGTGCGCACCTTCTTGAGAGAGACGACACGAAAACTATTGAGATCGGAATCTACGAGCAACAGGTGTCGAAAATACCCTTCTCTCACGGCAAGTCTTGATGCCTCAGTGAGCGAGTCCGCTGACTGGATTGCACCCATAGAGTCGTGAGAGAACGTCAAAGCCGGAAAGCTGATTTTCGCTGCGCTAGTAGGGATGGTCATATTCAAGAATGGCTTCCCGGCGGCGTTCTGAGTGTAATTGATTCCAT
>PMCH01000007.1 GCA_003154055.1 Acidobacteriaceae bacterium
GTAGCGCCGTCGTCTATAACGGCGTGAACCCCCGTCGTTTCTCGCCCGGGACCGCTCCGGTCGAGCGGGAGGAAAAGGAGATTGTGATGGTCGGCAACCTGATCGCAAGCAAAGGGCACGAACTCGCCTTGAAAGCGTGCGGCAGACTGAAATCCTCCGATCTGAAGGTGCGGTGTTTGATCATCGGAGACGGACCGGAGCGTGCCCGGCTGTCGTTCCTTGCGGAAGCATTGGGCATGGCGCAGCAAGTCCACTTCTGGGGCCGGAAGAGCCGCGCCGAGGTGGCGGAAGCCATGCGCGGCTGCTCGGTCTTCGTATTGCCGAGCAGCAACGAGGGACTCGGATGTGTCTATCTAGAGGCGATGGCGTGCGGTAAGCCGGTGATTGCTTGCCAGGGGCAAGGCATCGACGAGGTCATTCAGCACGGCAAGAATGGCTGGCTCATCCCGGTGGCAGGCCTGGAGGAACTCGTGGAAGGACTCTCCGCGCTACTCCATTCTCCCGAACTCTGCGCACGCATCGGCATGGCCGCCAGGGAGACGATACTGAACAGGCTGACGCTCTCCCATCAGGCGCAGCAGTTGGCTAAGGTTTACGCCGAAGCGATGGCGTGAGTGTTTCGGTTGTGTCGGTGTTTGCACCCCTGTTCCGGTTGGGGTACGTGCGGCGATTATCGAAAGGAGAACTGGGGCAAACCTGAGATCCTTCCAACTAACCGTGTGGCTCGAGCTTGGTCTTTAGGGCCAGGAATTTGTTCTCAAAATACCTTCTCGATAGATAGGCCATTCCAACGGCCACGCCACCCGCGCACACAAACCTGAGAACGACCAACCCAAATTGGTTGTCGGCGGGTAACAGAACTGGCCAGAACCGACGCCCGAGCTTGTCATAGAGGCGAAATGTGAGCAGATGGATCAAGTAAAGTCCGTAGCTGATGTAGCCAAAGAAAATCAGTAAAGGGCGGTTGACCCAGCTCTTCCATGCGCTGGTTCCGATCAAGAGAAATGCCAGGAGAACGCCGCTGAACAGGCCGCTGATCACGGTGTGTTGCAATGCGGCGCCCAGCAGAGAGTTGCGAGTGAGGATGCCGTAAGGTGCGCCGATGATGGCAGCGGCAAGGGCGCCGATGACCAACGCAAAACAAATGCACTTCACTGTTACGCGATTGACGTTCGTTCGTAGCAGAATGGCGACGAGACTGCCTGCAACCAAACCATCCAGAACGAACCATGTATAGATTGCTAGTCCATAGGTAAACCCCTTCTCAAAAGCAACAGCGCGCAGAATGGGCACTAAAACGCAGACACTCGCCGCAATGATCGCGAGGCCCCTTTTGCCGAGTTGTCGCACCACGGTCGGCCACAAGAGGTAATAGTGCTCCTCGACTGCGAGCGACCACAACGGACCGTACGCCTGGGCCACACCAAAAAGATTCGTGACATTTGCCAGGTAGACGAAACCTAGCCCCAGGTACGCGGCAGGTGCTTGTCCGAGCAACCCCAGAAGAAGCAAGAGCAGGTAGTAGGCGGGCAAGATCCGGAGAGCGCGACGACCATAGAAACGCTTGTAGAAATCTGGTCGGGTCTTGGAATCGAGGAGAATCCCTGTGATGAGGAAACCCGAGAGCACAAAGAACAAATTGACGCCTAGCCACCCAGGTTGAGTCGCGCGCAAGAAAAACCGAGCCGGTCCTGGAAAATGCAGGGAACTGTATTGCCAGAAGAAACCGTGAAGAAAGAGGACGCCAAGGATCGCGATCCCGCGGAGGGAATCCAGTTCGGGCATAACAGGCCGCAAGAGATCCTGAGAGGGAGTACTCATCCGCGATAGTTGGTCGGGTATGCTCGCATTCAGCCCGCAGCTTAAGATCGCGGCATTGCTGGTCGCGGATCTATCGAGGCCAATCGGCACACCGCTCAACCTATTCTAGTCGTTCCTGGATTGAATCAGCGCGCCAGAAAAATGAATGTTGTCTTGCCCTCGCCGGTATTGCCGATGTAGTTTGACATCGACCTTGGAACGCCAAGGCTGATTCCCACCTGTGAAGGAGTTCCGTCGTCGTGGTCGTACCCGATAAGGGCGCGTTCGGTCTGACAGCCATCATGATCTCGCCTTGCTCATAGAAGGCAGATGGGGGGTAGTTCTGGGCGGCGCATACGATTCACGCGAAGCGAGGGCGTGAATGTCCGTTTGTGTCCCAGTTTGCACCCGGGTTCGGCTTGGGGTACTCTGCGTCGATCCGGACCTTTGAGGAATTAGAGATTGTCTTCCGTGGGAAAAGGCCTCTCCGCCAACCTGGATCTTCTGCGGTCAATCGCCGTTATCCTGGTCCTGGCACAGCACTTGTGCCGGCGTTTGCACGTTGATCAGGTTGCCTGGATGTCAACATCTTCGTGGGGCAAGTTCGGGGTACTGCTCTTTTTTGTCCACACTTCTCTGGTCCTGATGTACTCCATGGAGCGCAGCCAGTTGACGGGCTGGCCGTTGCTAAAGAATTTCTACACGCGGCGCATCTTTCGCATTTATCCGCTGAGTATCCTGGCCGTACTCGCAGCGCTGGCCCTGCATCTTGACTCTGACATCAACGGCACCCCTGGCCTTTCTCACGCTCAGTTTCCGGGGCTGCTGGTGAGTGCGTCGAATCTGCTGCTGGTTCAGAATCTCACCTACGCCAAATCGATTGTGAACGTCCTGTGGTCGCTGCCGTTCGAATTGCAGATGTATGCTTTCCTGCCTTTCATCTTCTTGTGGGCGCGCGGCAATCGCGCCCTGTGGCCACTGCTTGGCCTCTGGGTGGTCAGTGTGATAGCCGGCGTGGCTCAGCCGCACATACCGGGTCTCGGCCGGCTCTCCATTCTGTTATTCGTGCCAAACTTTCTTCCCGGGATAATCGCGTTTTCACGTCCGCACGTGCCGCGGTTGCGAGCCTTCCTCTGGCCAATATTCATTCTGGCTCTGGTGGCCGCTTTCACCGTTCTCCCCGTTTTTGCGATGGGGTGGGTGCTCTGCCTGCTTTTGGGGCTTGGTATTCCATCCTTCGGCGAGATCAAAACGGCGTGGATTCGCACTTTGAGTAATCGCATTGCTACGTATTCTTACGGGATCTACCTGTCGCACCAGTTTTGCATCTGGATCGCGTTTGGCTTGCTGGCGTCGTATTCCCTCTGGCTCAGAATTCCTGTCCTCGTCATTTTGCTGGTCACGCTCCCGGTAGTTCTTTACCACGCGATTGAGAG
>PMCH01000320.1 GCA_003154055.1 Acidobacteriaceae bacterium
GAATGAGATCACCAGCAGCAGCGCCGCCAGGTACCAGGGCGCGCTGGGCAGGCGATGGCCGGGCGCAATGAAAAAAGCAAACGTCAGCGAAAACAGGCCGGGCCCGAACATCATGGCGATCCCGCGCAGCGAGGCGAGCGCCCCCTGCAGTTCTCCCTGCTCCGACGGCGAAACGCGGCGCGTCATGATGGACTGCGATGTGGGCCCGGCAAACGACCACAAGCAATTCACCGGGATCGCGATCAGAAACACCCAAACCGANNGCGTCCCACCCGAAGCGGTAGATCACATAGAGAACATAGACGGTCGCATAAATCTCGTGGGCCACGTAGCCCAGGAAGTTGACCACCGCCAATCCCGCGAGTTCGGTGTGCGAACGCAGCAGTCGCAGCGCGCCCAGCGGGTTCGCGTTCTGCCACTGGAGTTTGGTCTGCCGCCGCTCGACCGGCAGGGATTCAGGCAGCACGAACAGTCCGTAGCAGAAGTTCAGCAGGCTGCCCGCACCCGCCACCCAGAAAGGCAATCGCGGATTGTGCATGCCGAGCCAGCCTCCAAAGGCCGGCCCCAGGATGAAGCCCACGCCGAAAGCCCCGCCCAACAGGCCGAACGCCTTGGAGCGCTTCTCTGGCGGCGTGACGTCGCTGATATAGGCGGTCGCCGTCGGAATGCTGGCGGAGGTGAGGCCGGAGAGAATCCGCCCCAGAAAGAGCCACCGGACCGAGGGCGCCAGCGCCATGATCAGGTAGTCCAGCGCCAGGCCGAGGTTCGAAAGCAGAATGACCGGGCGCCGGCCGTAGCGGTCCGAGAGCAGTCCCAGTACGGGGGCAAAGACGAACTGCATGAACGCCCATGTGGTCCCGAACAGGCCCAGGTATTCGGACGCGCGCGCCGTGTTGCCGCCCAGAAAATCGGAAATCAGTTTGGGCAGCAGCGGCGCCACAATGCCGAAGCCCAGCATGTCGAGCAGAACGGTGACGAAAATGAAGCCCAGCGCGGCGTGGCGTTTGGTGAACATGCGAGACCTCAGAGCCAAAAGGGGCGGACTAGGAAAGGCCGGGGCCTTACGCTTGGGGAACGATGTCTCAACTGGCTGCCGAATGCTCCGCCGGAGAAGCGGTATGTTCTTTGTGGCCGGAGCGGCGCTCGATTTGAGCGGCCCGCAGATCGTTGTGCAGGATATCGAGCGCGTTGGTGGGCATTTCCAAACCCCACTCGTCCATCTCTTTCTCGTCGAAATGCCCGTTCAGGCGGATCGTCGTCTCGGTGAAATCTTCGGGAAAGGCCAACCGGTAGGTCCCTTCGCGGGTGAGTATGTCTCCCAGTTGCCGGCCGGTATGCATCTCGTACACCCGGCGGCTTGAAGCATCGCCGCTGTTGGTGAAGACCAGCAGCGCCTCGCCTTCTTCGCCGTAGTCGGGGCGGTAGAACCACGCCTGCGCCGAATCGGTCTTCGGGCGCGCTCGCCGCCGGCCCGCTGCTACCAATTCCTTTTCCGCTTTCAACTCGTGCGCGGAATCGTAGTACATAATCCGCTGGCAGGACTCGCAGATGACGACCAGTTGGCCGTTCCGCACTTCGTTATAGGTCTGCGGACGCAGCATCACCTGGCAGCCCATGCATTTCTGGTCGCGGACTTCCGCCAGACCGGAGCCGCGGAACTTCATCACCCGCTCGTAGTGCCGCAGCAGATCGGCGGAAGCACCCGAGCGCAGCCCTTCGCGTTTGGCAGTCCATTCCGCCAGCTTTGCCTGGTCTTCAGCGGTGGTCTTTCGGGCTTCTTCTTTCTCTTTCTCGATCTCGGCGGTCTCGGCTTTCAGTTCCGCCTCCGCTGCTTTCACATCTTTCTCGCGGACTTCGGCGTTGACCATTACCTCGAGAATGCGGTCTTCATTGATGCGGATTTCCTGCTCGGCAAACTGGATCTCGTGCAGCAGCGCTTTGTATTGTTCGTTGGTTTTTACGTCGAGCGACTGGTCGCGGTACTTGGAGATCTTGCCTTGCAGGTCTTTAATCGTGGATTCGAATTTCTTGCGGTTGGCCTCGTCACCCTTGGCCGCGACCCGGGCCTTTTCCAGGCGCGCCTTGGTTCCGGCCAGCTTCTGTTCGATCGCCGCCACGCGCTTGGGCAGTGCGGCAATCTCGTCCTGCAGCTTGCGGATTTCCTTGTCCGCGACCTGCAGTTCCAGCAGTTTTTCGATGTCAGGAAGCATCGGCTAGACGGGGCATCTGACAACGATTCTAACACGTAGAAAAGGGAGAAGAGCTTGACCACGGGGGGCCACGGAGGAACACGGAGGAAGTGCAGGGCTTCCTCCGTGTTCCTCCGTGGCCTCCGTGGTTATCTCTACTGGTTTTCGCCCGGCATCGGATGCCGCGCCTGGTCGGCATTCGGAACCAGCGCCTCATATGTCGCCCGTGCCACGTGCGAATCCCAATATCCCGCGGTCTTGGCAAATCCCACAATCCCGAAGAACAGCACGGCAATCCCCGCTGCCATCGCCCATACCGGCATGGTGCGAGGTTGCGGCGCGAGTTCCGGAATCCCCGGCAGCGCCAGGCTCAACGTGTCCTTCGCCGGACACACCGCCACGCATTCCAGGCATCCCGTGCATTCCGCCGACTTGATCGTCACCAGTCTGTCCACCGGGAGCGCCGAGGGGCAGGCTTTGGCGCATTTCGCACAGTCAATGCAGGTTTCCACATTGCGCCGGATGCGCGCCGGACTGAACAGCGAAGTGATCCCCAGCAGCGCCCCGTACGGACACAGATAGCGGCACCAGAAGTTCTGCACGAACAGCGACGCCACCACCAGCACGCCGAGCACGATCGCACCGGTCTCGCCCATGTGGCGGAAGAAGTTCAGCATCTTCACGTCGGCGATCACGCCGTACGGGCTGTTCATGAACGCGGTAATCTCGCCCACCGCCATCGAGCTCACCGCCCACACGAAGAAGCCAAGCAGCAGGTACTTCAGGCCGCGCAAGCCCACGTCCAGCCAGTCGGGCAGATGAAAATTGCGTCCGAACAGCTTGCGCCCCAGCTGCCACAGGTATTCGGAAATCGTCCCGACCGGGCAGAGCCAGCTGCAGAAGGCCTTACGGAATAAGAACGACATCGCCAGAAACGAGAGCAGCAGGAACATGCCCGCCGGATGCAGCGACGGCACGTGGTGGGTGAGTGCAAAGTACTTCAGGTTCATCAGAGCGGCGATCGGCAGCCAGCCCTCCACTCCCGCAGGCCGCGCCACTGAACCTGTCGCGCCGCCTAGTTCGAATTGCCGTACCCAGGAATAGAAAATGCTTCCGATCCAGACGTTAAGCAGCAGGAATGCGCCCTGAAAGCTGCGCCGCACGATCTGTGAGTAGTCGCGATCAGTGCGGCGGACGAGCTTCTTTCTTGGTTTCGGTGCAAGCTTTGCCGGCCGCTGCAACGGCGCGTCAACAACTTCAGAAGGAGTATCTGGAATGATTTCGCTATGAACTTGCGTTGCCATCAGGCCACCCTTACAAGCTCAAGAGTAGAGGGCTTGTCACACTCAGGATGTGACCTATGTCACGCTCGAATCGCTTTGGCAACTGATTGATTAAAGGCTACTTGCGCCTCTTGTAGTGGATCGGCCACTGCACCTGCCAGGTCTTTCCGACGTCTTTCGAAGACTCCCAGCTCCAATCGAATTCGTCGGCGCCAATATTCTTGAACACCATTCGCTGAATGGCCCGCGTGCCGTCCGGCCGGGTGACTTCGCGCGCCAGGATCATCTGGCCGTCTTTGAACTCGCCGACAAAATCTAGATAGCCGCCCTCGTTGTCGACCCAGGTCTGTTTCCACTTGGCGGCGCGCGTGTCGAACAAGGACACGCTCTTCCCACGCAGGTGCATATCGCTGCCGCCCGAAAAATTCTCCTCCACCACACAATTATCCAGCTCTCGCCTGATGCTGTTCGTGCCGTGCTGCACCTCCCCGGGGTTGTTGCCCGGCCAGGTCAGGTCCCATTCGCCTACCCAGAAATCAAACTGGCGCTGCTCACTCACCGCGCATGGATTCAGCGAAGGCGTGCTGGCATTCTGCTGTCCACAAACCCAACTCCCAAGACACAACACACTGAACACAACCCCGCTGGTGACCTGTCGCATTCGCCGCCCCCTGTCCTCAGGTCAGACGACAGCCGCGGCAGAACGTTATCCAAGCCTCCAAACTTCGCGCCGGGTGTGTTACATCTTCTATTTGGACCTGCACACCATTTTCTTTCTCTTTTTCGCCGGCGTGCTGGGCGGCGCGCTCAACGCAGTCGCCGGCGGCGGCAGCTTCATCGCCTTCCCGGCCCTACTGTTCAGCGGTGTCGCGCCAATTTCCGCCAACGCAACCAACGCCACCGCCCTCTGGGTGGGGGTAACCGCGAGTTCGGGCGCGTACCGCAAGCATCTCGACATCTCGCGGCGGGTGATGATTCCGCTTGCCGTGACCAGCGTGATCGGGGGATTCGCCGGCGCCTTCCTGCTCCTGAGGACGCCCGCTCACACCTTCCTGCGCGTCCTGCCGTGGCTGATGTTGGGCGCCACACTTCTGTTTATTTTCAGCGGCCGCCTGACGCGCGGAACGAACCGCATGGCGCACGATGCCTCCCGCACCGCCATCACCGTGGCTGCGCTGTTTGAGCTGGTGGTCGCCGTTTATGGCGGCTATTTCGGCGGCGGCGTGGGGATCATGAACCTCGCCATGCTGGCGGCACTCGGCATGACCGACATTCACGCCATGAACGCGTTGAAGGTCGTGCTGGCCGGCATCATCAACGCCATGGCGGTGATCACGTTTATCGTGGCCGGCGCCGTCGCCTGGAAGCCGGGCGTAATCATGATCGCGGGCGCAATCATCGGCGGCTACTTTGGCGCCCACTACGCCCAGAAGCTACCGCAGGCGTGGATTCGTGCCTTCGTCATCGCGGTGGGGACCGGGATGACAATCTATTTCTTCTGGAAAGCATACTGACCCAGCCCAAGCCTGCCGCGGATAAGTTTCCGTTTTCTCCATGACGGTTTTTCGGCAGGAATTTCGCAATGTAATGTAGTGGGGCTTATTAGTGAAGGAGGATTCGATGAAGTTGTTCTCACGTACGTTGGGTCTTGGGTTCGCCAAGGAACTGGCCATCGTGTTTGTGTTTGTCGCGGTCGCTGCGCAGGCTCAGGTCTACACGCCGCTCTACAACTACGGCACGAACACCGGCGACCCGCTCAACCCCAGCCCTTTCAGCTCGATTTCGCAGGGCCGGGACGGCCGTTTATACAGCACCACGGCTTTCGGCGGAACACACAATGGAGGAGCCGCCTATGCCATCACGACCGGCGGCAACCTGACGAAACTCTACGACTTCAGCGCCTACCCTGCGGCCACCGCTCCCTGGAGCGGCTTAACCCTGGGCACAGACGGGTTCTTTTACGGGACCACCAGCTCCGGAGGCGCCCACATCGCCGGCACGGTGTTCAAGTTAAGTGACAGCGGGCAGTACACCAACTTGTGGGACTTCACCGGCGGCAACGATGAAGGAGTTCCGGAGGCGCCGCTGGTTCTGGGCGCCGACGGAAATCTGTACTCGACCACGGAGGGAGTTTACACAGGAACCTACGGCACCGCCTTCAAAGTCACGTCCAAAGGCGCGCTTACGACGCTCCACCCGTTCAAGGCCACCGACGGCGCCGTACCCTACGGCCTGATCCTCGGCCTCGACGCCAATTTCTACGGCGTCTCCCGCCTCGGCGGAACCAATAACCTCGGGGTTGTGTTCAAGATGACCAAAGCCGGCAAAGTCACGGTGCTGCACAGTTTCACCGGCACTGCCGGCAACGACGGAAGCATCCCGATCGGCGGTCTGGCTCAAGCCAACGACGGCGTTATCTACGGCACGACCTACGGGGGCGGCACCAAGAACTGGGGTACCGTCTTCAAAATCTCCCCCAGTGGATCCGGCTTCAGCGTCCTGCACAACTTCGACCGCACTCTGGACATCAACGACGGCATCCAGCCGTTGGGCGGTCTGGCGCTGGGGACCGACGGCAACGTCTACGGAACCACGGGTGGCGGCGGCAAGCAGAATGCCGGAGCGCTTTTCCGGGTGACTCCGGCTGGCCAGTATTCGACTCTCTACAGTTTCTGTTCCGTGTCCGGCTGCAAAGATGGCTTCTTCCCACAAACGGGCATGGTGCAGCACACTAACGGCAAGTTCTACGGAGCGACGGAATCGGGCGGTCAAAGCGTAAATGGCGGCGAGTTCTACAGCCTGGACATGGACCTGAGCCCGTTTGTCACCCTCGTCTCAGTGTGGGGAAAAGTGGGCGGCACCATCGAAGTCCTGGGTCAAGGTTTTACTGGCACGACCAACGTGAAGCTGGGGGGCTCGGCGGCCAACTTCAAAGTTGTCTCCGACACCTACCTGACCGCCACCGTGCCTGACGGTTCGTCCGGCTTCGTTACCGTGACCACGCCTGGTGGCACTCTGACCAGCAGCCGAAAGTTCTTCGTAACGCCGGCTATCACCAGCTTCAGCCCCACCAGCGGCCCGGTCGGAACGCAGGTTGTCATCACCGGAAAAGGGCTGATTCAGGCCACCAAGGTGACCTTCGGCAGCAAGAGCGCAACGTTCGCGGTGAATTCCGATACGAAAGTCACGGCCACCGTGCCGGCGGGGGCTGTAAACAGCAAGATCTCGATCACGACCCCTGGGGGCAAAGCGAGCAGCAAGACACAATTCACGGTTACGCCATAAGCCGTTGGAACAGTTGCCGGGCCGGAGCAGAATCGCCCACTCACGACNNATCAGCCACTTTCCATCCTGCTTCTCGAACACGGCGGTCCAGCGGAACTGTCCCATATCGATCTTGCCGGACTTGTGGGTCATTTCGAAGGCTACCGTCGCCGTTACCCAGTAAGCATCGCCACTCTTGTGAATCTGCGCGTCGTCATTCACTCGACATTTTGCCGCTTTGAAGTCGCTGAGTACCCCGGCTACGCCGGTCTGATACTCGTCCCAGCTCCCGTACTTAAGCGGCGCGATGTCAAAAAACACATGCGGTCCCTGCGCGTAAAACTGCTTCTGCCCGGCCGCGTCGAGCGTGGCCCAGCCGTCCCAGATCTTCTGCAGATACGTCTTGTCCACAGCTCCAGCGGCGCCTGATTTTGAGGCCTTCTGCGCAGTCCCGGCAATCGCCAGGCAAAGCACCAAACCGAGCACAGCCATCCGATTCTTCATTCGTTACCCTCCGTAACGGCGGAGCATTGTCGCATGGGGGACGGGGAGAAACCAAACTGGGGTTTCGGCTCTCGGCTTAGTTACCAGAGAGTCGTGGCTAAAGGCCGAAAGCCAAGAGCCGAAAGGCTGCTTCAAAGTCGAAGGCCTTTGGTAATCTCCCGTAGCCCCGGCCAGCCGTGCGATAGTGGCAGAGGATATGTCCCGAACGTCCAGTGCGCAAACCCGGAAACGGAGTTCGCGGGTCAAACTCGGCGGGTCGGTGCTTGCCCTCGCATTGCTGGAAAATGGGCGGCAGGTGCGCGCCCGCATGAGTCAGCTCTCGGCGAACGGCGGCCTGCTCTCGCTGGAGCACCCGCTCGACGAAGCCATCAAGGTCACCGTCGTGTTCCACATCGGCTCGACTAGTATCCGGGCGCGCGCCCAAATGCTCTTTCCCATGTGGGCCACCAAAGGCTGTCTCCAACCCTTCCGCTTCCTCGAGTTACCGGAGGAAACCCGCGGCAGTCTGGCAAAAGAACTGGAAGAGCTGGTGCACGCCGGCGCCCAGGAAGAAGACGAGTAAACTCAGCAACCGTAAACAAGAAACCAGGTCTTCGACGGCCGGGTCAGCACCACACCGCGGAGCCAAAAAAGAGGCCGAAGCAAGGCTCCCCAGCCCTGCTCCGGCGTACCAAGAAACTTGCAGATATCTGCTTTCTTCTCTCGTTCTGCCGGCCGCCCCGGAACCTTACTCCGGATCGGTCGGATCGTTAAACAGCACCGTCAACTTGATGCTGCCATGGCCGAATTGTGGAAAGTTGTTTTTCGTGGGATCGCCCGGGTCCAGCGTCGACGCGGTATCGTCCGGCGGAAANNACGTCGTTCAACGTGATGCTGCGTCCATCGTGTCCGTAAGGCCCGGTCGAGCCGACGCCCCATAGCGGGCGCGTCAGGAACTGCGTCTGCAGCGTTCCATCCCAGTTGCGCTCGTAGAAGTTCACTCCCACATCATGCCGCTTGAAGTCGGTGAAAATGTCCCTGACCACAAACGGATTCCCCAAGGGCAGCTTGAGGTGCGGCAAGCCGCTGCCGTCGTCCACTTCCTGATAAAGCGGCGTCGCGGTCGCAAATAAGCTGTTGAAGATGCCCTTGACCGGGTCGTAAACGGTCTCCAGGTCGGCCACGCGGCGGTCACGGTTGATGACCATGTCCGTGACATGGCAGGACGCGCAGCCGATCCGCTGGAACACCCTCCGCCCGTGGTCGGCGAATGCGCTCGGCTCGCCGTGCCCTGGCTTGAAGTAGTTCAGCAGGTAGAACTCGAGATGATCCACGGTCGCCGGATCGACCTCGTTGCCGTTGTCGGCATCCGGAGCAGGCGGAGCGCTGATCTTGTCCTTCGACCCATCCAGCACCATGCCCGACGGGGTTACTACCCGTCCGCCCGCGCTGGCGGTCGTCAGATCCGGGTCGGCCGACGCTTCCAGCCCCATCTCGTTGTGCAGCGCGCCCACGATGAACTCACGCAGTGAGATTGTGCTCCCTTCGGCAAAGAAGGGTTTCACGCGCAGGTCGGCGTCCACGCCCTGTACCTTCGAGGCGTCCACCGAGCCGTCCGGATTTGCGGTAATGCTGCCGTACTTCACGCCCTTGCTCGTCAGTAGCAGGGTCATCGGGTGCTTCGCCTGCTGGGCCAGGATGATGGCCAGGTCACGGGTCGAACGCAGATCAGTGGTGATCTCGTCCGCCAGCATTTCCTTGAGCCCCAAGCCGAACAGATGCCCGGCATCGCGGCTGTCCGGACGCGTCACTACGTTCCCGCCCGTTCCCGCCGAACCCCGCGGCCGGCCGTGACACAACGCGCAACTGTCGGACAATCCCGCGCCAATGGCGATGTCGTTGTTGATGTCGCCCACGCCGTCTTTTTCGTTCGCGCCTTGCCCCTGCAAACGGGTGAACTTGCGTTGAAACAGCTGGCGTCCCCGGCGCACCGACCGGAACGGGTCCCGGTTAATGAGGTACACCGAGGATCCCACCGTATTCGCGTCGCCACGACCGGCGCCGGTCTCATCCAGCAGCGATTTGTTGATCCCTGCTTTCGCCGTGTTCGGCGCCTGCGTGTTGTCGATCATTTGTGCTTGCGCCGCGAATCCGGCCAACAGCACCCCGGTACCGGCAAACCTGAGAAACCTTCGCTGAAACTCCATACCCTCTCTCCTCGATTCCTTGGCCAATCAAATGGCGTATCGGATCCCCACACTCGGCTCCCCATTTGCCCCTGCTATGGATAACGGAAACGGGGCGCCAAACCAGCCATCCGGGGCAGATTTATTTCCCCCCGGGGCAAAAACTCCATCCGCATCGCTCTGGTCCCCAACCGCCGTGCTTGCGGACTTCGAGGTGCTGCAAAGATTGAGCAGGCAAAAAAACGAACGAATCCTCACCTAATGGTGCGAAGCCGCTGATATTCGTTACAACGAAATCACCGACCAGCAGAGGTTTTCAGTCCCTGAGGCTCGCCGAGGGAGTAATTTCTTCACTCTCGGGGAATACTGGCCATCCGTTCAAAACGCCCGTCCCAAGCGCGATTTCACGTTCACCCAACGGGCGAAGCCGGAGTATTGTGCTGGAATAGCACATCTGCGTCAAGGAAGAAGTGCAGTGCGTGCCCTTCCGGCGCGACAGGGGATTGGGGAGCAAAGCTTCAGCCCCTGAGGGTTTGGGCGAGGGGACGGCTTTCAAGAGCTTGCCCTGGGTGAAGCCGGAGGGTGCCAAACGCCCCTGAGAGGGGGGATGGGGTTACCACATGGTTAGTAGGAAAATTCCGGGTAACACCAAGCCTAACCTGCGGCTGCCAGCATTTCCGCGAGCGAATATTCCTTTAACTCGCCGATTCGTTCCAGGGTGATATCGGGCTTTGGGTACTGGGCCACCAGCTTTTCATCGAGCGCGTAGTGTCCCTGGCGCGGGAAAATGGTGGTCACGCGCGCGCCCCAGTATTTCTTGAGTGCGGCGAGAATTCGCACCTTGTCGTCGACCATTACGTAGTGCTCGGCCGGATACTTGGCCTCGACATCGCTCAGTTCCTGCTCTTTGTGGACGTAGATCAGCACATGGCCTTCGAAGATGTCGTACAGGCCGGAGCGATCCACCTTGCGCGGCTGAAACACGACATCGCCGTCGCTCAGGATCACAGCGCGGCCAAACTGTTTGACGTAGTCGACCGCGTCGAGCGACTCGGGATACAACCGGTTCGCGAACGGATAATTGATCATGAAATAGGAGACTTCCAGCAGTTTGGCATCGTGTGGCCGTTCGACACGATACCTTTGCAGCGAGCCAAGGTAGTCCGCATAACCGAGTTCGTTCCGCAGAGCTTCGAAGATGTCCCAGTAGCGCTGCTCGCAGGCCTCGCCGACCTTCTCCTTGAGGTGCCGCTTCAGGTCGTCGGCGACCCGATCGTTGTCCACCAGAGTGTTGTCCACATCGAAGAAGAAGACGGTCCGGCGTTGGTCGGCGATATTCACGGAATCTCCTGGAGGGGAATGGCCCTTATCATGCCAGAACTCACCGTCGGTTGTGTTGAATGTCACATCGTGGGGCGCCACCGGGTGGTAGCCTGATTCAGATGGGTTGTGGAAAACTGGTCCCCTAAAAGCCCTGTACAAGATCGTTTCTCCATAGTAGAAAAACTTCCGCGCAGAAGACTTGCGCGAACCCGCAACGCAAGGTAAGGTTCAGTCGCAAACTCTGGTCAACCTGAAACCTGCCGATCATCGTACGGAGCCCAGCTTCATGGAACACATTGCCACCAACGCCCGCAAACGCACCGACTCCCGGTCCGGCTGTCCCTGTGAGTTCTGCCAGCAACTTGACCCGCAGTTCCCCGGACGCAACCCGATGGATCAGCTGGTTTTGCCGAACCGGAAACATACCGCCGCCGCCCACCTCACCGAGGATGGCTACGTCCGCCATCGGGTATTGGAGTTGGCGCGGATGGTCTCCCGGCACCCCGGTACCGCAGCCTGACCCCGGATCGCCCGGGCAGCCGCGGACTTTCCGCGACCTTTTCCGGCGTGACGGGTTGCAATCTGCAGCCCCCAGGTTTGTAATAACAGTTGGGGAGACTGCCATGCAGGCTTGGATGCGACCCTCTTTCTTGCTTTCCACACTGGCCGTCCTATCGTTAGGACTAACCCTCCAGGCTCAAGTTCACGGCGTGCCCGCCTCGGTCAGTTCCTTCGGCTTCGGGGGGAGCACTTCGATGACCCCCGGCGTCGCTGCCAGCGTCACCTCGCTCGGACCAAACGGCTTCGGCAACGGCCGCAGATTCGGAAATTGCTGTGCGAACCCCTTCTTTTCGTCCAACGCTCAGCCGCGGATCTTCGTTTCGCACCGCCGGCATCTGCAAGGAAACTTCTTCCCGGGAGTGCCCGTGTACTCCCTGCCCTACTATCCGCAGGTCGTGGTGGTGCAGTCGGAAGCAGTCGCTGAGGAAGACGAGGACTACGCTCCCGGGCCCACGGTTTTCGAGCGCCACGGCTCCCGAGGCAACCACTATCGAGCGCGGGAAGTGGAACCCGAGCCGGCCCCCGCTCCGGCGGCCACTGCGAAACCGGCGGAACCCGAGCCTGTTGTAGACCAGCCCAGCACGGTGCTGGTCTTCAAAGACGGCCACCAGTCCGAGGTGCAGAACTACGCCATCGTTGCCGATACTCTGTTTGACCTCGGCGAGGGCCGCACGCACAAGATTCGACTCGCGGATCTCGATCTTCCGGCCACCCGGAAAATCAACGACGATCGCGGTGTGGACTTCCAGGTGCCGCCCAAAGGCAACTAATT
>PMCH01000207.1 GCA_003154055.1 Acidobacteriaceae bacterium
CCGGTGCTGGTCGGAACCACGTCCATTGAAAAATCGGAACGGCTCTCGGAGTTGCTGAAGAAAAAAGGAATCAAGCACGTGGTGCTGAACGCCAAGTATCACGAGCGCGAAGCGGAGATCGTGGCTCAGGCCGGGCGAAAGGGCATGGTCACCATCGCCACCAATATGGCCGGCCGCGGCACCGACATTTTACTGGGTGGAAATCCTGAATTCATGGCCAAGCAGGAATGCGTGAAAAAGGGAGTCGCACAGCCGTTGCGCGTTGCGCAGGGCAAAGTCGAAGCCGTGGTGGACGATCCCAACCGCACGCTGTGGTACTACGCCGGCAACGAGTATGCGGTCCCCACTGACCAGTGGAATGAAATCCTCGCACGCTACCAGTCCGAAACCAGCCGCGAACACCAGGAAGTGATCCAGGCCGGGGGCCTGCACATCTTCGGAACCGAGCGCCACGAGGCNNGCCGGCCGCCAGGGCGATCCCGGATCTTCGCGCTTCTACCTTTCGCTGGAAGACGACCTGATGCGCATCTTCGCCAAAGAGTGGGTGTCGAACCTGCTCCAGCGGTTGGGCATGGAAGAGGGTATACCCATCGAATCGCGGCTGATTACTCGACGTATTGAGGCGGCGCAGAAAGCGGTGGAAGGTCAGAATTTTGAAGCCCGCAAGCACCTGCTCGAGTACGACGATGTCATGAACAAGCAGCGCACCGCCGTCTACGGCCTGCGCCGGCGACTGCTCGAGGGCCTGGATCAGAAAGATCTGATTATCGAGGACTACGTTTCCAGTCTGCTCGGCGAAATCCTCGAGAAATTCTGTCCGCACAAGGCGCATGTGGATGATTGGGATCTCAAAGGGCTTAAAGATGCGATCTTCACCCGCTTTGGGGTGGATATTTATGCAGAAGGGGTAAAGCCCGAGGAGATGAGCCGCCAGGAACTGGGCGACGCTATTTTCGAGAAGCTCAAAGAACGCTACGACGCGAAAGAGCAACTGATTGGCGCCGAGGCCATGCGCTATCACGAGCGCATGATCATGCTGAGCGTGATTGATGCGCAGTGGAAAGACCATCTGCTTAGCATGGACCACCTGAAGGAGGGTATTGGCCTGCGCGGATACGGCCAGCACGATCCGCTGGTGGAGTACAAGCGCGAGTCCTTCGACATGTTTGAAGAGATGATGCAGCGTTTCCAGGAAGAGACCGCGCGCTATCTCTACCTGATGCAGGTATTGGAGCGGCCACCGGACTCGGGCGCCATGCCCGGAGGCGCACCGGAAGCCCGGTTGGGCCAGGGGCCAGAAGCTGGCGTGCCTTCGGTCATCACCGGGGGCAGGGGCGGCAATGGGCGTCCGCCGCGGCAGGTCGCTACCTCGGTAGACGAAATTGAAGAAGCCTTCCAGCGGAGAAAGAAACGCGAACTCGAACAGGCTCGCATGGCCGGCTCCGGCGATATGCAGACCGTGCAGCAGGTGGTCCGCTCCGGAGAGAAAGTCGGCCGCAACGATCCCTGCACCTGCGGCAGCGGCAAGAAATACAAGAAGTGCTGCGGCGCGGGCGCATAGCCGTGAATTTTCATCCGTCGGCACAAAGTTATCCGCCGTACAATAAGAGCAGCAGTTGCGAGGAGGTCCCCTATGATCGCTCTGCGCTTTGTCCGCCTTATCGAGTCCCACTCCGATCAGCTTGCCGAGAGTCTCCTGCGCAAGTTGGAACAATCAAACCGGACAGCAGGTCTCCGAAGAGTTCCCGAAGCAGAAATCCGGGAGCGCGCCCACGAGGTCTATCGCAATCTGAGTGACTGGCTCATGAACACGACCGAGGCCGAGGTTGAACGCGTCTATACCCGTCTGGGCCGCCGCCGGGCCGAGCAAGGTGTCGCGCTGAGCGCGCTCTGCTGGGCACTCATGATGACTGAAGAAAACCTCTGGGAGTTTCTGGAAAACCAGGGTATGCGCGAGAAGCCGCTCGAGATCCTGGGCGGGTTCGAATTGCTGCGGATGCTGGACCAGTTCTTTGACCGGGCCGTTTACTACGCCATTATCGGATACGAGGGCTATCTGCGGCAGATGGAAGTGGAGCGTCCCGGCGCGCTTTTCCGGACGGCCTAGGGCGTCCAGCCTTCAAGCTTCGGGTGGCTAGGTTGCCTTCCTTGGTCGCTTGATGGCCCGAAAGGTCATCTCGCTGGCGGGACTTTGCGTCCGCCGCTTCCATTGGAAAAATAAGTCGGCGTATGTCTGCGTGATGTAGTCAGCTGCCTTGATGCCGAGCGTCCGCGCGGTGCTGTCGATCCAGCGCGCCGGACCTTCGATCTCGCCGAAGTTTCCGATTGGCGTTTCATCCACTACTACGTGTCCAGTTCTATCGGTCCACTCGGCGCGGAATTTTTCATAGCGAAAGGTGGGGGAGTAGCCCAGGGAGCGCAGAATGGCGTCCGTCTGTTCGCCGCTTTCCACCGGCGTTTCGAGTTCCACGCGCACTTTGTGGCGTCCGGCTTTGCTTTTTGCCTTGTGAGTCAGCACCCATGTTTCACCATAGTGACGCAGTCGCAGCAACTCGCCGCGCTTGCGAAGCTTCTGACCAGGCAGGTCGTAGAGCGAGTTCATCTCGCGAGTAGAACGAGTGACTTCTTTGAAGCCCGCACGCTTCAAGGCACGGGTGAGTGATTGCAGGTCGGCGATGCGGAACTTGATTTCGACTTCTTTGGCCATGTTCAAAATCTTAAACCGCAAAGGTCGCAAAGGCTCCGCAAAGGACGCTAAGAGAGTCTTCTTAGGAAAACGTTAGATCCCTCGCTCCGCTCGGGATGACAAAACAAGGAAAATTCTCAGCGAACTCGGCGGTTAGAGCTTTTCTTTCGGCTCGACAGCAGACTCGATCCGGCGCCCCTGAAACCAGCTCATGTGCGGCAAGTCGCGTTCCACATTGCGGCGCTTGGCGATCAGTTCGGCCGTGATTGCGACCGCGATTTCCTCGGGCGTGACGGCCCCGATATCCAGGCCAACCGGCGCGTGGACGCGGTCAAACAATTGCGCCGGCAGGCCTTCTTTTTGAAGTTCCTTGAAGATGGTGATGGTTTTCCGTTTCGAACCGATCATGCCGATGTAGCGCGCCGGGGTCTGCACGGCCCAGCGCAGCACGCGCATGTCGTCGCGGTGTCCGCGCGTGACGATGACGATGTAAGAGGACTCGCTGGGCAGAATCTGCGCCACCGCCTTGTCGTAATCCTCGGCGACGACCTGTGCCTCGGGAAAGCGCTCGCGATTGGCGTAGGCTTCGCGGTCATCGATGACGGTGATATCAAATCCTGCGATCCGCGCAACCTTATAAAGGCTTGCGGCAACATGGCCTGCGCCAAATATATAGAGTTCTGCTGGAGGCAGGATCGGCTC
>PMCH01000132.1 GCA_003154055.1 Acidobacteriaceae bacterium
GCGACGGTGTCGGTGCGTCGCGCCCTCGAACAAGGTTTCACCACCCTGCGGGACATGGAGACCGAAGGCGCCGGGTATGGCGACGTGGGCATCAAGCAGGCAATTGAAGGCGGCTACATTCCCGGCCCGCGGCTGTTCGTCTCGACGCGCGCCATATCGACCACCGGCGGATATCCGCTGGAAGGCTACGCGCCGGAGATCGAGGTTCCCAAAGGCCTGCAGATCGTGGACGGTCCGGTCGAAGCCCGCAAGGCCGCGCGCGAGCAGCTCGACCACGGCGCCGACTGGATCAAGGTCTACATGACCCATCGCTCCTGGGTGGGCAAGAACGGCGAGTTGGTTTCGCAACCGACGCTCACCGTGGAGGAACTCCACGCAATAGTGGATGAGACGCACGGTTGGGGGAAGAAGGTGGCTTGCCATGCTTACAGTGGGGAGGGCATGCAGCGCGCACTTGATGGCGGCTGCGATTCCATCGAGCACGGCCTGGCCCTGACCGACGCGAACATCGCACAGATGCTCAAGCAAGGGACCTGGCTCTGTCCGACCCTCAGCGCGTACTACTACAACTCATCCCCCGCGGATTCACCCGAAGGCCAGCGCGATCGCAAGCGGATCTCCGCGCACGAGGAGTCGTTTCGCAAGGCGCTCAAGGCGGGGGTGAAGATTGCGTTCGGAACGGACATCGGTGGGATTCTGTGGAGCGAGCCCATCGCACAGGAGTTTCCACGTATGGTGGAGTTTGGCATGTCGCCGATGCAGGCGATTCAAAGCGCGACCTCTCGCGCCGCCGAGCTTCTGGACATGAAGGGAAAACTTGGCACTATCGCGCCGGGCGCCTATGCCGATATCATCGCGGTTTCCGGTGATCCTCTGGCGGACGTCAAAGTTCTCGGGAACGTCGGCTTTGTGATGAAGGACGGCAAAGTGTTCAAGAACGAGATTGGGCAGAAAAGGTGAGCCATGACGATTCTGGAGATGTGTGACGCGAACGCGGCGACGGTTTCCGTGGATGCCACGGCCGAACAGGCGATCCAAACCATGCTGGATCGCCGCGTGGGTGCGGTGGCCGTAGTGGACGAAAACCAGCGCGTGGCGGGGATTTTCACCGAACGCGACGTGCTCCGGCGGGTGTCGCTGAGCGGCCGCGAGCCGGCCAGGATTCTCGTCCGCGAAGTCATGACCACGCCCGTCGAAATGGCGACCCTGGACACCAGTCCGGGCGAAGCGCTCGCCACCATGGTGGAGCGCCACTACCGTCATCTGCCGATTGTGGACGACGATGGCCATTTGCTGGGAATGCTATCCATTCGAAACGTGCTGCAGACGCGCATTGATACGCTGACCCGTCAACTGGACGAGGCGCGTTCGATTCGCGACGCGCGATAGGAGAAGCCGTTGGCGGCGCAAGAAACCCGATCTTCCCTCCGCATCATCGTGCTCGCGCGAATCGTTACCGGGGTATTTTTTGTCCTGTTCGGCGAATACAAGGTGTTCGGTAGCGCGTTCGCGCACGGCGGATTTGCGCACTATCTCGAAGGCTACATTCAGCAGACCGCGGTAAGCTTTTACCGTCCGGTACTCAGCCACTTCGTGCTTCCGCATGCGACTGTTTTCGGCTATCTGGTGGGGATTGTCGAGCTCTTCATCGGGATCAGCCTGATCTCCGGATTCTACGTTCGCGCGGCTTCCGTCCTGGGTGCGCTGCACATGGTCAGCCTGACGTTGGCGACCTGGTGGGTGCCGGGTCACGGAGCGCCGCTTTGGCGTTACTTTGGCGCCGCACTCGATCACGTGCCGCTGCTGCTTCTCTTCCTGATTTTCTTCGCGTCCAGTACTGACCGGAAGCGGGCGATTACTCCGGGCAGACGCAACTAGCCCCGATCCGACTTGAAAGTTTAACGGTGAGAGTGCGGGCTCTGGGCTGGGTTCTTGCGGGCGGCGGGCGGTGCTTTCGCAATCCTCACTTCAAAGTTGATGGGCAACTGCTTCGGAGGATAACAAGCTGCGTTATCGCACGCCTGATATTTCAGGCTTCCTCGCAGCATGTACTTGCCCGATTGCGCCCCCCGGAGCGGGCGGATGATGACCCCCACTGCGAAGTCGCGAGTATAAACATTCAGCTTGTCGTCGGGTGCGAAGGCAAAGCTCATGTCTTCGCCTTCCGGATAAGTGACTCCGCCGATTACGATGTCGGTGTCGGCGCTAACCTTCAGCGAAGTGGGAATCAAAAACTCGGATCTCGGGCGGTTCGAATTGATGTGATAACCGTTCGTGACGTGAAACGTGAGTGACGCCGTGCCGGGCTTGCCTTGCGTGACCGTGAACACAGGCGCCGGTTTCATGCTCACCACCGGCGACTTCAGTCCCAGCGGCTCCTGCGCGCAGGCAGAGATCGCGAAAATAAGGAACGAAGAAACCAGAAGTTTTCTCATGAGCCAATAGCGTAAACCAGATTGATCCCGGATTCGAGGTTACTTCTGCGCCTGTACCGTCTGGCCAAGGGCCTGCTTGATGTGGTCCACAAACACGCTGCGGCTCTGCAAGCCAAATTCGCGGGCTACAAGCTTGCCGTCGCGGTCGATAAAAAAGGTCGTGGGCAGCACGTTGATGCCGCCGTAACTGTCACCCACCGCCTCTTTTCCCAGCAGGATCGGGTAGTTCACTCCCATATCCTTGGCAAACTTGTCGATGTCCTCGGTGCTGGCATCGTCCATCGCTACCCCGACAATCTGGAATCCCTGGGGTCCGTATTCTTTCTGGAGCTCGACAAACCAGGGCATCTCGATCTTGCAGGGACCACAGTAAGTCGCCCAGAAATTAAGCAACACGGCCTTGCCGCGGAGGTCCGAGAGCTTGACATCTTTTCCATCGAGGGACTTCAGATCGAAATCGGGCGCTACCTGACCGCGGATTTGGCCGATGATCGGCGCGTGCGTCCCGTTTTTCCGCGCCGTATGAATTCCCGACCACAACATGACCGCCACAATGGCGCCAACCACGACAAGAACCAGAGGATTTCTTTTCACAGGGACCCCTATAGAGCAAAACGATTCAGGAACGACAGCCAACCCGAGATCAACGTGAACCGGCCCAGTACCAGCAGCACACCCAGCGCAATCAGCAGTCCTCCGCTGGCTACCTCCAGCGCGTGCATGTGGAACTTGAAGCGGTTATAGAACTTGAGAAAACGCTCGATGCCGAGCGAGGTCAACAGGAACGGCACGGCCAGCCCCAGGGAATAGAGGGCCAGCAGAAAAATTCCCTTCAACACCGTATCCTGGGCGGCGGCAAATCCGAGGACCAGCCCGAGAATCGGCCCCACGCAAGGCGTCCAGCCAAAAGCAAACGCGAACCCGATGACGAATGCGCCCCACGCCGTGCTTCCGCCTTTCAGTTTGTGCAGGCGGGTGTCGGCCAGCAGAGCCTTGATCTGCAGGATTCCTGTCAGGTGCAATCCGAACAGGATGATCACCACTCCGGCGACCTGCGCCAGCAGCGACTTGTAGCGTGCCAGCAGTTGGCCCACTTCGGTGGAAATCGCGCCCAGCGTGATGAACACGACGCTGAAGCCGACGATAAACGCGGCCGAGTTCAGCATCACCTTGCGAAATAGATGGCCTTCCTGCGCCTTCAATTGATCAACGCCCACACCCGAAATCAGCGAGACATATCCCGGCACCAGCGGCAGCACGCACGGAGAAAGAAAGGAGATCAATCCGGCGACAAAGGCCGCAAGCGGTAAGGGCAAACTGGACATAGGTTCTATTGTAGCGATGCCGGGCTTTGAGGCGAACTTCCGCCCCTTTCAAGAGATGCCGCGGGAAGCAGAATTGTTACAGCACTTCCGTGAGACAAAAACGTTTTGTCTTTACGGCTTCTTTGGTTTGCTGGCCTGCTTTGCCCCCGGATTCTTGATTGGAGGCGCCGCATCCACGGCCGGTGTTTGTGGCTGGGGCGCGACTTCCGTAAGGGCTTTGCGGAGAAACCCCGGGGGGATCGTGGCGGTCAAAACCGCCCGCTCCCCGGACTGGGTCACCTTCAGGCTGTCGAAAAACCCTTTCACGTCCGCATCCGTCCCCTGCGTTCCCACGCTGATTTCGGCCGCGTGGAAGAGGCTCAAAAAGGCGTCAGCTTTCTCCGTGATGTCTTTTGCGTCCTGCTCGTTTGCCGTGAACGCCTCGGCGCGCAAATGCAGGGCCCGGATGTACCGTCCTGAAATCACGACTACCGCCGGTTTGGGAAACAGCATGGCCCATCCGCCCACGCCGCCCAGGGTGCTCATCTCGCGCGGTTTCACCCGCAGGATGGCCCACGACAAACTGGCAAAGGGCACTTGCTTGTAAAACCTCCGCAACAGGGAAGGTCCGCCAAACGGGGACGCCAGCTTTCGCGAGCGGTCCAGGATTCCGCGGATCACGTTTTCGTCCGGATGGTTCGATACCGCGATGCTGTCGTAGGAAAGCAACGCCACCCGAACCGTGCGGCCATCCAGCGGAATGTTGTAAATCTCGAAATCGCGGTAGTTGTCCACCGATGACGAGATTTTCTTGAGGTAGGCCGACAGCCGGCTGGAATCGATCTTGCCGACGAATACCTCGGAAAACCGCGGCTCGGGGGCTGCCCCGCCTGTCCCGCCGCCCCAGTTCTCCGGGTAGTGCACCGCAAAAGCCGCCTGGTCGAGGTCGCGTTCAAATTGGAAGCCTGTCTCCTGAACGAACTTCTCGTACTCCGGATCATTTGAGACCGTCGGCAGTTGGCTGGTAGCATTGAATGTCCGGATCCACTTCAGGTTGATATAAAAGAAACCATCAGCGCCGGGCAGCAGCCGGGCCGCTTCGGGCGGAGCATGCTTGCGGAGCTGGACAAGCGCAGTGATGGCAGCCGCGATTAAGAGAACGGCGATCAGTACAGGGAGGATGCGCTTGATCCGCATGCGGGGATAAGGCTGGAATCATAGCACTGCATCGAAGGCTCAAACAGTTTTTCCGGCTTGGGGGCCGGGTCCGCTCCTGTTGCACGTGTATTACCGCTGTGGTACCTTAAACAATTGTCCCGTACGTTCAGAAGGGACCGGGGAAGTATTGCGTCTGATGGACCTTGCTTCCAATCGCTGGCGTAGCTCAGTTGGTAGAGCATCTGATTTGTAATCAGAGGGTCGGGGGTTCAAATCCCTTCGCCAGCTCCAGAGAATAGTTTCCGGAAACAGCGGAAGGTTGGCGCGGAGACGCGCTGAAAGCGCACCAGTTTTAACGCACTCCATCAGGGTATTTTCCGGCTGGTTGCAGGTGTCGAGCGGGAGTTCCCGCGTTTCGTTTCCCAATTTGCGGCGACGCTTTTTTGATGGGTTTTGGTTTGTGTGCCCGCGTTTTTTTGTTTTTGCACAGGTGGGTGAGTGGTTAAAGCCAACAGACTGTAAATCTGTCCCTCTCAGGAGGTACGGAGGTTCGAATCCTCCCCTGTGCACCAGATGCGTTTTCGAGCCCCGGTGACACCGGGGTGGTGACGGCAGTTGAACATTAAGCAGAAGCTGTTTCTGGCGCTGACCGCGTATGCCGGGCTGGGATTTCTGGCGTGGCAGACGTTGACGGACCAGCCGATTCAGGTATTCGATTTCCAGGTCAGGCTGCGGACGTGCACGCTGGTCATTCTGGGCTTATTTGTGTTTCGCAGCCTGCTGTATTTTTACCGGACCCGAATCGAAGAAGCGGATGCGAAACGGCGGGGCGCGCCGGAGTGATCGCCAGGGCAATTGCGGGCCGATGTAGCTCAGTTGGTAGAGCACTCCCTTGGTAAGGGAGAGGTCATCAGTTCAATCCTGATCATCGGCTCCATAGGATTGTGGAAGGGCGGATCGTGAAAGGGCTCGGCTTTAGCCGTGCCGCTTGGAGTCACGAGAGAAGCGGCTTTAGCCGCTGGGAAGCGCGGGAGTAACTCAGTGGTAGAGTCACAGCCTTCCAAGCTGTTGGT
>PMCH01000126.1 GCA_003154055.1 Acidobacteriaceae bacterium
GTTGCCCGCGATATCATGCAGGCACCGCCGCCTCCCGAGGCACGTCCCGAACGCGAAGACGCGCCCGCGCTTGCCCGCGACCTCCAAAAACTGCTCGACAATCTTGCCGGGGACGACCGGTTCGCGGGCGTCGTGCTGGTGGCCAAAGATGGCAAGCCAATCTTCCAGCAGGCTTGGGGATTCGCGGACCGCGACAAGAAAATCACCAACAATCTCGATACCAGGTTTCGCCTGGGTTCCATGAACAAGATGTTTACTTCCGTAGCAATTGCGCAGTTGGTTCAGCAGGGCAAGGTCAAGTACACCGACACGGTGGCCCATTTACTGCCTGACTATCCCGACAAGGACGCTGCCGCGAAGATTACCGTCCACCAGTTGCTTACCCATACTTCAGGACTGGGTGATTTCTTCGGAGATGAGTTCGACAAGAAAAAAGACGAGCTGCACGGGCTGAAAGACTACCTGCAGCTGTTCGCGGGGAAGCCGCTTCAGTTCGAGCCAGGCCAGAAATTCGCATACAGCAACGCGGGCATGATCGTGGCGGGATTGATCGTGGAGCGCATTTCGGGACAGAACTACTACGACTACGTGCGCGAACACATCTACAAGCCCGCAGGCATGAACGGCAGCGATACCTTCGAGAAGTCCAAGCCGCAGCCCAACCAGTCCGTCGGGTACACGCGCACAGACGGCAAGTGGGCTTCCAATTACGACTCGTTGCCGCTGATGGGCAGTTCCGCCGGAGGAGGCGACTCCACCGCCCCCGACCTGCTGAAGTTCGACCAGGCTTTACGCTCCCACAAGCTGCTGAATGCCGACCTGACGAGTACCATCACCACCGCCAAGGTTACCCCGCCCGACCAAGACGAAAAATATGCCTACGGATTCGAGGAGAGCATGGTGGACGGCAAACGTGTCATCGGCCACGGTGGCGGCGCGCCTGGCATGAACGCGAATCTGGACATGTATTGGGATTCGGGCTACACCGTGATTGTGCTCTGTAACCTCGATCCTCCGATCGCCGGGCAGGTCAATCGGTACATCCGCGATCGAATCCGGCAGTGATCGGTCGAGCCGCCGTTCCAAGCTCGGCCTCAGGGTTGGCCCGCTGGCTGTGATCTACCTCCTTGACGGGCTCTTCTCCCCGCATATACTCATGCGTTTAGCTGAAGTTACCCGACTGCCGGCCTGAGGGGGCCCGGCTACTCGGAGGAGGCGAGATGCCCGCGCGCCGCACGTTCCTGTCTGTCCCCGCAGCGTGCAGTGTGCCCGCCTCTGGCAACGCCGCCGCCGTAATCCACCCGTTGAATCAGCAATTTTTCCGGAGGGTCCCCGTGTCCTGTTTGTGCAAGTTGGCCGTAGTGGTTTCCTTGGCGATGTGGACGTGCGCCATCCCGCAAGCGTGGGCTGGATTTCAGCCGGTCTCACCCGAGGAACTCAAGATCACGAGCGAACCCCTGGCCCCGGGAGCAGCCGCCATTATTCTCTACCGCCAGGTCGACCGGGATGACAACGGCAAGACTTCGCATGAAGACACTTACGTCCGAATCAAGATCCTGACGGAAGAGGGGCGGAAGTACGCCGACGTCGAAATCCCTTTCCTGAAGCGAAGCGAGGACGTCGTCAACATCGGGGCTCGGACGATCAAGCCCGATGGCTCCATCGTGAACTTTGATGGCAAGGTCTTCGAAAAGACCATCGTCAAGGCGAAGGGAGTGAAGTACCTGGCGAAAACGTTCACTCTTCCCGATGTCCAGGTGGGCGGCATCATCGAGTACTACTACACCGACGACTTTCGTGAGTTCGCTCTTTTCGACTCGCATTGGATCTTGAGCGATGAACTGTTTACCAAGAGAGCCCAGTTTTCGCTCAAGCCCTACAAAAGCAGCTTCGAAAACCCTTTCCGGCTCCGCTGGACGTGGCAAAGTCTGCCACCCGGCGCCGAGCCCAAGGAGGGCCCGGATCACGTCGTCCGGATGGAGGCACGCAACATCCCGGCCTTCCAGACGGAAGATTTCATGCCGCCCGCCAATGAATTGAAATCGCGCGTGGATTTCATCTACGAAGAGGACTTCACGGGGCTGGAGCCGGACCAGTTCTGGAAGCGCATTGGAAAGAAGCGCAACGGCGCGCTGGAAGACTTTGTCGGAAAGCGTAAGGCCATGGAGGAAGCGGTGGCCCAGATCGTCTCCCCTAATGATCCTCCCGAAGTGAAGCTGCGAAAAATCTATGACCGGGTGCAGAAGATTCGAAACACCACCTACGAGTTGCGGAAGACCGAACAGGAGGAGAAGCGCGCCAAGGAGAAGACGGCATCGAACGTCGAGGAAATTTGGAAGCGCGGCTACGGTGACGGGATGCAACTGACATGGCTTTACCTCGCCCTGGCGCGAGCCGCCGGCTTTGAAGCGTACGGGTGCTGGGTCTCCGACCGCAGGAATTACTTCTTCTTCCCCCAGACCATGCAAAGCGAGAAGTTGAATGCTAACGTCGTGCTCGTCAGGCTCAACGGTAAGGACCTCTATTTCGATCCGGGAGCGGCGTTCACCCCCTACGGCTTGCTGACCTGGTCGGAAACCGGCACGAAAGGGTTGCGGCTGGATAAGGACGGAGGCACGTGGATCCAGACCACGCTTCCCGCCAGTTCAGACTCGGCCATTGCCCGCAATGCGAAGTTGAAGCTGTCCGACACCGGCGACCTGGAAGGAAAACTGACGATTACCTATACCGGGCTAGAGGCCATGTACCGGCGGCTGGAAAACCGCAATGCCGATGAGACGGAGCGCAAGAAGTTTCTCGAAGAGCAGATCAAGGAAATGGTCCCAGTTGCCTCTGAGGTGGATTTGACCAACAAACCAGACTGGAGCAGCACGGAACCGCCCCTGGTGGCTGAATTTGACATCAAAATTCCTGGCTGGGCCTCGAATGCCGGCAAGCGCGCCATGGTTCCCGTCGGAATCTTCACCGCCGCCGAAAAGCGAGTCTTTGAACATGCCGACCGCGTCCATCCCGTCTATTTTGAATACCCGTACTCGAAGACGGACGATGTAACCATCGAGTTACCGCCCGGATGGCACGTCAGCAGCGTGCCAAATCCCCAGAATCAGGATGGCCACGTTGTCGTCTACAAGTTCAAAGTGGAAGACCTCAATGGGACGTTGCACGTAACGAGGACATTGAGCTTCGATGTTCTGATCCTGGAGCAGAAGTACTACACTGCGTTGCGAAAGTTTTTTCAGGTAGTGAGGACCGGAGATGACGAGCAGATTGTGTTGCAGCCCGGAACGGCGAGCGCCCTCAACTAGGCAACTGCTGTCATTGCTTGGGGTGGCCGTTTTCCTGCTGGCCTGCGTCTCACCAGCTGCGGCAGGTGGCGATGCTCCGCAATGGATGCGCGCCCTGGTGGGTGTGCCGCTGCCTCCCTACGACGAAAAAACGGACGCAGTACTGCTCTATTCCGATACCAACGTGACCGTCCTCTCGGCCGACAAGATCAGGACCCATGTTCGCGAGGCGTACAAGATTCTGCGGCCCAATGGTCGCCATCGGGGCACGGCCGTTGTCTACATCAACCCACAGCGGAAGATTACAAGCTTTCATGGCTGGTGCATTCCCACGCAAGGGAAAGATTTTGAAGTGAAGGACAAGGATGCCGTGGAGGCGGCGCCCAATGTCCAAAACGGCGAATTGGTGTCCGACGTGAAGTACAAAATTCTCAGGATTCCTGCGCCTGACCCAGGCAACATCGTTGGCTACGAGTATGAGGTGGAAGAGCAGCCATTCTTCTTGCAGGACAGCTGGGAATTCCAGGAAGCGGACCCGGTACACGAGAGTCACTACACCCTGCAGCTGCCTCCCGGCTGGGAATACAAGGCTTCGTGGCTCAACTATCCTGAGGCGAAGTCCCGACTGTCCAGCAACAACCAGTGGGAATGGACCGTGGGCGACGTAAAAGGTATCCGGACAGAGGAAGAAATGCCTCCCATCGCCGGAGTGGCGGGGCGGATGCTCGTGTCGTTCTTCGCCACCGGCGGTTCCATAAAGAACGGATTTGCGGATTGGCGGAGTATGGGAAGTTGGTACTCGAAGCTGGTCAGTGGGCGGACCGAAGCCTCACCTCCGATCAAGCAGGAGGTCGGCATACTCGCCGGTTCGAAAACCACCGCACTTCTGAAAATGCAGGCCATCGCTGCATTCGTGCAGCACGACATTCGTTATGTCGCAATCGAGCTCGGAATCGGGGGCTGGCAGCCGCATCCAGCTCCGGAGGTTTACGAGCACCGCTACGGCGACTGTAAGGACAAAGCAACGCTGGTGCGATCGATGCTCAGTGAGATCGGGATTGACTCCTACCACGTCGTGATTTATACGGAGCGGGGCGCCATTACACCTGCTACCCCAGCTCACCACGGCTTCAATCACGCAATTACTGCCATCAAGCTGCCGGACGGCCTCAGCGACCCGTCGCTGGTTGCGACGTTCCAGCACCCGAAGTGGGGGAAGATCCTGTTTTTCGATCCGACGGACGAATTGACTCCCTTTGGTCAGATCCGTGGACAACTGCAGGCCAACTACGGACTGCTGGTAACGCCCGATGGCGGCGAACTTGTCCAATTGCCGCAGCAACCATCGGCGATGAATAGTGTCCAGCGCATTGCCAGGCTGACGCTGGAGCCGGGTGGCAGATTGAAGGGAGATGTCGATGAAGTGCGACTGGGCGATCGTGCCGCAACCGAACGGTGGCGATTGCGCCTGGTCACCAAGGACGCAGACCGTATCAAGCCCATCGAGAGCCTGCTGGGCAGTTCGCTTTCGAGTTTTCGCATCACGCATGCCACCGTAACCAACCTCCAGCACACCGATCAGCCGTTTGGTTTTGCCTACTCGTTCGAGGCGGATAGCTACGCGAAGAGCGCGGGCAACCTTCTCCTGGTGCGGCCGCGCGTGCTGGGAAGCAAGTCGTCGGGCATTCTGGAAACCAAGGAGCCGAGAAAGTTCCCCATCGAATTCGATGGGCCCGCGCGCGACACGGACAGCTTCGAAATCGCGATTCCGCCGGGGTACGAAGTGGATGATCTGCCGCCTCCAGTGGACAGCGACTACAGCTTTGCGAGTTATCACTCGAAGACAGAAGCAAAAGGCAACGCCATTCGATACACGCGAACTTTCGAAGTCAAGGAACTGAGTGTGCCCGTCGAGCGGGCCGAGGAGCTTAAGAAGTTCTATCGAATCATCGCCAGTGACGAACGGAACACGGCGGTGCTGAAGCCGGTCGTGGCCAAGTAGGGTCTTTGCTCTAACCGATTCGCAGGGAAGATCCGGCAGTCGCAAGAACTCGGCGTGCCAGCCTCGCTGACCGTGCCGCAAATTTGCGGCGAGCCGCTTCGCAGTTCAATGGTGTTGGCCCGGGAATAAGCACAAGGAAAGACTGGCGGGCGCCGCTCTCCAACTTCAGCGCCTGTATTTGCCATGTATATTTGACGCAGGTTCGTGGGGAACCTGCAACCCGCCCTGCATCTTCAGAGCCCGCTTGAAGCGCGGCCGATTCGAGAGGAAACTAATGACGACGGAATTGCGAGACAAAGTTGGGATTGTGACCGGTGGCACGTCGGGTATTGGTCGTGATGCCGCCGTGCTTTTTGCCAAGGCGGGAGCCAAGGTGGTGGTCGCTGGCCGGCGCGAAGCGGAAGGAAAGGAAACGATCGATCTGGTCCGTGCCGCGGGCGGCGAGGGCCTGTTTGTAAGGACCGACGTATCGAAAGCCGCCGACGTTCAGGCGCTCGTCCAGAAGACGGTGGAGAAGTTTGGCCGCCTGGATATCGCGTTCAACAATGCCGGGATCGAGGGGAACTGGATGCCGATCGCCGAACAGTCCGAAGAAGACTGGGACCGCACCATCGACATCAATCTCAAAAGTGTCTGGCTTAGCCTGAAGTACCAGATTCGCCAGATGCTCAAGCAGGGTGGTGGCGGAGCCATCGTCAACATGGCGTCCGTGGCCGGCCTGATCGGTTCCGCCGGTGCCGCCACCTATTGCGCGAGCAAGCACGGTGTGATGGGCCTGACGAAAGCCGCCGCGCTGGAAAACGCGCGCAGTGGCATTCGGGTGAACGTGGTGTGTCCTGCGGTGATCGAAACCCCGATGGGGGAGCGTCTCTTTGGCGAACCGGAGTTCAAGAAGTTCGCGCTCGGCCTTCATCCCATCGGCCGTTTTGGATCGCCCATGGAAGTCGCGCAAGCCGTCCTGTGGATGTGCTCGGACCGCGCCTCCTTCATGACCGGCCAATCCCTGGTTCTCGATGGCGGCTTCCTGGCGGGGCCCAATTCTCCCGCCTAGCTGCGCATGGAGTGCTAACTATAATTGCGTCTCAACCGCTAGGGTTACGACGAGGGGCGAATTCATGGCAACCAGACTTTGGAGTCGGCGCAAACTAGTCCAAGGATGCGCGAAGTTGGCAGCCGGTGCGGCGTTTGCGAGCGCCACACGTCGATGGGCCGCGGCCCAATTGCCTCCCCCGGAGCCCCTGAGCGACGATCGACTCACCTTTGTAACCACCACCGAAACCAGCGCCTGGCAGAAAGGTGGACTCTTCAAGCCCGCGTTCGGCTGGGAAACGCTCAACCTCAATCTCGGTCAGGTCCGAACGGCGGAGGCATCCGAGCAAGGCATTGAGGGCTTCGGCGGATGCTTCAATGAGCGCGGCTGGACTTCACTCCAGGCACTCAGCGAAGCCGACCGCGAGAGCGTTCTCCACGAACTGTTTGATCCCACCGCCGGAGCCCGCTTTACATACTGCCGCATGCCGATTGGTGCGAACGATTTTGCCATAGAGGCTTATACCTGCGATGAGACCGATGGCGATTTTGAACTGAAGCATTTCAGCATTGAGCATGATCGGAAGACACTGATTCCGTTTATCCAGGCGGCCTTGCGCCACCAATCGAAGCTGCGCATTTGGGCTTCCCCATGGACCCCTCCGAGTTGGATGAAGCGGAATCACTTCTATGCAGAGGCAAAGGCTTATCCAGGAATGAAAGAAAACGGGATTCGCCCCGACCAGATTGGCCACGAAGGCGAGGACATGTTCATCCAGGAGCCCCGCTATTTCGAGGCTTACGCGAAATATTTTGCCCGCTTTATCGAGGCCTATCGCGCGGAAGGAATCCGCGTGGGCATGGTGATGCCGCAAAACGAATTCAATTCCGCCCAGAACTTCCCCAGTTGCACATGGACACCGGAAGGTCTCGCGCGCTTCCTTCATTATCTTGGACCGGAAATGCAAAAGCTCGGGGTCGACGTGTTCTTCGGGTCCTTCGAGCGCGGAGATCCCCGAATGCTGCGGACGGTCATGGCCGACCCCGAAGCGGCCCACTTTGTGAAAGGGGTTGGTGTTCAGTGGGCGGGCAAAAACGTGCTGCCGGCCATCCATCGTGAGTTTCCGGCCCTGATGATTTTTCANNAGCGGCGCGCGCGCCTACATGTATTGGAATATCTCCGCCGAAAAAGGGGGGATGAGCACATGGGGATGGGCGCAGAACTCACTGGTCAGCGTGGACACCGAGGCGAAGACATTTCGCTACAACCACGATTATTACCTGCTGAAACACCTGACGCACTTTGTCACGGTAGGGGCGAAGCGCCTGGAAACGACGGGCACCTGCGACCAAGCGATTGGATTCTTGAACCCCGACGGCACCATCGTGCTCGTGCTGCGCAACGAACTGGCGCATACACAGATGGTCCAGGTGCAGTTGCCCGATCGCGCGCTGGCGATCGAACTGCCAGCGGATTCAGTGGGAACTCTTGCCGCCAAGCCGGCGTGAAGTCATGCGTAGCATGGCGAACCAGGAGTTCGGTGGCGAAATCCTAAGTGCAACGAAAGAACCTGCCACGAGGGAAAGAGGAG
>PMCH01000194.1 GCA_003154055.1 Acidobacteriaceae bacterium
AGCGGCGGCTGGTCAGAGGACGTGTCAGACGCGGATGTTGTCGCGTCCATCCAACTGCTCGCCCAGAGCGAAGGCGTTTTCACCGAGACTGCGGGAGGCGTGACTGTCGGCACCGCGCGCAAGCTGATCCGTCAGGACCGCATTCTTCCCGACGAGACCACCGTGCTCTGTATCACCGGCAACGGCCTGAAGACGACCGATGTCTTCGCCGGCAAATATGAAAGTGAGATTCCGATCGCACCCCGACTGCGGGACTTCGAGGTATTCCTGCAAAGCAAGCTGGATGGGGCCGGCGTGCCATCCTTTGCCGCCAGGAAACCAGTTCTACCGGTTGCCGGCGAACCCCCCGTAATACCTGTGGAGGCATAAGTGAGCATCACCGTCCAGATTCCGACCGCGCTGCGCCGGCTCACCGCTGGCACACCGAACATTACGTGCGCCGCCTCCAACCTCACGGAACTGTTCTCGCTGCTCGACCAGCAGTTTCCGGACTTGAAGCCGCATCTGCGTGACGAAGCGGGCCAGACCCGGCGCTTTCTGAATATCTACGTCAACGAGGAAGACATCCGTTTCCTGGGCGGCAACTCCTACGCGTTTCAGGACGGCGATGAGGTTCTGCTGGTTCCGTCGATCGCCGGCGGGATGTAGCGCGGGGGCTCTTGCCCGCGAACTTCCCGCGCCGCCATCTTCCAGCGTGGATACGATGGCGGCCCCCATGCCGTCTCTCCGAAACTCTTGCGCAACGTTTCGCCCCGTGTCATAATCTAACTAACTGGTTAATTAGCTATGTCTGTTTCGATTCCAACCCGGTCCCGCTACGGGACCCGCGGCAAACCCGAAGAGAGCCGCGCGGCCATCCTGAAGGCGGCGATCAACGAATTCGCGGAAAATGGCATTGCCGGGGCTCGCACCGACGCCATCGCCCGCGCCGCTCATGTTAACAAGGCCCTGCTCTACTACTACTTCAAAGACAAGGAAGCCATCTATCAAGCGGTGCTCGATCAGGTCTTCACCGGCCTGCGCGCCGAAGTCGTGCCCACGCTGGAGGGCGACCTGCCGCCGCGCCAAAAAGTTCTGGACTACATTTCAGCCTATTTCGATTACGTCGCGGCCAATCCGCATTTCCCGCGCGTGGTGCAGGGCGAATGGGTGCGTACCGGAAGCCACCGCACCGGCCAGATGCAGCGTGTCGCCCGCGAACATTTCCGCCCCATCTACCAGAAACTGGCGGAGGTTCTGCGTGAGGGGATCGCCATCGGGGAGTTCCGGCCCATCAACCCGATGCATTTCATTCCCTCCATGGTCGCGATCATTATTTTCTACTTCAGCGCGGCCCCCGTCATCAAAACACTGATCCAGGCCGATCCGCTTGCGCCCAAGCACATCGCGGAACGGCGGGCGTTCGTTCTGGACTTTATTTCGGCCGCGTTGTTCACGCTGCCCCGCCCCAAGCAAGGAGGTCGCCGATGAGTGCGCGTAACAAATTTCTGATTATCCTGGGAATCATCCTGGTGATTGCGTCGCTCTACTATTTCTTCTCCACCCCCGCGGGCAAGGATCTGGTCCTGGTCGGAACCGTCGACTCCAACCAGGTCGTAGTGAGCCCGCAGGTCGGGGGACGGATTGCCCGGTTGCTGGTGGAAGAAGGAGCGGCGGTGAAGCAAGGCGACCTGATCGCGCTCCTCGACCCCTCGGAACTTGAGGCGCAGGAGCGGGCGGCGGCGGCAACCATTGCCAGCCTCCGCTCCAGAGTCACCGAAACCCAGTACACGCAGCAGTCCACCAAGGGATCGACCTCGAGCGATGTGGCCAATGCGCAAGCGCGGCTGCAATCGGCGCGGGCGCAACTGGCGCAGGCCGAGGCCACGCTCACGCGCGTCGAAAGCGACAGCCGGCGGATCATCGGATTAGCGCAGGCTGGAGTTGCGTCGGAGATGGAGAAAGTGCAGGCGGAAACGAACTTGCGCGCGCAGCAAGCCGGCGTGCAGGCATTGAAGGACCAGGTCACCGCAACGCAAGCGGATTTGAATGCGGCGATCGCGCGCACCAGTCAGGCAGGCGCCGCGCAGAGCACGGTGACGTCCACACGCGCCCAACTCGTCAATGCCGAGGCGCAGTTGAAGGAAGCGGAAGTGCGCCTGGGCTACACGAAGATCTACGCTCCCGTCACCGGGACGGTCCTCGTCAGGGCCGCGCGTGAAGGAGAGGTCCTCAGCGCAGGACAGGCAATCGTGACCGTCGTCGATCTGAGCGATACCTGGGTGCGGGCGGCCATTCCGGAGACGGATGCAGACCACATTGGCCTGGGTGACGCGCTGCGCGTGCGGTTGCCGGGCGGCACCGTCACGCAGGGCAAAGTTTTCTACAAGGCGGCGGAGGCCGACTTCGCTACCCAGCGCGATGTGGGACGCCGCAAGCGTGACATCCGCACCATCGTGCTGAAGATACGCCTGGACAATCCGAAGGGCGCATATGTGCCGGGAATGACAGCCGAGGTACTGGTCTCGCCCGAACAACTGAACGGAACCGCACAGCCGAAGAGCCCGGCAACGGCAGGCCAGCCATGAGCGCGGACGCGAACAATCCGAATGGCGGTCCGGTTTCCATATCCGAGTTCAACGGCAAGAGCGAAATCTCGCCGGATGCGCCCAACGCAATCGAAGTCCAGCACATTGTGAAGAAGTATGGTGACTTCACCGCGGTGGACGACGTGTCGTTCCAGGTGAAGGAGGGCGAAATCTTCGGGCTGCTGGGGCCGAATGGCGCCGGGAAATCCACCTTGATCCGCATGATGACGACGCTCATTCCGATTACCGCGGGCACGGCGTGCATCGCAGGCCACGACGTAGCGAAGGAGGCAGGCGCGGTTCGGCATTCGATTGGCGTGATCCCGCAGGCCATGACCAGCGATCTCGATCTCACCGTCGAAGAGAACATGAACATTTACGCAAAGCTCTATGACGTCCCGGCCAAGCGGCGCAAAGAAGCGATTGAGGAATTGCTCGAGACCGTGGATCTAACCAAGTGGCGGGGGGCACAGACCAAGACACTTTCCGGCGGCATGCGGCGTCGTTTGGAAATCGCTCGCGGCCTGGTCCACAGTCCGA
>PMCH01000009.1 GCA_003154055.1 Acidobacteriaceae bacterium
CTCCGCTCAATCCCTCCTACGACGAAGACCGCAGACTGGTCACGATCTGCACGGTGTGGAGCCTGCGCGATGCGCTTCAGGTGCAAACGCTGCTCGATCGCCCCGGCATCCCCTTTTTCATGGGACCGGAGAAAGCGACGGGCGTGGACGCGGTGACCTCGAATTTTGCCAACGGCGTCGAGGTAGCAATCATGAACATTGGTTATCCGTGGGCAAGGCAGGCAATGGGGAATTACGCGCCCGCGGATGCGCCGCCTGAAAAGCCGGGAGAAGAAGCTGGCGAGATTCAGGTGCGCTGTCCCAGATGCCATTCGGGGGAAGTTGTGTTCGAGCGTCTGATCGGCGATTGGACAACCCAGGATTCGGCAACCGAGGATCCGGCAACCGCGGAGATCTCCGCCCCAATCTACAAATGGACCTGCGATTCCTGCGGTCATCAATGGGAAGATGACGGCCTCATAAGACAGGAATGAGCGCCCAACATCGATTCCACTTCGGCAAAATCCCAAGCGGGATAGGGATGTGGAATCCCACCTTTGGAAAGGGGTGAAAGGGGCACCCGGCGACCGGCTAGTTTAGGACCACATCATCCGCGGCAGCGCTTGCCAGAACACACAAGTCTCGAAACACTCTCGCGTTGAACGGATGGGTTGCTCCCGCGCGGTAAAGTACGCCTTTGAAATTGGCTCGAAGTATCCGGTACACCTTCATCATCTCGTCCACGGTCGGTTGATTTTGGTTGCGGACAAAAGCGTTCCCGAGTTCGCGGAACAAGCCACGAACCGTGCCATCGTGAACGTAGGGATCGGTGCCGTCCAGGTCCGTTAATGACTTCTTCAGGCGAAACCTCATCGTTTCACACACGATCCACGCGTGCCCGGGGATAACGACCTTCTCCAAGGCAACCGTGAGGCCAAGTTCAAATGGCATGTTAAAGCGCGGCGTGGGTGGTGGAGTGCGGTCGACCTCTACGCGGGACAGATCATGAATCGAATATTTGCATTCTTGAATCAGGGCGAGGATACGCTCAAGTCGCCGGTTACTGGTGGGAATCTCAAGAGCAGCTCTGGGTTTCAACCCAAAGGCGCTGACTCCGGCAATGTAGGCGAGATAGAGATTCTCAAAGGCCGCGTCGTAGGGAATATTGAGGAATGCCGATTCCGTACTAGCGGTGCGCTTTGGCGACGCGCGATTGGGCTTTCTTCTTGGTTGCCTCGGCATGTCTTGCGCTGTTCTTCTTCTTCATTCCGACTCCGGTGGCCGGGGATCCCGCCTTCATTTTCTTGCGCACAGCGAAACTACCACTCTTGTTGGAACTGCGATAGACGACGCCTTGCGTCATCTTCTTCACCGCCTCAATCAACTCCTGGGTTCGAGACGGGGAAACACCAAGGGTCTCGGCGGTGTCGTACGCCGTGGCAAATCGTCCACGAACTTTGATGGGCTGTGGCACTGTGGAAAGTATACGCTCTCAGCATTCGGCGTTCGTGGAATTCCACCTTTCGAAAAGCGCGGATTGGCGGCGTTAGGACGGAAGGGTTTTGGTGGAAGAGCCGGCCTTAAGCGCTGGCCTTCAGGCCGGCGTTTCGCGGTAATCAAGAAGGGGCTTTAGCCCTGGTGGCATCGGATCGAGCGCGAATTCTCCGCTTGCCGACGAATGCGGATAATCCTCCACTCTCCGCGCCAATCCCGCGCGCATCGGATTCATCCGGATGTATTCGCGATGCTGTTCGAAATCTTCGTCATCCCGAATTCGATGGTTCGTAAAACTCCCTTGCCAGACCGGCAAGCTTGACTTCAACCGGAACGAGAATCCTCCTTTGATGAATTGGACAGCCCGCTCCAGAGAGATTTCGGGAGCAGGAGTGATCAGTGCGTGAAAGTGGTCGGGCATGATCACGAAATCATGAAGGAGATATTTGCCCTGTTGGCGATATCCAAGGAAGACCTCAACGAGCAGGTCGGCGGTGGCGACGCGTTGGAATATCGGTCTCCGTTGGGCCGTGACGGAGGTGATGAAGAATGTACGGTCCATGCAACGGAACGTAGTCCACGCGTGACAAGGAAAGATGTGAGCGGAGTCACGTCAAAATTGTTCAATTACGGCGGGGAGGGGTTTTGGTGGAAGAGCGCGCCTTAAGGCCCGCGTTAAGGGCGGACAAATGAGGGCTTTAGCCCCGGTGGAAAAGCGACCACGGGGCCTGAAGGCCTGATATGGGGCGTCGTAACGCGGCCCTGAAGGGCCGCTCTTCCACGGTGGCGCGGAGGTCCGTTGCGGGAAGCGGACGATTCTTGTGGAAGAGCCGGCCTTCAGGCCGGCGTTAAAGCAACTAAGGTTTTGGTGGAAGCACGGGCCTTAAGGCCCGCGTTAAAGCGAAAAATGAGAAGGGCTTTAGCCCCGGTGGACGGGTTACGATCTCAGATCGAACGCGTAGTTCAGAGTTTGGAGTTTGAAGTCCGCAGAATCCCAAGAGGGACAGGGACGTGGAATCCCACCTTTCGAAAAGCGCGAAAGGTGCGGCACCCGTCGGTTATTTAGAGTTTAGAGGTGGGCCGCCCGCCTCGCGTCGCAAGGTCAACAAACAAATGATGTGCTCACGCCGACGCATCAAGGAACTTCTTCGAGTGGCGGTCGAGGTACCGTCCCTTGCAGGCCTCTTTCAGTTCTCCAGCGTAGCGTGAGACATCTGGGGGACATATCTGGTCGATGAACCGCAGTTGCCCTACCAAGCCAAGGATGAAACGTTCCACATTCTGTTCATCCACTAAACCACTTCGTAATTTGTAGATGCCAGAACGAATGCGAGAGAGTTTATCCTTGGGCGCGCGGACACGCTGGGAACCGAGACGCGTGCCGGTGAGTAGTTTGATCGCATTAGGCCCCATGATCTTTATTTTTTCACGCTTCACCCTCAACCCGTGAGCGGCAAGTATAGAAACGGCGGGCTGGATCAACTCTCTAGCCATCTCACCCGAGAACGCTAGATCATCTATCCATGTCGAATATGTGACCGACAGTTGCTCGCACATTTGTCTGATTGGTTCATCGATCATCCAGATGAATAGGTTCGCCAAGAATGGGCTGGTGGCAGCGCCTTGCGGTAGGTGTCGATCAAACGTCGTCAACTCCGTCAGTAGCTTTGCTACAGGGGGTGAGCAACCAAGCAAGTCTGCCCAGACTTGGTATACCTGCCTGTTGGTTATGCTGGGAAAGCACTGTCGTATGTCGAGCGTCACCAGCAGGTTCGAGTCAAGATGCCGCTCCGCATTGTCCCGCACGCTGCGTTTCGGGACCGCACCGAGAATGTGTTCGGGGAAACAAATAGGTTTGAGCAACCGCCGGTAGATACGCTTCTGCACCCAACTCAGCTCTTGGCGGGGGTTGTCAATCGGTCGCGGCTTGGAGAGGTGTATTTTTTGGAACGGGCGAGGGAGCCTGGTGGACATGAAGGGGCTATATTGCAGCCTACCCTCTGCCGAAAGGCTAACCAGCCTTTCTCTTCGAATTTTGAGTATATCGGCGAGCAGATTTGGGCTCAGAATCTGGAGCTTTTCGACTGCTGCGACTTCTTCGTGCCTCATCGTCATCTCCGCCCAGCAATAGCTTGCTTAGCCCTACAGCCAATCGCTGTACAACCCGAGAATCGGCACCTTTCACATCTGCTGGTTCTGACGCGAGCAATGTGAAGAGGTGAAATGGGATTCCGAGAGCGGTCGCTATGTTCTCCAGCGTGTCTAGGCTGGGTTTACGCTTCCCACTTTCGATCATGGATACCAGGCTTGCATCAATAGAAACGCGCTTTGCGAGCTCGCGCTGCGATATGTCGGCGAGAGCTCGCGCAGTTCTGATTGCTTTCGAATAGTTCACAAAGGACCCAGAATCTTGGAAGTGAGTTTTCCCTGGAACTCGAGCACTAGACACCTAAGTAGCAATGAAGCTACATCAGCTCACGAAGCTCTTAATGATGGCCTCGGCCACCTTCCGGATCACCCTGAAGATTTCTCTTCTGGTGGGATTCGGTTCGTGCCCAAGGCGTGTCAGTTCGTTCTCCGCATCCTCTAATGCACTTATCTGTTCCGGTTCAAGTCCATCTCTCTTCAGCATGAGCCTAAGTTGGTCCATGCTGAATTGCAGGTCTTTGTGCTTGTATTTCACTTCATCCTCCTCCGGTAGTTACCGGTGCCGCAGAAGGTAGCTATCCGAGGAAGAATGGACTGAACCGGAAAACTCACCCAACGTGTGCCGCACAATCTTGCAACGTACACACCCAAACACCTGCACCTTGCTCCTCCGATACCGGGAGTCCTCAGGATGCAGCGTCGGAATGACGGGACAAACCGCATCCCATCGCCGTGGAATACGAACATCCCACCGCTTTACGTCCCTCGTCCATTGACGAGGGACTCGATCGTAGAAGCGACCTCTGCTGGAGAACAATTGTCAAAGAGCCTGCTGAATCGCACGTAACGGCAACCCAAACACAATATAGAAGCAATTGGTGTTGTTGTCAACAACAATGACATATAGTCATTTTATTTGATTCCCGTTTCGGCATGGCTGAAGCCATGCCCTTCCCAAGAGCGCTGCGGAGCTTTGCTCCGCAGGGCAGCCGAGGGCGGCTGTCCCTACGTGAAGCTGGGCGGACTTGGCATCCGCCCCTGCTTCACGATCAAAATCCTTACGATCAAAAATCTCACGATCAAAATCCGCGGACAGGAGTGTCCGCGCTACACGTGATTAGCTGCAGCCGCTGGTGCTGCCGCAGCTCATGCATCTGTAGCAACTGCCGTTGCGGGTCATGATGGATCCGCAGAAGCTGCAACTGGGAGCGTCGCCCATGTCGACCAGGCTGGCGAGGGCGTCGGCGGCGTGGACGGAACCAGAACCAGTTCTCAGTTCCCGGTTCTCAGTTCTCAGTGAATCCGCCGCTGAACCCACGGAACCGTTCAGGTCGCCTACTTCCGGGGCCGGAGCGCCGAGTGCTCGTGGACGCAGGTTCTCGAACAGCATCTGCTGCTGTCCGCTCAGGAAGCGCAGCTGGAGCCAGCGGAAGATGTAGTCCATGATCGACTTGGCGAAGCCGATGTCGGGATTGTTCGACCAGCCGCTGGGCTCGAAGCGGGTGTGCGCGAACTTTTCGCAGAACATCTTGAGTGGCACGCCGTGTTGCAGCGCGATCGA
>PMCH01000364.1 GCA_003154055.1 Acidobacteriaceae bacterium
GTGTAATCCGAGTGCAGGTCGAGCATCTTGTTCGCCGACCCGCTCTGTGCGTCCGAACCGTAGATCGTGGAAGCGCTGTCGGTCATCGTGTAGCTGGCGAAAAGCGTCGGCATGTCCGGCAGCAATTCGCTCCATCCCACGGAAAACGTCTGGCCGCTGCCGTGGGTCGTCAGGCCGCTGGCTCCCGGCAGCCCAAAGGTTCCGCTGCCCGAGTAGTTCTTCGTGTAACTGACAAATCCCGGGAAGTGGCTTCCGGAAAAAAGATTGGCGCTTCCGTTGAATCCGCTGCTGTTGGAGATGGACTGGTACGCCGAGTTGTTCTGGTTGCGGTTGTAGTAAGGATGAAAATCGTAGGAAATGAATTTGGGATCGTAGTAGGAACCGTGCAGATAAGCTTCCCCACCAACGCTAATGCCATGCTCGGAGGCGAGGGACTCCCCATAGGAACCGTCATAACCGACGGCAACGTTGCCGGTCATCTGCGTGCTGCTCTCGCCTACCTCGAGCTGCCCCAGAAGAGGCAATGCCCACAGCAGTAGGGTGGCCGCCAGTGCGTAACGCGTATTTGCGAAGCCGTAAGCCACAACATGCCGCCTGTTCCCGGCCAGATTCCTACAGAACTTCCACCTTCGCGGTCTTGCGCAGTCGCTTGTCGAGACTGGAGCGAAGCTGGTCGTACTTCCTCTTCTGCAGATCGGTACGCAGGTCCTTTTTCACATCTTCCAGCTTTACTTTGCCCGCCGGTACGTGAGCGTTCAGCCGGAAGAATGTGTAGTTATTGCCCACCACGATCATGTTGCTCACGTCGCCGGGCTTCATCGTCTCCGCCACTTTCAGGATCTCCGGCGGAAGCTTGGCGCGCTCCACGATCTTGTGGTCGCCCATGTTGACGTGGAAATCGTCGTCCGACATCTTCTCGGCCAGCAGCCCAAACTCCCGATAGCTCTTGGCCGCCTTGCCCAGTTTCAGCGCCTCTTCGGCGCGCTTCTTCGCNNTAGAACGCTTTAAGGTCCGCTTCGGAGACGGCCGACTTGTGCTCCACCTCGGCGTTCAGCAAATCCTGGATCAATATCGAGCGCCGGACCTGGTCGCGAAATACCTGTTTCGAGCCGCCGAATTCAGCCTGCAGAAACTGCTGGAACTTCTCCTCGCTGGAGAACTGTTTCCGGAACTGCGCCTCGGCGCGGCTCATGCGCGCGGCCTCGACCGCCAGCTTCCTTCGCTGGGCTTCCTGATAAACCAACTCCTCGAACACGATCATGTCGAGCGCGCCCTTGCGGATTTCCGGCTCCATGCTCTTGGGGAAGCCGCCGCTATGCTGCCGGGCATACGGAAAAATTGCATACATCTCGCGCAGCAGGTCCCGGTCGGTCAGCACCGCCCCATTCACCTTCGCCACTGGCTTGCCGGTCGCATGAATCGGGGGATTCGCCGGAGCATTCGCGGTCGCCGGATCGAGGGCTACCGTGGGCGCGTGCGACGCCATCTGCGCGCCGGCCGAAACCGCGAACAGGAGCAGGGCAACGATGGAGAGCGGACGTGTCATATTTCGTTCCTCACCAGAAACTGAAAAAAGCAGGGGAGAGGAGACCCTCTCCCCCAGCCGTGCATTAGTTCAAGCCNNCACTGACGGCAGAACTGCGTCGTCGAGGGTGCCTGCGTCTTCGGGTCATAGGCTGTGCCCATGTCGTATGGGGCGTTGACGAACCAGTAGCTGGCAAACTGGCCCGTGGTGCCGGCGATCTTCGCGCCCTGCGGGTTGCGAGCGGCGTTGTAAGTCGCGCCGTACACGTTCATCAGGTGCTGGTTGTGGCAGGTGGTGCAAAGCAGGAACAGCTTGTTGGGATCCGTGTTTCCAGCCGGGTTGGCAAGCGGCCAGCTCCAGGTCCCTTTTCTCAGGGACGGGAAGCCGTAGTTCGCCTCAAACTGGGCGTGGTTGCCGGTGATGGTCAAGCTGTTGATGGTGCCGCCGGTGAGGTCATAAGCAACCTCAGCTCCAATAATGTGGGCCGCACCGAGATTTGCATTCACGCCCACCGGGTGGTCGTTGTAGTACTGGGTGCCGTCAGTCGGCGTGCCGTCTTTGCCCAGCCAGGTCGGGATGTTGCCGGTTCCGTACCTGCCAGCGGGCAGAAGGCCTGCCGATTGCTCGTAGGAAACGCCTGTCATCATCGCGCCCTTCGCGATGTTGCCGTCATGGCAGCTCAGGCACATCGTGATGCCGCGCGTCTCTTCCTCGGAGGAGTTACTGCCCTGGGGAAGAACCTCGACGAACCCGCCGCCATCGCCCATGCTGAGGGTGTAGCCGTACAGTGGGCCCAGGTCCTGGCCGAACAGTGCGTCTTTACCGGTATAGGTAACGTCTTTTACGGTGCCGTCAACGCCGTTGCCGCCAGCGCCGAATGCGCCGCTGTGTGGAGCATGGCAGCCTGCGCAGCCACGTCCGCCGTTATTGTGCGCACCCAGAACGTCGGTGCTCGGAACGTAAGTACCCGGTTGCGCCATTCCGAAGACCGCGAGTGCCAGGATGCACAGAACTACTAGCATTACGTGCTTCATAAAGGAGACCTCCTGATTATTTGACTTCCACCACATCGGAAGCTTGCTTACGCCTCCGTTTTGCCCCCCGGCCGCGGCCGGACGATCAAACTCGTTACAACCAAACTCTTGGTGCGCGTCGCGGTTCATTTCGGTGCGACCTCGCTCGACTGCTCGGCCTTCGCATTGGCCGATTTCTTCTCCGGCTGAACGTCCCGCTTGCCCTTTTCCGCCAGCGCCTCTTCGGTGGTGATGTAGCGGAACATCTGGACGCGGCCGGGGAACTGCTCCGACGTAAACACGCGGTTGTTCTTGTCGATGGCCAATCCCGCCAGCGCCTTGAATTGCCCCGGCATCAGGCCGTGGCCGCCCATCCAGATCAGCAGTTGGCCTTCCTTGGTGAAGACCTGCACGCGATCCTGCATGGCATCGGCGACCCAGACGTGCCCGTCAGCGTCAATGGCGATGCCCTTGGGGCGGGCGAAGTAACCGGGACCGTCTCCCGCCTTGCCGAACTCATTGCTGAACTTGCCGTCCGCGTCGAACACTTCCACGCGGTTGTTGAGCGTGTCGGCAACGTACAGGTTGCCGTCAGCATCGACTGCGGCATTGGTCGGGGCGGCGAAATCGCCCGGCGTGGTCAGGGAGTGCGCCTTGCCGGTGGTACCGATCTTGCGCAGCAGCTTGTAGGTGTCCGCGTCATAGACCAGTACCTGGTCGAGCGCGGTGTCGCAGACATAGAGGAAGCGGTTCTCGTTGTCGAGGGCGATGCCCGCCGGATCCACCATGCCCTCAGCGATGTTGGCTTCAACCTTGCGCTGGGGATTGAACACCGCAACGTGCTTCAGCCCGTTGTCGGAAACGAAGAGGCGGTCGCTGTCGTCAATGGCCAGCCCGGTAATGCGGACGAAGTGGGCCTCGTGGCCGTTGCGGATCAACTCCAGGTCCCTGGTCTCGGTGTTGAACACGAAAACGGCGCCGACCTTGGTGTCAGCCACATAGAGGCGATTCTTGGAATCCACCGCCAGGCCGTAGGGCGCACCCAACGCGAACCGCGGCTTGGCTACATTGGAGTTCTTGTCGTTCTCGGGTTCGGTGCCGGCCAGGCGGTCTTTCCAGCTCGCCTGCTTTTTTTGTTTCTGGGAGGGCGGTTCCAGCTTCTCGCCGGTGTAGAAGGCCAGGTACTTGATCCGGGTGATGGCAGGCGGGTTCGGCCAGACGATCTTGGAAGTGTCGAGCGTCTCCAGCCAGGTGGGCTTGGGCTTGTCGACTTCCGCTTTCTTCTTCTTGTTGCCCGCGAAGAGCGGGGCCGGAGCAGCCAGCAATAGTGCCAGCAGGGCGGAAACCAGCACCACCGTCGCCCAACTCCGAACCGGATTTCCGTTGCTCCCGGACATATCGAGTCTCCGCTCCATGGCTACTTCGCCAGATCCTTGTGACAGCTGCTGCAGAACACCATGTTGTTGGCCTGATCCTTGACCAGCAGGTTCGCCTGGGCGGACGAGTGCGGCTGGTGGCAGCTCAGGCAGCTAATCGCCGACTTCACCTTGCTGACGTCGGTTGGATCCATCACGTCCGAAACCGGATGGCGATCGGTCGGGTGGCCCAATCCGTACTTCAGCGGGAGTTTCACAACCTTCGCGAAGTAGTCTTCGGGCAAGCGCACCTTGCCGTCGAAAATCGTGACCAGGTGCGCATCTTCGAGTTTCTTCGCCTTCGCGTCGGGACCGTGGCACTCCAGGCACAGCTTGTTGACCGAAGCGGTGCGCAGAAGATGCTGGTTGTCGCTGCCGTGCCCTTCGTGGCAGGTTGCACAACCCTGCAGAAACGCGGGCTGGTGATGCACTTTCTTCTTGCCCAGTTCAGCGATGTCGGTGTGGCAGCCGAGGCAGATGTTGACGGCGTCGGTCTTGGGTAATCCAGGCTGCGGGCTGGCGTGCGGGTTGTGGCAGTCGAGGCACTCGCCCGCCTGCGCTCCCGGGTGCGGAACCTTGGCAGTCTCGATCTTCTTCGCCTGCTCGTCGTGGCAGGTCACGCACAGGGCCTTGGTATCGGTC
>PMCH01000026.1 GCA_003154055.1 Acidobacteriaceae bacterium
TGGTTTTCAGCGGGTGAAAAGCGGTGGAAGGCGATCCCATACGCTTTCGAAGCGAATGATATGTACGTCTCTGAAATACGCCACTTCCTTGACTCGCTGAATGGCAAGACCGTGGCCGATCTGGAGCAGGGAGAAGCGGTCATCCAGTTGGTCGAAGCGGCCAAGAGGTCGTCGTCGGAGGCAAAACCTCAGCAATTGACCTGGGCTACCGGTGCGGAAGTCGGGGCGACGGTGGCGATCATCCAGGCCCGCATGGGGTCCAGCCGATTGCCGGGCAAGAGTCTGGCGGAAATCGAAGGCATGCCGATGTTGTGGCACGTCGTCGACCGCGTGCGCCGGGCCACTTTGGTGGATCGCGTTGTGGTTGCCACTTCGATGAATCCCGCCGATGATGCTATCGAAGAGATGTGCCGGAAGTTCGAGATTCCCTGTTATCGCGGCAGTGAGCATGATGTCCTGGACCGTTATTATCAGGCCGCGCGGGTTGAGAAGGCAGCCCAGATCGTTCGCATCACGGCGGACTGCCCGCTGATTGATCCGGAAGTGATCGATCGGGTGATCCGGCGGTTTCAGCAGGGTGATCTCGATTACGCTTCCAATGCCATGGTGCGGAGTTTCCCCGACGGGCTCGATACCGAGGTCTTCTCTTTTACCGCACTTGAGCAATCCTGGCGCGGAGCTCGCAAGGCGTCCGAGCGCGAGCACGTCACTCCCTACTTGCGCCTGGAAAAGTTTCGCACCGCCAATGTCGAAAATGACCCGCGGCTTTCCCATTTTCGTTACCGCTGGACAGTGGATGAAAAGCAGGACCTGGAGTTTGTCCGCGCAGTCTACCGCGCGTTTCAGGGCAAGGGCAGTTTTGGGATGGCGGAAATCCTGAAGCTGCTGCGCGACAATCCCGAGTTGGAAACAATGAACTCGGAAATTGTTTCCAATCGCGGCTACTACAAGAGTCTCCATGCCGAGGCGACCGCCGTCGCCGCTCCGGGAAGGCCAATCGAGCAGTCGAAGGCGTGGCTGGAGCGCTCCCGCAAGGTGATTCCGGGCTCCGCGCAGACCTTCAGCAAGGGTTATAACCAGCACGTCTATGGCGTGGCCCCGGTTTTTTTGGCGCGGGGAAAGGGCTGCCGCGTGTGGGACGTCGATGGTAACGAGTACATCGATTATATCCAGGGGCTTCTGCCGAACATTCTCGGCTACGCGCATGAGGAAGTGAATGCCGCGGTGACCCGGCAATTGGCCCAGGGACACAGTTTCTCTCTGCCCCATCCAATTGAGGTGGAACTGGCCGAGCGGCTCACGCGACTGATTCCGTGCGCGGAGATGGTTCGCTTTGGCAAGAACGGGTCGGATGCAACTTCGGGCGCCGTCCGCGCGGCGCGGGCTTTCACGAGCCGCGAGCGCATCGCGTGCTGTGGTTACCACGGTTGGCAGGACTGGTATGTGGGCAGCACTACGCGGCATGCCGGCGTGCCGGAGGGCGTGCGCGCTTTGACGCATCCGTTTCCTTACAACGATCCTGCAGCCCTGGAAAGGTTATTGAGCGAGCATCCGGGCGAATTTGCCGCCGTCATCATGGAGCCGGTGAACTTCTGGCCTCCGGCGCCGGGCTACCTGGAAGCCGTGAAGGAGTTAACCCACCGGCATGGGGCTTTGCTGATCTTCGATGAGATCTGTAGCGGTTTTCACTTCGGTCTGGGGGGAGCACAAAAGAGGTTCGGTGTTACTCCCGACATGGCTTGTTTTGGGAAAGCGATGGGAAATGGTTTCCCCATCGCATGTGTGGTTGGGCGGGCCGGTGTGATGAAGATCTTCGAGGAGATTTTTTTCAGCTTCACCTTCGGAGGCGAAGTCGCTTCGATGGCGGCAGCCATGAAGGTGCTGGATATTCTGGAAACAACCGACGCGTTGATCCGGATGGATGCAAACGGCCGCATGCTGCAGGATGGCTTGAACGCCCTTGCGAAAGATGCCGGCTTGCAGAACCATATCAAATGCATTGGCTACCCTTTCTGGTCGCTGATCAAGTTTCTGGATGGGGAGGGGAAAGACAACTTTCTCGTGCGGAGCCTGTTCACGCAGGAGTGTGTCAAGAGGGGAGTGTTGCTCCTGGCTACTCATAACATGACCGCGGCACACGACCCGGTGGCGGTCGAGCAAACACTCCGCGTCTACGCGGGAGTGTGTGCGACCGTCGGAAAGTGGTTAAGCGATCCGAACCCCGAGGCGCACCTCGAAGGCGAGATGATCCGGCCGGTGTTCAAGGTCCGCTGACGCACAAATGGTGATCGAAATGGAGGTGAGAATCCCGTGACGGACGATCCCAAGATGATGAGTGTTTCCGAAACCGACCAGGGCCGGCAATGGCGGGGGAGTTTCGGCAAAGAATGGAGCGCACGGAACCAGTTCACACCAGCCGAACTGGACGCCATCTACGAACGGAATTACGGGACTACTCGAACAGCGCTCAATTGGCGATTGTTGGCAGAAGTGCCGAGAAACGCAAGTGTGTTGGAGGTGGGCTGTAATCTGGGGAACCAACTGTTGGTTCTCCAGCAGATGGGGTTCACCAATCTGCACGGAATTGAGATTCAGAGCGAAATCGTAAGAGAAACACAGCTGCGCTTGCCTTCCGCGAAAGTGACGGAAGGTTCCGTGCTGCAAATTCCATTTCCAGACGCGAGTTTCGACCTGGTTTTCACATCCGGCGTGCTCATTCACATGGCTCCTGCGGATCTGACGACCGCAATGGGTGAGATTCACCGGTGTTCCAAGACCTGGATCTGGGGATTGGAGTACTACGCGCCTGAACTGACGGAGATCCCCTACCGCGGTCATCGGAACCTGATGTGGAAAACNNCAAAGGACAGAAACAGTAAGACGGATCTGCCGGCGGAGGAAATGAAGGCCAGCAAGCTGCTGATTTGGGCGGAGACGTCCGTCGCCATCGGGACCGGGCACGTGATGCGGTGCCTGGCGTTGGCACAGGCATGGAAGCGTGCCGGTGGCGCCGCGACCTTCCTGTTGCAGGAAGGTTCAAGCGGCGTGGCGGAGCGGATTGTGGCTGAGGGTTTTTCGCTGGAGACCGTGCGCGAGCAAGATCTTTCTCGTGCTTTTGTCCGCGACTCCGGCTGCGAGTTGGTGGTATTGGACGGCTACGGCATCGGTTCATCCGAGCAAGCAGCGCTCCGCGCAGCAGGAGTTGCAGTTCTCTTCCTGGATGACTACGGGCACGCCGACCACTACTCTGCCCGCTGGGTGCTGAACCAGAATCCCTATGCCCAACCCGGAATGTATGCGAAACGGGACGGCGATACTCGGTTGCTCCTCGGCCCGGCGTATGCGCTGCTGCGCGAGGAGTTCCTGCCCTGGATCGGCTGGACGCGAACAATTGCCGACCGCGCCACCAAAATTCTGGTGACGATGGGAGGGAGCGACGCGGGAAACGCAAGTACAAGAATACTGGGGAGTCTGGTGTGCCTCGGACGGCGTGACCTCGAAGTGGTGGTCGCGGTGGGCGGTGGAAATCCACACCAGGCCGCCCTGCAGCGAGCCATCGAACAGAGCCCAGTTCGCATTCGTATGATGCAGAACGTCCGGGATATGCCGGCATTGATGGCATGGGCTGACATCGCCATTGCCGCCGCTGGTGGAACTTCGTACGAACTTTGCTACATGGGNNGAATTCAAGCCGGAAGCGTTTGTGGGGCTGCTTTGTGCGTTGCTGGAGTCTTCAGCCCAGCGTAAAGGAATGTCCCAAAAAGGGCGCGAACTGGTGGACGGCATGGGCGCGGAGCGGGTTCGGGCCGCTCTTGTGGGGCGGGAATTGCGGCTCCGGCCGCTGCGGGAGAACGACTGCCAGTTGCTGTTCGAGTGGGCCAATGACCTGGCTGCGCGCGCGGCGTCGTTTCATCCCGCGCCAATTTCCTGGGAAGAGCACACGGTCTGGTTCGCGGAGCGGGTCCGGGATCCGCAGTCGGTGGTGTACATCGGCGAAAACGAGACAGGCACCGCCGTTGGACAGGTGCGTTTTCAGCTGCGCGGCGAGAGTGCTCTCCTTTCGGTTAGCGTAGCTCCTCAGTTCCGGGGCGGAGGGTGGGGCAGAGAGCTCGTCACATTCGCAACCCGATCGCTGGCGCGGGAGCATCCTGTCAGCAGCATCGACGCGCTGGTCAAGCCC
>PMCH01000334.1 GCA_003154055.1 Acidobacteriaceae bacterium
AATCTCCAGCTCTCGAAGCATGGCAGCCGCTCCGGCAGTCCGGTAGGAGCCATCCTTCCCGCCGTCCAGTTTGCAGGTCAGCAGAAGCACCACTTTCCTTTCCTTCGACAGGCCCTTCAGGACGTTCACCGCTTTGAATAGTGTTTCGAAGTTTCGATAATAGTTGTAGTGGCTAACCAATAGCAGGCGAACTGCGCCCTCCGTTTGACCGAGGACTCGCCGGGCATCTTCGGGCAATTGCCTTTTCTCGCCGCGGAAGAACTCCCCGTCAAAACCATGATGGACCGCCAGGATATTCCGGCCTGTCCACTGGCGCAAGTCGCGCGCAAACGCCTCGCTGGGCGCGACTGTGCAATCTGCCCAGCCGATCGACCGCTTCGCTATCCGACCTTTGATCCACGTTTCCACCCAGAGCGCATAATCGCCCCGCGACAGAAGATCCTTCCTGAACTCGCCCGAGGTGTAGAGCGCATTCCTGGACAAGAGGATTTGCGGAACGGGAGAGTTATGAATTGCGAAGTTGCCGGCGGACAACAGGACTTCCGCGCCACTCTTCTCGATGATCGACCGGATGACGATCTGCTCGTACAGAGCTCGTATCGCGGATCGACTGAGTCTGGCGGCATCGACAAACGTCAGATTGNNGCGCTCGCCGCAAGTCCGTTAATAAAGAGGCGCATTGTCCGTTGTTATCAGCGCTTGGAGCTGAATTCATCTGATCTTATCCCAAACATCCGGCGCCACGTGCACGATGTTGCTGGCATCGTCGTGGCTGGATTTTCGTTGACACTGGCCACTGTGGGCCGTAGGTTCGTCATTGAATCCCAGAAAACCATGAACATGGTTGACGCCGAGCTACTTCAGTTATTGGTTTGTCCCAGAGACAAGCAAACGCTGGATGAGGAATCTGACTGGTTGTGCTGCGCCTCCGGCCATCGTTACCGGACGGTTGAAGGGATTCCGATCTTGCTGGTCTCGGAGGCTGAGCAGACGCACATTGAAGGAACCCGGGCGTTGGCCGTGGCCGAAGAAGGCGACGCCGCACAACTGCCGCAATTTAAGGTCGCTGGCACTGAGATTGATCCTTTTGTCAGAAACGCAATCGGCGCGACCAACGGAAGCCTGTATCAACACCTGGTGGGAAAACTTACCGAGTATCCGTTGCCCACTCTTCGCCTGCCCCCTGGCGAAGGCCGGAGCTTTCTTGAAATTGGATGCAGTTGGGGGCGTTGGTGTCTGGCCGCTGCTCAATCTGGGTATCGGCCAGTGGGCATCGACCCGTCACTCAAGGGGATTCGCGCCGCCCGCCGAGTTGCGCAGCAGTTGGGAATCCGCGCGTTGTATCTGGTGGCGGATGGCCGCTTCTTGCCATTTCGCGATTCGGCTTTTGACCAGGTGTTCTCCTACAGCGTCCTCCAGCATTTGTCGAAACAGAATACCTCCTCGGTATTGAGGGAAATTCGCCGCGTTCTTCGGACTGGCGGCAGTTCGTTGATTCAACTCCCCAACGTTTTTGGTATCCGCTGTCTGTATCACCAGGTACGCCGGGGGTTTCGGGAAACCCGGGATTTCGAGGTGCGCTATTGGACAGTCCCCGAATTGCGGCGCGAATTTTCCTCAACGATTGGGCCAGCGTCGGTCGAAGTGGATGGTTTTTTTTCTTTAAATGCACAGATCAGCGATCTGCGACTCTTCCCGCCACACTTTCAAGCCATCGTGCTCGCCTCCGAAGGCCTGCGGCGCATTTCGAGACTACTGCCGCCACTGATCTACATCGCGGACAGCCTCTATATCACCGCCTCCAAGTCGGAGTCGGCTTGACCGGGGCTTCCGGCGAAAAGTCCCCGCGGCAAGCCTGCGAGGCTATATTATTGTGTTGAGTCAATGGGTTCCAACCGATACGCCCGGTGGGGCGCCGCTCCGCTCCGCACTGGGGAACGCAGGACAGTCGCCGGGATAAGGTCGGGAAGAACAAACGCGAAGGCCCAGAAGTACACAGAAACGTAGTAACCCACCGCAAACAACCAGTCCTCAAACCCGGCGTGCACCAGGCCCGCAAGAAGCACCATGGCCAGAGGTATGGCGAAGTGGGATGGATCCCCTGATCCCCGCATCCACGTGCAAGCTCTCCAAATGTTGTGAACCACAATAAGCAGCAGGCCAACAAACGGAACAAGGCCCAACAGGCCGACCCACTCCGCAATCGCAAGATAACTGCTTCCATGCTCGCGGTTTACCTCGGAAGTGGAATGGAACTTCCCCAGAACAAAGCCCGGGTCCTCCCCGGTGGCGCTGGTCCCGAACCCGCTGCCGAAGAATGGGTTCCTCTTGATCTCGGTCATGGCTACGTCCCAAGGCGAACTGCGGGAGCCGAAGATCCCTTGCTCCTTGTGTCCTTTGTAAAGTACGGCGTCGCTGAATTCTGTGGCCACTCCTTCGAAGAAAGACGGCGCGAGGATCGCCGTGACCGACAACCCGAGCAGCAGGATGGCTGCGCCCTTGAGAAGTAGTTTGTACGCTCGAAGGGAAATGCACAGGACTACCGTGACACAAGCGGCCGCTAAAATCGCGGCACGGGCGAGACTAAAGAGCAGGAGACAACAGCAAAGGAGCAAAGCGAAGAACATCCTCGCGCGTTCTGTCTTCTGGCTATTCAGCCATGCCCAGAGAAGCACCGGAAAAGCACCTACGCCCATGGTCGCGCCCAGCGAGTTCGGGTTACCGAATACTTTCAGGCCCAGTGCGAAATAACACACTGCGGCGAGGTACACGACGATCTCCATTGCAAAGACCAACCCCTGGAAAAACTTCTTTTCGCGCCCCAACACTGCCACCCGCGCTCCCGCAGCGCCGTAAAGAAACAATAGAAATAAGCTCGCCGTCTTGGCAAGCGCCACGGTCGGATAATCTGAGACCATGGCCGAAACTCCGGCAGAAAGAACGCAAAAGGCAGCCACCAAATGAAGTGGGCCAAAACTGCGATAGGAGCTCTTCATCCACATGATGAAGCCCACCACGGCGCCGAAACCGAGCACCACCCACCGTCCAATGTTGAAAGCATCCTGCCACGGCACTGCCGTTCCGGCCCACAGAAAGGAAAACATCACCGCTGCGAAAAACAGCCGCTGGAAATGCCACACAAAAAAGAGCAGGAGTTCCAAAAACAGAAGAGTACCCAGTAACTCAACATTGCTGAATTGCGCGGGGTGGAACCATGTCCAAAGAACTCCAAGAACCACCGCAGCCGCAACCACTGGCAATAAAATTCTTGTCGGCAAGGTGTCGTTCACAGGCGCTCCACCAGGCGTTGCACCTCCGCCAGACCCGCGGCCCACTTTCCGGGGCTGAACTCTCGTATTTTGGATTCGCTGTTCCTACTCATCGTTCGCCTCATCTCGGGGCTGGTTGCAATGACCTTCATGGCGCCAGCCCATCTTTCGATGTCGCGCGGCGGAATCACAAAACCGTTCCATTCGTTCTCCACAAGATCAGCCACGCAACCCGCGACCTCCGATGCGAGGATCGGGAGGCCACAGGCCATGGCCTCATTCACAACCAGCCCCCATGTGTCCGTGTGGGTGGGGAAAACGAGCGCATCCGCTATCGCATAAACAGACGCTAGCTCCTCGCGCTGCAAAAAGGGCAGGATGCGAACGCAGCCCGGGACCGCAGCGGCGAGGGCCTCAAGTTGCGCCCTTGCGCTGCCATTGCCGACAAAGACCAATCCCACATCCCGCTGAACCTCCCGACTTAGTCTTTCATAGGCCTTCAGTAAATCAAAGACGCCCTTTTCGCGCACCAGCCTCCCCGCGCAGAGGAAGTATCGCTCAGGCAGGGCAAGACGCCGCCGAACGTCGTCTGCATTCTGACGAGCGAGGCGGGAACATTCTGCAAAGAAAGTATTGTCCACGGCATTTGGGGCGCGGTAGATTTTTGACTCGTGAACTCCCAGCTCCAACAAGTAGTTTCGTGCAGACAAACCTGGCACAAGGAAAGCGTCCGCTCGTTC
>PMCH01000070.1 GCA_003154055.1 Acidobacteriaceae bacterium
TAACACACGTGAGAATACGCTGATGGAAACTGGGTACTGGGTACTGGCAACTGGGTACTGGTTCATTTCTTGGTCGGCAGCGGATAATACCCATCCTTGGCGTACACCTTGACGTCCGGCCGCCGCACCCGCACTTCGATCTGACGGTACCCCCCGATGCCCTGCTTCGGGGCATAGCCTAGCGTGTACTGGTTGCGGGCGTCCCCAATGGCGCGGGCGTAGGCGCTCTCAATGCCGGCGCGCGCCAGTTCGCTGTAAACCGTGCCCCCGCCCGTGGCGGAAACATACTTCGGCAGGATATTGCCATATCCCACGCCCAGTTTGGGGAGGTGGACTTTCTGCAAGGTCCCGTAGCCCGGAATTGCGGCGCTCTCCACCCCCACCGCATACACGATGATGTTTTGCGTGAGCAGGACTTTCAGCGTGTCGGCATAACTGGCCGTGCTGCCACGCTCCCGCCCGTCGCTGATCACGAAGATGATCTTCCGCCGCGTCCGGTCCTGTTTCGACAGATCGCGGGCCGCCATCAGGATGGCATCGTTGGTTACTCGCGCTTCTTTCGGCGGCGTAATCACCGGCTGGACCGGCTGGTCGATTGGCCTCCCGTTGATGATCGGTCCCTGCGGACCCAGGGGGCCTCCCGTGACGGCCGGCCCGTTGTTGGCGCCGCTGTAGGTCTTAATCTGGTTCAGCACCGCCGTCAGCTTCTGTCCGACCTTGCCAAAGTCCGTGACCCGGCTCACCGTGCTGCTGTAGGTGTAGATCGCAACTTCGTCAAACTGGCTGAAAGCACCCTGCAATGCGGGCAGGGTCTCCTGTACCTTCTTCACCCCGACGTCGGGCATGCCCAAGTCAAAAATCACGGCCGCTGACAGCGGGAAGGGGTCGCTGGTGAAGAACTTCAACACCTGTTTCTGACCGCCTTCCAGCACCGTAAAATCCTTGGGCAACAGGCCGTTTACCAGGCGCCCGTCGTTATCCTTGACCATGACCGGAACAATCACGTAGTTGACGTTCACCCCGATCTTGTACAAATCATCCGGCGCATTTCCGGTATCCGGCGGAAGGCTGCCCTCGGGAATGGTTTTGATCTCCGGCATGGGTGGCGGAGGCGTTTTCTGGTCGGCCTCGTCGGGAGCGCTGCGCGGAGGCTGGTTGGTCGTGGGATTATTCGGCTCGGGGAATTTCAGCGACGGGTCGTTGCCGGTGTCCGGAGTCGGCCGGGGGCTCGCCGGTTCCGGCGGCGGCACCGGACGGGTGGCCGATGGTGCGTCTGGAATCTCTTGATTCTGTTGGGCCAGGACCCCCACTGCTGCCAAAACAAGCAGCCCCGCAAGCACCAACCCGCTGGTTTTCCTGACCATCCTGAATCCTCTGTCCTTCCCGGCCAAAGTGCAACTGCTCTTTGCCCGTGAACTTCCTGAAATTACAGGCCGCCCCTACCGATTGAGATGCCCGCGCCTGCCCCTTTGGTGCATCTAACCCCTACAGGATAGACTAGCAAAGTTTCCGGATAAAACTGCCCATGCCAAGAGTACATTGCAGACCGCGTCTGGTCGCCGTCCTTCTCGCCGCCCTTTTCCTCGCGATTGCGCTGCCTCTGGCCGCTCAGCAACGTGCCGACGCGCCACCCCCGCAATCCCAGGCCTCCAAGGACCAGCCTCAAGACGAAGGGCCGGACCAGTCCACCGAGACCCTCAAGGTCAACGTCGAGGTCGTGCAGCTCTTCTTCAATGTGAAGGATAAGCATGGCGCTCTGATTCCGAACCTGACCAAGACCGACCTGGACATCTTCGAGGACGGCAAGCCGCAGACCATCAAGTACTTCAAGGCTGAATCCGATCTGCCCCTGACGCTCGGCATGCTGATTGATACCAGCGGCAGCCAGCAGCGCGTGCTCGAGATGGAGAAAGAAGTCGGCGGCTCCTTTCTGGAGAGCACGTTGCGCCCCAAGGACGAAGCTTTCGTCATCAGCTTCGACGTGGATATTAATCTTCTGCAGGATTTCACCACTTCCACTCGCAACCTGAAGCGCGCGCTCAACGAGGCCAAGATCAACACCGGCGGCGGCAGTTGCGGGGGAATCCCCGGCCTGGGTGGCGGTCCGATCCCATGCACTTCCTCGGGCCCGCGCGGTACGGCGCTCTATGATGCCGTCTATCTTGCCTCGCACGATGAGTTCAGCCACGAGGTTGGGCGCAAAGCCATGATCCTGCTGACCGACGGAGAAGATGTCGGCAGCCGGGTAAAGATCAAAGAGGCCATCGAGGCGGCCCAGAAATCCGACGCCATCTGCTACGTGCTGCTCATCGCAGACCGTGGCTTCTACGGCATGGGCGGCTACGGCGGAGACTCGGCCATGAAGAAGCTCGCGCAGGAGACCGGTGGCCGCGTCATCGAGGTTGGGAACAAGATCGACAAGCTGAAGCAGGCCTTCGAGCAGATCTCGCAGGAACTCCGCAGCCAGTACAACATCGGCTACACCCCCACCAACTCCACGCGCGACGGGTCCTTCCGCAAGGTCGAAATTAAGGGAAAGCAGCCGGATTACAAAATCCAGGCTCGCAGCGGCTACTACGCAATGCCGCGCAAAGACGACCGGTAGTCCAGGATGCTCCCGGCGTTCGCTCTGAGCCCGGCACGCCCTCGCCGCCAGGGGTCTTGCGACTATTGACACCGCTGCGCTTTCCCTTGACACTATCTCCACCGGACGTCCCCACGTCTGATTGGGCCCTGTATTTCTCCCCCCGATCGATCTTCCAGGAGTCTTGCCGATGACCCGCGCCTGCGCCGTGCTGTGCTCCGTTCTGACCCTTTCCCTTTTTTCATTCGGCGACCAGGCCCAGACTCCCGACGTCCGCACCGGCCTCTATCGCGGCCGCCCCGTGACCTATCTGGTTACCAACGGCAGGAACATCTTCGAGGGCGATATCGTGCTCGAACAAGTGGATCCGTCGCCGAACGGGAACGGAAATTATTCCCTGGTCCTTGCCTACACAAACTTTCTCTGGCCGAAGGTCGGAAACGTCTATCAGGTGCCGTACACGATCAATCCGTCCTCGGGCGACTTGACCAATCTCAACGCCGCCCTTGGCCAGTTCAACGCCACCTTTCCCGGCATAATCCAGTTTGTCCCGCGCTCCAGCGAAACTGACTATGTGGATTTCAATTTCGATGCCGGCAACTTTAGTGGTGTCTGCGACGCCTTTGTCGGCCGGGTCGGCGGCGTGCAGACGGTCGGCGGGTCGGGAGCCTGCACGGTCGGCACCATCCTGCACGAGATGGGGCACACGATTGGCTTGTGGCACGAGCAGTCGCGAGCGGACCGTGATACCTATGTCACCGTGAACTACAACAACGTCATCAAGGGATCGCGCTCGAACTTCGACCAGTTGCTCGACAATGACCAGGCAGTCACGCTCTACGACTACGCATCCATCATGCACTATCCGGCCTTTTCGTTTTCGCGCAACGGCGGACCGGCCATCGAAACTATCCCTGCGGGAATTCCGCTCTCGAACCCGTCTGGCTATTCGGCCCCGGATATCGACGGTATCAGCCGCCTCTACGGCTCAATACCCACGCAGGTCACCGTTACCAGCAATCCTCCAGGACTGCAGTTGATGGTGGACGGGAGCACCATCACCACGCCTCAGACCTTCCCGTGGGCCTTGAACTCCAGCCACACCCTGGCGGTGCCTTCGGGCCCACAGACCCTCGGCGGGGTCAACTACATTTACGGCCGCTGGGGCGACTCGACCGCTGCCAGCCACTCCGTCACCGTGACCCCAGGCAGCGGCATGTTGACCCAGCCCCCGAGTGCGCCCGCGGTAACGGTCTACTCGGCAAATTTCATTCAACTGGTTCCGTATACAAACACCATTTTTCCGGGCGGCGCTGGAACTATGACGCCTTCGCCCGCACCTCAGAGTTATCCGCCTCTCAGCGGACAGTACTACATCATCCGCCAGCCGGTGACGCTCACGGCTACCCCCAGCGGCGGCCAGAATTTCTATGCCTACATCAATTCTCCTTTCTGGCTGCCGGGCCCGCTGAGCGCAAATCCGAAAACGTTCAACGTGATGGATGACGGGACCGCAATTAATCTCACCACATACTTCACCAGTTCGCCGGTCTACACGGTCACGACCAATCCCGTGGTTTCGGGGGTATACATCCGGGCCGATGGCAACTTCTGGCTCGCGCCGAAGAACTTCGCGCTACCCTATGATTCCGCCTGGACCTCCAGCAGCCAGCACAGCGTTGGCTTCGATTCACCGCAATACCCCTATAGCAGCAACACGCGCTACGAGTTCTTGAGCTGGAACGACGGTGGCGCCCAGACTCACAACGTCAACCTGCCCGCAAGCAGCGCCGCGTACACGGCCAACGTCACTCCCCAGTTCCTGGTGGCGGACTACGCGCTCGAGTCTTGCGCGGGCGCGATTGGCGTGTCGCCCGGTTCGCCGACCGGAGACGGTTTCTATCCCAGCGGCAGCCTGGTCAGCTTCTCGCAGACGACCAACCCCGGCTGGACCTTCACCGGCTGGCTCTATGACCTCACCGGCAGCAGCAGTCCGCAGAATCTGACGGTGAACGATGAAGTGCTGGTGGCCGCCGACTACAGCACCACGGCGACGCGTCTGCAATTGACCAGCCTCAGCCCGGCCACCGCGGTCGCGGGCGGACCGGCATTCGCGCTCACCATCAACGGCCAGGGGTTTACATCGTCCACCGCCGCCTACATCAACGGCCTGTTCCGCGCGCCCACGTTCGTCAGTTCCACCAAGTTGATCGTGGCCATGACCGCCCAGGACATCGCGCTCCCCGGAGCCTTCCAGGTAGCCGTCGGAAACTTTCCCTCCGGCGCCAGTTGCGCGGCCTATATTCCCACTACGTTTTTCGTCCTGATTGCTTCCGGGACGTCCGCCAGTGTTTCGCCGGGCAGCCTGAACTTTGGCAAGCTGGCGGCGGGCTCGATCAGTTCCAGCCAGACCGTCACTCTGACCAACACCGGTTCCAACCCGCTGAACATAGGCTCCATCGCGGCCAGCGGTGGATTCACCCAGACCAATGGCTGTCCCGGTTCTCTAAGTGCAGGCTCGCACTGCACCATCAGCGTGAGTTTCGCACCCGCCGTTCCGGGAGCGGCGACCGGCGCGCTGACGCTTATCGATAACGCCAACAGCACTCCGCAACTCGTGACCCTGAGCGGTACCGGGTTGGCCCCGCTCACCTTCAAGCCCGCCAGTCTCAATCTGGGCAGCGTGGCCGTTGGGAGCTCTTCGACGAAGACTGTCACCGTCACCAACAATGAGGCCACGACCTTGAACCTGGACTTGCTCGCGGGCGGGAACTACTCCGTCAGCGGCGGAACCTGTGGCGCCACGCTTGCCAGCAAGGCCAGTTGCACCGTCACTATGAAGTTCCAGCCGACGGCCAGCGGCGCGATCAACGGCGCTCTCATCCTCTCCGACAATTCTCCGTTCACTCCACAAGCGGTCGCACTGGCAGGAACCGGCACCGGAGGTCCAGCCGTCCCGCTGAGTTTCAGTCCGGCCACCGTGAGCTTCGCAGCCACCGGAGTGGGAGTCACGAGTGCGCCAAAAACAGTGACCGTGACCAACACCAGTGCCGGCGCTGTCACCATCAACTCGCTCACCGCCGGCGGGAACTTCGCTGCCGCTGGCAGCGGGGGGACCCCCTGTGGCGGAGTCCTGGGTGCCGGCGCCAAGTGCACCTTTGCCGTGACCTTCACGCCTTCCATTCCGGCAACGGCCAAGGGTGGCGTCGCCATTGGGACGTCGGGCGCGGGCAGTCCGCAGACCCTGAACCTGAGCGGCAGTGGCAAGCAGCCGGTTGCTCTCGCGCCCACCAGCCTCAGCTTCCCGGCGCAATCAGTCGGCACGACCAGCGGTCCGAAGACCGTGACCCTCACCAACTTGTCAGGAGCGGCCATCACCATCGGAAGCGTCGTGGCGAGCGGCGATTTCGGCGCGGCGCCGTCGGGCGCCAAGTCGTGCGGAAGTACAGTCGCATCGGGAGCGAAGTGCACTTTCAGCGTGACCTTCACACCGAATGCCAGCGGCTCGATCTCCGGTGCAGTCACGGTGACGCACAGCGCGCCGCTCGGTCCGGCGGTGATCAAGTTGACGGGAACGGGACAGTAGAACGTGAGGGGCGGACACTCTTGTCCGCCAAAACTGGAGGAGGAGAAAACGAGCCACGCGTTGACCACAGCTCTGCCACCGGGCGAGCCGCTCAGCCTTTCGGCCGGTGCTTGACCGGGATTACGAACTTCAGTCCCGACCAAACGTCCGTCACGGCACACACCTTCACATCCACCAGGCCCGCTTTCAATCCGATCTCGCGAATGAGATTTTCGCCGAGGTCTGTCGGCACGCCGGAAGCCTTCTTCGGCCAGGACACCCACAGCATGCCGGCCGGAGCCAGCGCCTTGGCGGCCTGCTTCAACTGCGCCTCAAATTCACTGCGAACCTTCGAAAACAGGAATATGAAATCCAGTGGCCCAGCAGTCTCCTTCGAAATGCTGCACTTGGCAAGCGCGTCGCGAAGTTCAGTCTTCACTTCTGGGGGAGTGTTAACCAGGCGAACGCGGAAATCTTCCTTGAAGCCCAGCTTCTTCGCCAGCGGCGTTCCAGAGTACCCGGGCATAGGGAATCCCGCCGCACGAGCGGCAGCATGCATCGAAACGCTGACTACTGGCTACCAGCTATGGTTTCGGAGCGTAGTATCCCTTGCGGGTACGGACCCGAAAGCTCTTCTCGTGCAGCGCCGTGATCTCGATGGTGCGGTAGCGCCCGTCGGCGCTGAAGTCCGCCGGCTTGTAGGACATCGCGTACTGGCTGCGCAGTTCGTCCTGGATCGAGGCAAACGCGTCCGCCACGTCGCGGATCTGGAACGGAAAGAAAGCGCGGCCGCCGGTGGCATCCGCGATGCGCTCCAGGACTTTGTCGCCCTTGCCTTTCATGCCACTGACATTCGTGCTGATGGTGTAGACGATCACCTCGGCCCGTTGCGACATTTCGATCGCTTCTTCCCGTGTCACGTGGCTCGAGTTGTCATCGCCATCGCTCAGCAGGATGATGGCCCGTCGTAAGGGCCCATTCTGTTCATGCTTCAGCAGCTTGTCGCGGCAGGCATAGTAGAGGGCATCGAACATGGCCGTGCCGCCGCCTGGACGCAGCGCCCGCACTCCCTTCGATAGCAGTTCCGTATTGTCGGTGAAGTCCTGGGTCACATCGGGTGTCACGTCGAAGCCCACCACGAAAGCCTGGTCGTAGCGCGGCCGGATGACCGCATTCAGAAACTCGACGGCCGCCTCCTGTTCAAACTTGAAGCGGTCGCGAATCGAGTTGCTGGCATCCACCAGCAGGCCCACCTGCAGGGGAAGATCTGTCTCACTTCGGAAGCTGCGAATCTGGACAGCCGGCTTTCTGTCATCCACGACCACGAAGTCGTTCTTCTTCATGTCCTTGATGTAGCGCCCGTGCTTGTCGGTGACGGTAAAAATCACCCGAACTTCGTTCACCGGCACCTTGATGGTGGTAACGGGCTCGCCCTCGTCAGCCTTGTCCGGATCTTGCGGCGGGTTCTCCAGCGTCGGAGCTGGCCCCGGATTGGCCGTACCCGCAGTGGGCGGCGCCGGAGCCGCCGGCTTGCTCTCAGCCGGCGCCTGGTCCTTTGCCGGAGGACTCTGCTGTGCCGGTTGGCTGGAGGCAGGCTGCGCCGTCTGCCCCATCGCCGAAGCGACGAGCATGATACATGCGATCAGAAGCAGAAGAACTCGAAATTTCATGGGGACGGCAACCATTATATCCGCAGCCCACTCCCGCCGGAATGCCGATAGTAATGCAGGCTTTACGTTATCAGCACTGCCCATACTCCGGTCCCGGCGCCGGAACCTAGAGGCTGAGATCGGCGCCCCGGATTTTTCAGGTTGTGCAGCGGTGCGGACGGCCGCAATAGGAATCAGCTCCCGGAGGGACAACCCTCACCTTCACTCCCCGCCAATTTGACCAGGAAATCCTCCAACTCCAACGGCAGCCCGCGGGAAAACTTCATTGCTGCCCCGGTCCGCGGATGGGTCAGCTCCATCGTCGCTGAATGCAGAAAATTTCGCCCCAGCGTCACCACTGCCGGAGCTCCCGTCGCCCGCACCTTGCCGGACTGGACCCGCAACTCGCGCGCCGCCCCATAGAGCGCGTCCCCCACCACTGGATGCCCTAGCGCGGACATATGTACCCGGATCTGGTGCGTGCGTCCGGTCTCGATCTTCACCTCGAGCAGCGCAAACTTTCCATAGGGCGTATCAAGCTTTCGCTGGACAACAAAATGGGTGACCGCCTCGCGGCCGCCCGAACGCCGCGTGGTCATTCGGATGCGCCGCTGCACGTCGCGGCTGATGGAGTCCCGGATCGTCCCACTGTCCTTCTTCGGCCACCCCTGGATCAGCGCAAGGTAAGTCTTCTGCACCTCGCGGCTCGAAAACTGTTCCGCCAGCCTGCGGTGCGCCAGGTCGTTCTTGGCAACCACCATCAGCCCGCTGGTCGCGCGATCCAGTCGATGCACGATTCCCGGCCGCAGCTCTCCCCCCACTTCCGAAAGAGTGCCAAAATGATGCAACAGAGCGTTGACCAGCGTTCCCCGGTTGCGCGCGTCCTCAGTCGCCCCCGCCCCCGCGTGCACCATCATCCCCGCCGGCTTATTGACGATGGCCAGGTCGTCATCCTCATACACGATGTCGAGCGCGATCTCTTCCGCCATCGCCCGCAGTGGCGGCGCTTGTGGCGGCCCCTGCACGGTGACGCGCTCTCCCCCCTTCAAGCGCAGCGACGCCTTCGCCGGACCATCGTCCATCAGTACCCCGCCTTTTGCGATGAGCTGCTGGACGCGGGCCCGGGAGACATCAGGGAGCTGCGCGACAAGGTACTGGTCCAGGCGCTGCCCGGCGTCGTCTGGGGAAACGGTCAGGTTGATCGGGAAGTCCGGCATTCAGCCCTCAGCCAGCAAAGTGCAAGGGAAGAGCTTCTTCGGATGCGATATTCGGAGCTTCAAACGCGAGCCTAAACCCCGGACCCTGATGGCTGACGGCTGATCGCTGACGGCTGAGAGCTGCTTTTCAGATACCAGATCAGCCCGCCCCCGATCACCAGAAAAATCGAGATTAGCTGCGTTCCCGTCATCAATCCGCCAAAAACCTCACCGCGCCCGTTATCTCCGCGCAGGAACTCAATGAAAAATCGCTCGACACCATAGAGGATCATGAAACTGCCGAACACCTGCCCGTCGAACTTCTTGCGCTTGAGCAGCCAGGTCAGAAGTAGAAAGTTGAAGAACTCGGCCGCTGCTTCGATCAGCTGTGTTGGCTCAAGCCGGACGTTGAGCGGCGTTTCGCTGACAGAATTTGCCAGCGGATTCGTAAAGATGACGCCCCAGAAGTGATCGGTCGGCTTGCCATAACAGCAGCCGGCTGCGAAACAACCGAAGCGGCCGAGCACGTGGCCAAAGGCCAGTCCGGGGCCGAACGCGTCACAGGTGCGCAACGCCGGCATGTGGTGGCGGCGAAGATACCACGCGGCCATCGCGAGCGCGCCGATCAGGCCTCCCGAAAACACGCCTCCCGCCTGGAGTACACCAAGACTGAAGATGTCCCGCGGATGGGCGGAATAATAGCTCCATTCATTGATGACAAATAGCACCTTCGCGCCGACGATCCCCGCCAGAACCACCAGAATGCCCAGGTTCCAGGCGTCGTCGCCGTTGATCCCTTGCTTCTCCGAGTTCCGCACGCAGATCCACAACCCGACCAGCACACCGGTGGCGACCAGCAGGCCGTAAGTGGGTAGGTAGAAACTGCCAATCTGGAAGAGTCGAGGAAACACGTTGGTTTAGATGCTCCGGGTGCAGGCTGAGTGCTGGAGAGAGTCTAGCAGGATAGGAGGTCACGGGTCACAGGTGGCAGGTCCAAACTCAAGGATGCACATTTCTCAGCGGTTTTCAATTGACCGCATTTCGAGGTAGTGGGTCAGCACGAGAGACCCACTACCCATTTCGAAAAGAAGGTCTTCCTGAGAACTGAGAACCGGGAACTGAGAACTGCAGCAAAAAGCCGACCCACACCGCCGTGCTGATGGGCCGAGAATGAACCCGCCGTTAGACGTTGGGAACCCGCCGAGACCCTTTAGGCTTTTCCGCATGGCGGAACGTAGCACACCGGATCCTAGTTCGAGTCGAGTCCCCGTTCATTCTGCATTGGTTCAAAAATCGGTTACCATCAGCACCAACCTAGCAGGCCGGCTTTCCAGTTGGATGCTAGGAAATCCCGGAGAGATTCGCAAGAGGAAAAGCAGAAATAGTTGGCAGGAGTTTTGCTAAGGGACGCGCTCCGGAAGTGAATCGCAGGTTACGAACGATTTCAGCCAGTGCGCCGGGTATCTTGCAAAACTTCATCGAGCGCTTTTGCGAGTTTGCTCGCCCGCTGCCGCGTTTCGGGCGACGACGGCGCATCCTGACGCCGCTTCAGCATGTGATATTCATCCGCAATATTCAGCGCCGCCAGCACCGCCAGACGCACCGAGTCCACCGTCGCGGTCTGCTCCGACACCGCGCGCATCTTCATGTCCACATATTCCGCGAGCCGGATGATGTAATCTGCGTCGGAGCCGCGCAGGTTGTACACCTGATCGAAAATCTCGACGCGCACGCTTCCGTTCGCCGGATCCTTGGTCGGTGGTTGCTTGGTGGCCGTTGCCATGTCGCTCCTGGGCGAGGAGTTGTCCCCGCTGCCGTTCAGCTTGCCGCCTGCTCGAGGCCTTCCATCTGGGACAGCATCTTTTCGACGCGTCCGCGGATTTCCTCGCGGTCCCGGCGCAACTGCACCAACTCCCGGCGCAACGTTTCGTTCTGCTCTTCGCGCTCCTCGAGTTGCTCCCGCACGCGCTTTGCGTCGCGCTCGGCTACGACCCGGGCTTCCTTGGCGGCCTTGTATAGCTCAATGGTGCGATAAACTTTCTCTTCCAGCGCCTGAAAATCTTCGGCAGGTACCTGCGCAGATACCTCTTCCACAGTTTTCACGGACATGACGGGCAGCTCACTTTCGCTGAGATTTTCCAGCGTTGAGGCGAAGTATATCCCACTTTGCTGTGGAAGACGCCGCTACTTTTGCCGCACTTTGTGCAGCCTCTCGGCCGCTGCGTCCAGTGTCTCAGGTTTCTTGCAGAAGGCGAAACGTACCTGTTGGGATCCGTCTTTTGGATGTTTGTAGAAACTCGATCCCGGCACGCACGCGATCCCAACCTCCTTCACCAGGTAGCGGGCGAACTCCACATCGTTCGCAAACCCGAAGCTGCTGATGTCGGTCATCACGTAGTACGCGCCCCGCGGACGGTAGCAGCGGAACCCGGCCTTCTCGAGCGCCGGAATTAGATGGTCGCGCCGTGTCCGGTACTTTTCCGCGAGGTCGCGATAGTAAGTTGCGGGAAGGCTCAAGGCGGTTGCCCCAGCCTCCTGCAAAGGAGCGGGTGCGCCCACGGTCAGGAAATCGTGCACCTTGCGGATTGCATTCGTGATCGCCGGAGGCGCCACCGCCCATCCCACGCGCCATCCCGTCACGCTGTAACTCTTCGATAGGCCGTTAATCGTGATCGTCCGTTCGCGCATCCCGTCGAGCCGGGCGATGGAAATATGCTCGGCGCCTTCGTAGAGAATGTGCTCGTAAATCTCGTCCGTGATGGCGAGCACGTTGTACTCGACGCACAAGTCGCGAATGAGTTCCAATTCCTTGAGGCTGAACACCTTGCCGGTAGGGTTGTTGGGCGTGTTCAGGATGATCGCCTTGGTGTGGTGCTGGAAGGCCTCGCGCAACTCCTGGTGGTCGAATGCCCACTCGCCATCGGGCGTCTGCGGCGGACGCAGGCTGACGAAGCGCGGCTTGGCCCCGCTCAAGACCGCGTCCGGCCCATAGTTTTCATAAAACGGCTCGAAGACCACAACCTCGTCGCCCCGATTGCAGACCGCGAGGAGCGTCGCGATCATCGCCTCGGTCGAACCGCAGCAGACCACGACCTCTTTTTCGGGATCAACATCGATTCCCTGCCACTCCTTCATCTGCCGGGCAATGGCGTTCCGCAGATTCTTCGCGCCCCAGGTGATGGCGTACTGGTTGACGTCCCCTTCAATCGCCTCTTGCGCGGCCTTCTTGATCTCGGCAGGCGCGGCAAAATCCGGAAAGCCCTGCGCCAGATTGATGGCGTTATGCAGCATCGCCTGCCGCGTCATCTCGCGAATCACCGACTCGGTAAAGTGCTCAACCTTGTCGCTCAAATAGTGCTTGGGAAGGGGAGAAACGTGCGTCATGGAGAGTTAGGCTAGCACAGGAGATGCTCATGTAGGGACGGGCGTCTCGCCCCTCCTTTGGGGATGAAGCTAGCGTTGCTTAAGAGTGGGTCTCAGCCTAGACTCTTATGCGTGAAGCATCGATTGGCGTCGCTGATGTTGGTTGGAGCGATTGTCTGTTTATCTGCCAGCGTAAAACGTGCCGCGGGCCAATCTGCGGAAAGTCCCGATGCGCCACAAGGCGGAGTGGTCCTGACTAAGTTGTCCGATCCAACGTACCCTCCATTGGCGCGACAGGCGCGCATCGCGGGGATCGTGGACCTGTTGCTTGCTGTCCGGCGAGATGGAAGCGTCGAATCGGCGGTAGTCGTTAGCGGGCACCCATTGCTGAGGCAAGCTGCACTAGACAGCGCTCAACGATCGCACTTTGGGTGTGGCGGTTGCGGCGAGGCCATCACCTCATATGCACTGAGTTATGAGTTTCAGATTGCCCTCCGCGATCCTTTGAAGGATTGTGTCCCAGAGGCGCAACCTCCCTCTGAGGTGGATATTTCACGCCATCAGGTTACGGTTTCCGCTTGGCCGTTATGGACTTGCGACCCAGCGGGCCGAATCCTCAAAGTCCGTTCCGCGAAATGCCTCTACTTGTGGAGATGTGGCACCCGAGACGAGGATTAGCCCCTTACGCCCTCTGCACGCCGCCCAGCACTTCCAACGCCTTTGTGATCTTCGTCGACCACCCTGCCACTTCGTCATCCCGCAGCGTGCGATCGCGCGACTGAAATTTTGCGCGCATCAGGATCGAGTACTTGCCCGCCCCAACCTTCTCGCCGTGGAAGGTCTCCACCGGAATGAATGTCTGCAGATCGGCGATCCCCAGGTCTTCCACACCGGCCCGAATCTTCTCGAACACAACCTCATCGTCGAAGACGAACGAGAAGTCGCGCTCGACGCCGGGGAAGCGCGGCAACGCCTCATATCGTACCTTGCGCAGATCGTGCCGATAGAGCCCGTCAAGATAAAGTTCGCCGAGAAAAACATCCTGCCGCAACTTTCGTAAAGCAGCTACATCGGGGTGGATCTGTCCAAATTGCGCCACCATCGTGCCGTCCATCACCGCACGCGCCGAACGTCCGGGATGATAGTAGCCGGCAGTCTGCGCGTCATAGGACAACGATTTGCAGGCAAACGGCGCCAGCAAGTCCTCAATATCGCCCTTCAGATCGAAGAACGTAATAGGACGCCCCGTCTGATGCACTCCCGCCTCGACCGCGCTACCGGTCGCGCCAATCGAAACGCGCTTCAACTCGACTGCCTTCCCATCGGCCAGCTGAAACACATTCCCAGCCTCGAACAGCCGGACGTCGTCCGTCCCGCGGTTCAGGTTGTAGGCCAGCATGTTCAACATGCCGGGCGCCATCGAGGTTCGCATGACCGAGGCCTCGTCGCTGATCGGGTTGGCAAGATCGATCTCTGTGGCGGGCGAAAATTTCTTCGCATCATCTTTTGAGATGAAGGTCAGCGAAATGGCCTCGTTGTAGCCGAGCGCCAGCAGGGAAGTGCGCAATTTCGCGTCCTTCTTCGCGTCCGGCTGGTCGATGACTTCGCCCGAGTATGCGGGCAACGTGTTCGGAAACTTGTCGTAGCCATGCAGGCGCGCCAGTTCCTCGATCACGTCAATCTCGCGCTCGACATCGAGCCGCCAGCTGGGAATGTGCACCAGATATTTGCCTTCGCCACCCGAACGAAACAAGAAGCCAAGGCGCTTCAGTATCCGGCTGATCTCGACCGTGCTCAATTCTTCGCCCAGGATTCGCTTCACCTCGCGAAGGTCCAGTTCGATCGGCGCGAGGTCCAGCTGGCGCGCAATCACGTCAATGACATCTCCGATGAGCGTGCCGCCGCCAGACTCCAGAATGAGTTCCGCAACGCGGTTGGTCGAAGCAACGGTCGACTCGGAATCCGCGCCGCGCTCGAAGCGATGGGAGGCGTCGGTGTGAATCCCGTGCCGCTTCGACATCCGACGGACCGTCACCGGGTCCCACCAAGCCGACTCGATGAGGATGTTCCGGGTCTTTTCGGTGATCATCGTGTCGTAGCCGCCCATCACGCCGGCGAGTCCGACCGGCTTCCTGGCGTCGGCCACAACCAGATCTTCCGTGGTCAATTTTCGCTCAACCCCGTCCAGCGTCTTGAGCATTTCGCCGGCTTTTGCGCGGCGAATGACCAGCTTTCTTCCCTCAAGCAGATCGAGATCAAACACGTGCGTCGGTTTGCCGGATTCCCACAGAACGTAGTTGGTGGCATCGACGGCGTTGCTGATGGGGCGCTGATCGAGAAGAGTAAGGCGGCTGGCAATCTTCGCCGGGGAAGGCTTTATCGCGGCTCCACGAATCTCCCGGGCAGTGAAGCGCGGACAGAGTGCCGGTTCCTGAATGTCAATCGCGACGTCCGACTTCCCTTGCCGGGCGGGCAGTTTCGGCTCAATCGGCTTGAGCGGCAGATCGTAAAGTGCAGAGACCTCGCGGGCCACGCCGTAATGGTTCATGGCGTCGGGACGGTTGGTCGTGATCTCCATCTCGTAGACGGTGTTCTCGTCCTCGCCTGAGATGCCTTCAACCGCGATCCCCGCGAGCGTGAGTTCGTCCGCAAGTCGGCGGTAGTCGACCGGGAGGTCAACGAAGTCGCGTAGCCAATGGGGAGAGAGTTTCATTTGTAATTGCAGCTTCGAGCTACTAGCTCCTGGCTTCTAGCAACCCAACCCGTTCCTGAACTGTGGCTTGCTAGCGGCTAGCAGCTAGTAGCTAGAAGCTGATTCACCCAAACTGCTCCAAGAACCTGACATCCCCGTTAAAGAACAACTGAATGTCATCCACGCCGTACTTCAAAATTGCGATCCGCTCCACGCCCATGCCGAAAGCGAAGCCCGATACTTTTGCGGGGTCGTAGTCCACGAACCCATACACATTCGGATCGACCATGCCGCAGCCGAGCAACTCAATCCAGCCGCTGGCCTTGCAGTTTCGGCAGGGACCGCCGTCGCGTGTGCCTTTGCCGCCGCAGAAGATGCAGCTGATCTGCACATCGGCACTGGGTTCGGTGAAAGGGAAGAACGATGGGTAAAACCGCGTCTTTACGCTCGATCCGAACAGCGCCTTCATCGCATGATCCAGCGTGCCCTTCAGATCGCAGAACGTAATGTTCGTGTCGACCGCCAGTCCCTCGACCTGGTGGAAGATGGGCGAGTGCGTAGCGTCCGGAGCGTCGTTGCGATGAACTTTCCCCGGACACACCACCCGCACCGGCGGCTTCATTTTTTCCATCGACCGGATCTGTACTGGTGAAGTGTGCGTGCGCAGCAGCAGTCGCTCGCGTGGCGGCTTCGATTCCTGTCCCGCGATGAATAGCGTGTCCTGGGTATCGCGCGCCGGATGGTTGGGCGGAAAGTTCAGCGCCTCGAAGTTGTAGTAGTCGGTCTCAATCTCCGGCCCTTCTTCAACCGAGTAGCCGAGGTTGCGGAAGACGCCGATGATCTCGTTCATCGTCTTGATGACGGGATGCTCAGCGCCGAGCGGGCGACGAATGCCGGGAAGGGTGATGTCGACACCTTGAGTGGCCCTCCATGCATCATCGAGACTTGCGTAGGATTTTCCGGATGATTCGATCAGATGACGCTGGTCGTCCGACTCCTGTCGCTGCAGGTGCGCTTCGGCGCGGCCGACCTCAACTTCGATCTTGGCCTTCAGTTCGTTGACCCGTTGGCCGACATCGCGCTTGGTCTCTTTGGGCGCAGCCTTTAACCAAAGATCATTGATTTGGGTGGTAATACCGTTCTTACGTGCCAACCAGCGGTCGCGGAAGGCTTTCCACTCCTCCCAGAGCTGCTTCCACTCGACATCATGGGCCACTTCGTTCTGGTTTCTTGCAGAGCTGACCGCCGCCGATTCTTGATCTAGGGCAGACAGTAATTCGCGTACAGCGCTGTCGAGCGCTGAAGTCGAGAAGTCGGTTAGCTTGGGAACGGTGTAAGACATGCTTTCCAGCATTCTCAAGAGTTGTCATCCCGAGCGAAGCGAGGGATCCCTATTCGCTCCAAGAATTCATGCCGGTGGTAGGGGTCCTTCGACTCCGCAGAACGATTCGCTTTGCGAATCGTTCTGCTCCGCTCAGGATGACACGATTCAATGTAAGACTGACAACTGAAAGCTGACGACCGGCAGCTACGCCGCCGCTGCGTGCGCTTTCTTCGCCTGCTCCGCCAGATGCGCAAAGCCCGCCGCATCCTTCACTGCGATGTCGGCCAGTATCTTGCGGTCGAGATCCACGCCCGCTTTCTTCAATCCGCTGATGAACTGGTTGTAATTCAGTCCGTTCAGGCGGGCGGCGGCGCCGATGCGCACGATCCAGATCGAGCGGTACTGGCGCTTCTTCTGTTTGCGTCCGGAGTAGGCAAACTTCAGTGCGCGATCGACCGCTTCTTTCGCGGACCGGTAGAGTTTGGACTTTGTTAGGAAGTACCCACTTGCGCGATCGAGTATCTTTTTGCGCTTGGCGCGGCGTTTGGTTCC
>PMCH01000034.1 GCA_003154055.1 Acidobacteriaceae bacterium
TCCTTCCTCATGGCGTTCATTGCGAACTTGCTCGCCGAATAGGCGGCGCCGTAAGTAAGCGCGATGGGCCCAGCCACGCTGGAAATATTGATGATGGTGCCGCCGCCCGCTTCCCTCATCGCAGGAACCACGGCCTGCATGCAGGAAATCATGCCGAAGAAGTTCGTCTCAAACAGTTCGCGGCAGGCGGACATCTCCATATCGGCGATCGTGTCGCGCATACCGACGCCGGCGTTGTTCACCCAGATATCCACGCGATCGAAGTGGTGCAGCGTCAGCCCGAGGGCGCGGTCGATCTCTTCGCGATGCCCGACATCGCAGGCCAGCGCCAGCGTGCGGTCGGTGTGGCCAATCCGGTGGCGGGCAGCTTCCACGCGGCTGGAATCCCGCGACAGCAAAACCAGGCTGGCCCCGCGATCGGCAAACAGCTTCGCGACCGCTTCTCCAATCCCCATGGAGGCGCCCGTGACCACCACCACTTTCCCTGCCATTTCCATGGCGACCCTTGTATCCCGCGCCGTGCCGCCAAGTCAACGGCTGGCGTAAAATCTAGCTACCGGAGGCGCCGTGAGTTCGCTGTTACCGCTGTTCCCGCTCGACCTGGTGCTGCTCCCTGGAGTCCCCCTGCCGCTGCACGTCTTCGAGCCGCGCTACAAGGAGATGATCGGGGAGTGCCTCGACCAGAAGAAACCCTTCGGCGTGGTCCGGGCATCGTCTGAGGGAGTAGCGGAAATCGGGTGCACCGCCGAGATTCTGGAAGTCACCAGGCGCTATGACGATGGCCGCATGGACATCCTGACTCGCGGGGTGGAGCGGTTTGAAGTGCTTCAGGTCAATGACGATCGCGCCTTCCTGCAAGCCGAGATCTCGGTGATCGAAGACGAGCCCGGCCAACCCCCGGCGGAGGCCGTCGAACGGGCAGTCCAGTTGCACGGGGAGATCGTCAAGTTCGCCGAGGCGGAGCCCTCCGAACCGGACCGTGACACGGGCAATCTCTCCTTCCATCTGGCCGGATCGCTTCCGCTCGACCTGGACTTCAAGCAGAAGCTCCTGACCACTCTTTCCGAGGCGAAACGCCTGGAGGCGCTGATCGCATACCTGCAGGCGTTATTGCCCGGGTTGCGCCGCGCTTCCAGGGCGCGCTGGAACTGAGCGTTTTTCCCCGCAGTCCAAATCTCCGAACTGCCTTCAAACACAAATCACATCCTTTTGGCTGCGCGGCTCATCTGAAACAGCAGTAAGTTGGGCGGCGGTATAATCCGCGTAAGGTTGTTTTCTTTGGGGGTTCCCACCATGAGTGTTGCCCAGACTCTCGGCGAGCTGCGCCGTAGTGCATTTTCGGAAGAACGGCTTAGCTCCCGGCGAGTGAAAGATGAGCTGCGCGAGAACCTGATGGCTCGGCTGCGCAATCTTAGTGACGGCCCCATTTTTCCGGGGATCGTCGGCTACGACGACACCGTGGTGCCCCAGATTGTGAACGCTATCCTGTCGCGGCATAACTTCATTCTGCTCGGGCTGCGCGGACAGGCGAAAAGCCGCATCCTGCGCGCCTTGACGGGCCTGCTCGACCCCGAGTTGCCCTATATCGCGGGCTGTGAGATTCACGACAACCCTTACGCGCCCATCTGCAAGCGTTGCCAGGAACTGGTTACCCGGGAGAAAGACGCCACGCCGATTGCCTGGCTGACTCCCGAGCATCGCTACGTGGAAAAGCTGGCCACGCCCGACGTGACCATCGCCGACCTGATCGGCGACATCGATCCGATCAAAGCGGCGCGCGGCGGACACGAACTCTCCAGCGAGTTCACCGTGCACTACGGCCTGCTGCCCCGCGCCAACCGCTGCATCTTCGCCATCAACGAACTGCCCGATCTGGCGGGAAAGATTCAGGTCGGCCTGTTCAACATCATGCAGGAAGGCGACGTGCAGATTAAGGGATATCCCATCCGCCTGCCGCTCGATGTCGCCATCGTCTTCAGCGCCAATCCCGAGGACTACACCGCCCGCGGCAAGATCATTACGCCGCTGAAAGACCGCATCGGTTCGGAAATCCGCACTCACTATCCCGCGACGGTCGAAGAAGGCATCGCCATCACCGCACAGGAAGCCTGGATCCAGCGCCATGGCACCCGTCTGCAGATTCCCAAATACGTGCAGGAGGTGATCGAGCGGATCGCCTTCTTCGCTCGCGAAGACAAGAAGGTTGATAAGCGCTCGGGCGTGAGCCAGCGCCTTCCGATTTCCGCCACCGAGAACGTGGTCTCGAACGCCGAGCGGCGCGCACTTACTCATCGGGAGACCGTCGTCGTTCCGCGCATCAGTGACATCTACTCGGCCCTGCCAGCCATCACCGGCAAACTCGAACTGGAATACGAAGGCGAGATGAAGGGCGCCGACCACGTGAGCCGCGAGTTGATCCGCACCGCTATCGCGAAGGCGTTCGACACTTACTTCCACAGCGCCAACCTGAACCAGGTCGTGCAGTGGTTCGACCTGGGTGGGGAAATTCAGCTCAGCGACAACATTGGCGCCAAGGAAGCCTTGGACGCGCTCCGCGGCATCCAGGGCCTGATGGAGAAGATGGTGAAGGTTAATGTCGGCCCGAAAGACACGCCCGAAGCGCAGGTTGCAGCGGCCGAGTTCATCCTGGAAGGCCTCCACGCCCACAAGAAGATCGGCCGCAACGAAGAGCGCGTGTTCACCGCGGGAGAAAAGGAGCCGCGGAAAGTGGAGCGGCCGTTTGAGCCGGAAGAGCCGGGGTTCGGACGGAAGCGAGGATTCAATTAGCTAGCTCCCGGTTCTCAGTTCTCAGTGAGGAGGCGGAGCGAGTTGACGGTGACTGAGAACTAGTGGATCGACCGGTTTTCCTGAGACCTGACACCTGACATCTGAGACCTGATTTCATGAAACGCATCCGCTACACCAAATACGTNNTTCCAGGACAACGGCTGGTACGAACTGCCCGAAGGCGAGCAGACGCTCGACGAGCTCAAGCGCGCTATCGAGCAAGCGCTGCTCCATGGCGAGACTTTCGACGAGGAAATGCACGAGCGGCTCGAACAGATGCAGATGGAAGGCCAACTCGACGAACTGATCGAGCAGTTGATTGAGCGTATGCAGCAGGAAGATTACATCTCGATTGACGAGCCGCACGATCCCGCAAAGAGTTCGAGCGTGGGCGGGCAGACCGGCGAGGCCCAGCAGCAGGCAAGATTTGAAATCACCGACAAGAGCCTCGACTTCCTGGGATTCAAGTCGCTGCGTGACCTGATGGGGTCTCTGGGAAAATCGAGCTTCGGCCGTCATGATACCCGCGACATGGCCACCGGCATCGAGGCCAGCGGCGCATCGAAGCAGTACGAGTTCGGCGACACGATGAATCTCGATATCAC
>PMCH01000041.1 GCA_003154055.1 Acidobacteriaceae bacterium
TTGATCTCGGGCTTGCGAGTTCCGGCATTGGCCAGCGGTTCACCGATGCCACGTTTCCATGCGATCTTCGGAATCGCGTCACCCGCCCAGAGAGAAAGCGTACAGAAGGTGACGAGCAGAAGAACGACGCACTTCGTAAGGCGGGACGTCATGCAGCCTCCGATCCAAAGAACAATAGAATTTTATGAAAACGTTTCCATCTCCCTACAAAATCGTTATTGTAGGCCAGATGAGAACCGCAGGAAAGCACAAAACTGAATAATTTTGAGGGGCCTGCGAAGGAGCGATTCCAATTGCGGAAATGGGGGTGGTGCCGTTCTCGTATATCCTTAGGTCATATTACTCGCGTGGGCTATTTCGGGGAAGCTGCTGCTTCAATCATCGCGTGCTATTCAAACTGGTTGGAACGACCAGCAATCGCGCGGAAATTGGAGCACGCGTGACGGTATATGCCAGCGGTGTGGCGCGCGTGAACGAAGAGCTTTCCGGCGGAAGCTACATCTCGCAGCATGATTTGCGCGTGCATTTTGGGCTGGGCGAGGTAACGAAGATCAGCCGGGTTGTGATCCTGTGGCCGAACGGCAAAGAGGAAGAGCTGAAAGCTGTGGCGGCAGAGGCGATTTACACGGTGCCACAGGGCTCCGGCATCACGCAGACGGTGTCGCGGCCGGCGGTGGGGACAAAGTGAGAGTGCGGCGATCGGCTCAGGGAGCGATGCTGGAATCGCGCCCGTTCACTTGGGAGCCGCGGTACTCACTCCGACGTCGGACGGTGTAGGAGCGCCCTGGCGGGCGTGGTCGCGCCGGAACGTCAGTTCGTCCGTAGGATTAAGACCCTGTTCCGCGTGACGGCCGGGTCTCTGCATGGCCATGTCGCGGGCGCGCACGTAGGCATCGGTGGCGGCGTCGACTGCTTCCTCTTTCAGATCGTCATCGGCTTGGACTGAATCTGCCAACACGCTGTAGCCCTCGTCCTTGTCCCGCTGGTGATCGGCCCGGGAATCAAAAAAATACTCGAAGAGATGCCGGTCGACCTTGCCGTTCAGCTTCTTCGCTTCCGATAAGACCTGTTTCCAGTCGATGTGCCGGGCATTGGCGACGTCAAAGATGTTCTTTCCATTTCTTAATTGCTCTGCCAGTTCTTGTTCGGTCATGCCCGCAGCCTTGAGCTGATGCAGCAGGAAAAGCGAACCGTAATTCAGGTTGTATTGCTTGCGCTGCTTGACCAGGTCGGGTCGTTTCAGGTTCACCAGGTCCGACATCGTGATACCGACAACGCGGCGTCCGGTCAGGTCCGAAGCCATCGCGGTGATGCGATCCAGTTGCTTCCGTGCTTTGGTCTGGTCGTCTCCGAGCGCGGGCAGGGTCGCCAGCGCGCTAAACATAACCAACAGGCAAGTGATTTTCATGGTGAGCTACCTCGTGCAGCGATGATTCTAGCGCTGGGCTGGCTCGATTGGAAGATCATTCGGGACGGTTGTACCCGCCAGCGCGCCAATTGAAAATGGCGCATTCACCGACCCCGACATCCGGATTGTGAAACCGGAAGTACCCATTCCTGGGTGACTGAGGCGGAGAGTCTCTATTTCTTTGCAGTGGGGACAATTTTGGAGCGATCGACGACGCCAGAGCCTTCAAGAACCGCGTAGAATTTGTCGGGCGCGAGGCTGGTCAACGTGTCGGTCTTGCCGGAAGGCCAGCGGATCTCAACGGAGTCGATCTTAGTGGCAGAACCGAGGCCGAAATGAACGCGCATGTCGTGCTGCGATAGGTAGCTTCCACCGCTTCGGACTTGATCGGTCTGCATCATTCCGCCGGCGACGATCTTCAGATGGGCACCAATCCCAAGCCGGTTGCTCTTTGTTCCGGCAAGTTCGAAGCTGACCCAGTGGTTTTCGGGTGAGCCGCCGTTGTGAAAGAGCATGGGCGGGCCATCGAGTTCCTCCACGACGACGTCCATCTGACCATCGTTGTCGAAATCCGCAATGGCAAGACCGCGGCTAACCCCCGGCTGCTGCAGTGCTGGGCCGGCTTGACTGGCGGCATCGCAGAACTTTCCGTTCCTTTCATTCATGAACAGATTTTTCGGCTGACGGTAGCGGGCTCCGGAGGGCAACTGGTCCACCTGTGGATAGACCTGCCCGTTGACTGAGATCAGGTCGAGCCATCCATCGTTGTCGAGATCGATGAAAGCATTTCCCCACTTCACCCAAGGGAGCACCGCGAGGGCGACTCCCGCTTCGTAGGATGCGTCGCGGAAATCATACTTGCCCTGGTTCTGGTAGAGCGTGTTGTACTCGTCGGCGAAGTTTGTGATGTAGAGCGATGGGAGCCCAGAGTGGTTATAGTCGCCGACCGCGATTCCCATGGAGCCTTGCTCGGAACCGTCGGCACTGACGCCGGTGCCGGACTCGAGCCCGATTTCGCTGAACTTGCCGTCACCCTCATTGTGGTAGAGGAAGTTCGGGGTGGAATCGTTAGCGACGTAAATGTCAGGACGGCCGCTGTTGTTGAAATCAACCCAAACCGCGCTGAGGCCATAGTACCCGTTGGGATCGTCGGTGCCGGTGGCTTTTGAAACGTCGGCGAAGGTGCCGTCCCCATTGTTGTGGTAGAGGTGATCGGGTGCGCCCCTGAGGCCGCGCGGGCCGCATTGGACGTCGATGCCGCGGTACTTGCAGGTAGGAACTCCGCCGAAGCCGGGCAGATCGTCGAGATGGAAATCCACGTATCCGGTGACGACCAGGTCGACGAAGCCGTCGCCATCGTAGTCGCCGAAAGCGGCTCCGGTGGACCAGCTGTCGGTATTGGCCAATCCCGCTTGTTTCGCCACATTAATGAATGTTCCGTCGCCGTTGTTGCGATAGAGCACGTTCGGGCCCAGGCAAGTGATGAACAGATCTGGCCAGCCGTCGTTGTTATAGTCAGCCACCGCACCACCCATGGCAAAACACGGAGTTCCGACCCCCGCTTTGTCGGTGACATCGGTGAAAGTGCCGTCGTGATTGTTGTGGTAGAGCAGGTCCGGCACGCCGTCGAACTGCTGCGGGTCGCAGTACATGCGGTAGCCCTCCCGCTTG
>PMCH01000338.1 GCA_003154055.1 Acidobacteriaceae bacterium
AGAAATCAATCGTCTTTACATCCACCGCCTGGCCAATGATGTTGATCTGCGTCGCCTGCAGCTTGCCGGTCGTGGTGTCATACATCTGCAACTCTCCACCCTGGACCAGATACACCACATGGCGGTTGGCAATCGGCTGGATGCCGGTCACGTCGCCGTTCGCCGGCGGAACCACGACCGCTCCGGTCTGCGTGTTATAGATGGACAGGCAACCCCGGACTTCGTCGCCGGCATTGACCGGAATGATCTCGGTGCAGGTGCGCGCCCCCACAAACAACTGCCCGTCGGCGCCCAGGGCAATACGGTTGTGGTAGCCATCGGTGATTACGATGTTGCTCGAGTTTATTACCGTCATGCTGGGAAGGTCAAAAACGGTAAGCAGCCCGCAGGAAGCAGCCACGGTTGTCTGCCCCGTGCAAAGCGCGGCTGGCACGGGCGTTCCCGCCAGGTACATCGTGGTGCCGTTGACCATGGCAACGCTGGCCGCCGCCACGGGAACGGCCGCGCCCGGCGTGTTGGTGGTCAGGTCAAGAGTCTGCACGCTCGCCTCGACCCCGCCGATGGGAGTGCCCCCGCATTCGTGGCCGCAGTTCACCACGTAGGCAGTGTTGTCGTCGCTGGCGAAAAAGGCCGCAACCGGCCGGTAGAAACCGCCTACGAACGTAACCACAGGATCAACCGTCCCGATATTTGACGGCGTGATCACCGCCAGCGAGTCCGAATTATCGCTAAAAGCCAAAATGCGGCTGCCGCTGTTGCTGATGGAAAGATAGCGGACCGCGGGAACCGCCAACTGGGCAGTCACAGTACCGTTGCTTAAGCTGATCACCTCGACCTCGCCCTGCGGCTGCCCGACTCCCGGCGACGCACTCGGAACCGCAGCATAGGCCGTCTGACTGTCGGGCGACACCGCGATGCTCTCGGTAAAGCCCGGCAGGGTGACCGCGCCGGAAGTACTTTGCGCAGAGTTACTGACGAACGCCAGGGTGTTGCCCTGCGTGCTGAACGCCAGGGTGAAATTCAGGTTCGGGGTCTCCACCATCATCCCGGGAGTCGCCCCGGCGGAAATCGGGGCCACGAGCCCGCGCACGTCCTTTTCAGCATCGATGACCTGCAGGCTGGCGCTGATGCTGCCCGTATTCACGTCCTGCGACACCAGCGCGCGAAACTTGAGTTTAGTACCTGTACCGCCGCCAGTGTTGGAGCTGGATCCACAGCTCAAAAGCAGCAGACTCGTTGCGAGTAACAACAGCGACAGACTCAGGGCTCTTCTCAAACCTGGGACTCCAAGAGTATGCAGAATAGTGGCTTAGATGCAGAAACTTGGATTATAGCAAAGCTGGCGGCCTGCATTCCGATCGCGGCCCGAGCCTGACGCCCACTGCGGCGTTGGATACCCCCGCGTCCCTTCCTGTATTCTCAAGGAGATGGCTGGAAACCTTAAGGAACGGCTGAAAAAGTCGCCCGTGCTTTGCGACGGAGCCATGGGGACGCTTCTCTACTCCAAAGGCGTTTTTATCAACCGGTGCTATGACGAGCTGAACCTGTCGCAGCCGGAGCTGATTCGCGGCGTTCACCATGAGTACCTCCAGGCCGGGGCCGAGATCATCGAAACCAATACCTTCGGCGGCAATAGCTTCCGGCTGGCACGGCACAGCCTGGCCGACAAGGTCCGCGAAATCAACCTGGCCGGCGCACGGGTGGCGCGCGAGGCCGCCAAGAGCTTCGATGTCTGGGTGGCGGGATCGGTTGGGCCGCTGGGAATCCGCATCGAGCCGCTGGGCAAGACGTCGTTCGCGGAAGCACGCACTGCGTTTCGCGACCAGGTTGCCGCGCTGGTTGAAGGCGGCGTTGACCTGTTAATGCTGGAAACCTTCGGCTATGTCGAGGAATTGCATCAGGCCGTGCTCGCCTGCCGCGATGTGAATCCTAACCTGCCGATCGTCGCCCAGGTCACCATTGATGAAGACGGAAATTGCCTCGACGGCTCCGACCCCGAGTCCTTCGCGGCTCGTCTGACGGAGTGGAATGTTGACGTCCTCGGTATCAACTGTAGCGTCGGCCCGGTTGACATGCTGGACGCGATCGAGAGGGTCCGAGCTTCGACCACTCTTCCTTTAGCCGCCCAGCCCAATGCAGGCATTCCGCGTTCCGTGGAAGGACGCAATATCTATCTCTGCTCTCCCGAATACATGGCCAGCTACGCCCGAAAATTTGTGGCGGCCGGCGTTCGCCTGGTCGGCGGTTGTTGCGGGACCACTCCCGAACACATCCGGGCCATGAAGTCCGCCCTGCGGATGAGCGAGGCCAGGGAGAGGACCGCAGTTTCTCAGTCCGCCCATGCTCAGGCGGCGCTTTCGGCTCCAGCCGCCATTCCCATCGCGGATCGCTCTCGCCTGGGCAAGAAGATCGCCAGCGGCGAATTCATCACCATGGTCGAGATCGTCCCCCCCAAAGGCATTGATATCCGCAAAGAACTGGAAGGGGCCAGGTTTCTGAAATCCGTGGGCGTGGATGCCATCAACATCCCGGACAGCCCGCGCGCCTCGGCCCGCATGAGCAACCAGGCATTGTCTCTCCTGATTCAACAGGAGGTCGGCATTGAGGCCATCCTGCATTACACCTGCCGGGACCGCAACGTGCTCGGCATCCAGTCGGACTTGCTGGGCGCGGCGGCGACCGGAATCCGCAACCTGATCTGCATCACCGGCGACCCCCCGAAGATGGGCAACTATCCCGACGCCACCGCGGTGTTTGATGTGGACGCGATCGGCCTGGTGAACATCGTCCGCAACCTGAACCGGGGACTGGACCTGGGTGGCAATCCGATTGGCCAGGGGACGGGCTTTGTGATTGGCGTTGGGGCGAACCCCGGCCTTCCCAGCCTGGATGAAGAAATCCGCCGCTTTGAATACAAGGTGGAGGCCGGAGCAGAATACGTGGTCACCCAACCCGTTTTCGACCTCAGCTTGCTGGAGAACTTCCTCAAGCATGTTGAGCACTGCCGGATTCCGGTGGTGGCGGGCATCTGGCCTCTGGTCAGCGCCCGCAATGCCGAGTTCATGAAAAACGAATTGCGGGTGTCCGTTCCCGATTCAATCCTCGAAAGGATGATCAAGACCAGCAGTCCGGAAGCAGCGCGGGAGGAAGGCGTGGCCATTGCCCGCGAGATGCTGACGGCAGTTCGGCAGATGACACAAGGTGCTCAGATCAGTGCTCCCCAAGGACGGTACCGCTCGGCGGTGGACGTTTTGGAGGCCCTCGGCTCATCGCGCACCACTCCTGCTTAGTTCGGCAACAGTCTCGCGTTTTTTTTCAGATAAACAGAAATTCACTGGACAATTCCACACGGATTCGGCATTACAATAGATGCAGGAGCATCGAACAGATTGGCGAAGTTTGAAGAATGCCTCGAGCGTCTTGAGAAGATCGTCCAGGATCTGGAAAAAGGCGATGTTCCCCTGGAAAAGTCTCTGACGCTGTTTGAAGAGGGCATGCAACTCTCCGCTTCCTGTCGCAAGCAACTGGAGGAAGCGGAAGGCAAAGTAGAGATTCTGTTGAAACAGAACGGCAAGCTCCAAACTGAACCCTTCGAACCCACGGCCGAGAAGGCGCTGCGCAAGTAGCCTTACCGTCGGGTTCGGATTCGTCAACGCCTGCAGCGGCGATCCCGAACCGTAGCAGCCGCGACCACCGCCCACGCGGTGCAGTTCGGAGGATGTATGCAGCCGTTAAATGTAGTCCTCTACCAGGGCGATGCTGGAACTGCCCTGACCCTGGTTTCCAGCCTTTCCCCGCACGTTCGTGCCGTTCACATGGCGCGCAGTCGCGACGAGATCCGTCCCACTATTGCCCGGCATCGCGCTGAAGTGCTCGTGCTTGATCTGGAAACTTCCTGTCTGAGTGAAGTGGAGCGTTTGCACCATGAGTTCCCCAGGCTTTCCATCGTCTGCACTCACCGGCTCGCCGACGATGAACTCTGGGCCGAAGCCCTGCAGCAAGGCGCCTCCGACATGTGTGAACCACGCCGGACCGATCAGGTGGTCGCCTCCGTTCTTCGCGAGCGCGCGCAACATGCCGCCGCCTGATTCGAGAATTCGCAAGCATGAAGAGGACGCCCGCGGGCGTCCTTTTCATTTCCTGGAAGCCCGCTTGTTATACTGCGATGCCATGCTGAAACAGGTTCTGGAGCAGGGGCGGGCATCCGCTGACATTGCGCTCGAACGGCTTTTGCCGCCCGGCACGCAGCATCCCGAGTCCATCCACCGGGCCATGCGGCACAGTGTGTTCGCCGGCGGCAAGCGCCTGCGTCCCATCCTCTGCATGGAAGCAGGGCGCATGATCTCCGGAACCTCGTCGGCAGGAACCCTCCCCGCCGGCATCGAGGACGTTGGCGCCGCCCTGGAAATGCTGCACACCTACTCCCTGATTCATGACGATCTGCCTGCCCTCGACAACGACGATTTGCGCCGCGGGCGTCCGACGTGCCACAAAGCCTTCGGCGAAGCGATCGCTATCCTCGCCGGCGATGCGCTCCAGACCCAGGCCTATGAAGTCCTCGCGCAGTTGCGCTGTCCCGCCGAGGCGCGCGTGGACATCATCCGTGAAATTGCTCACGCCACCGGCACCATTGACGGAATGATCGGGGGGCAGGTCGTGGACCTCGAGGCCGAGCACAAGAAGCCCGACCTTGCCACGCTCGAGTACATCCATCGCTCCAAGACGGCGGCCCTCATCACGGCCAGCGTGGTCGGCGGCGGAATGTATGCCGGGGCGACCGTCGAGCAGATCGCGCGGCTGCGCGGATATGGCCAGTCGATTGGATTGGCTTTCCAGATCGTAGATGACGTCCTCGACCTCACCCAGACCTCCGAGCAACTGGGAAAGACAGCGGGAAAAGATACCGCCGCCGAAAAGACTACCTATCCATCGCTCTTCGGAATCGACGAATCGCTCCGCAAAGCCGACGCCCTCGTAGCTCAGGCCTGCGCGGAACTTAACGAATTCGGCTCCGCTGCGTCCACTCTGAAGGACCTCGCTCATTTTCTGGTCGAGCGCAAGAAATAGTTGCGGACTCTCTTATCCAGCTCTGGGTTCGCCCTTGCCGCCGTGGCTTTGTTCGCCGGTCTGGGCGTCGCGCAGAAAGCTCACCGACGCCCCCGGTCTGACTCTTCCCTGGTTTCAGATGGACACACCGTCCGGCACTACCGGCCCTTGAATCCCCGGCAGTCCAGCGTTAGAGTATCTAAGCTCTCGCGCTGTCTCCCACCTCCTTCTTTCCTCACCCGTAACCCGTGAACTTGCTGCACTGTGTGTGCAACTAAAGGCGGTTGGAGGATGAGGGCCCCTATATGTGGTGTTTTATCTCTTGACCC
>PMCH01000129.1 GCA_003154055.1 Acidobacteriaceae bacterium
TTGGGCGGAAAGATGGAAGAGACGCGCACAAGGTTCTGCGCTGCAATGCCGGCATCGCGCAGGGCAAGCTCGAACGAAGTGAGGCGTTCGCGGTGCTTACCCACACCCTTGGTAAAAAAGATCCGCTTGGGGACCATGTCCTTGCCCAATTCATTTTCCTCCAGAGAATTAAGTTAGCGAAGAAAAGCAAATCTAACACAGCGATTTATGAAGATTGCATGAAAAAGACAAGGAGCAACGGGCTGGAGGCAGAAGCGCGGCTTAGCAGAGCCAATGCTTGACTGGAAAAGACAGCTTTCGGGGGCGACCGCCCACGATTCGCGTGATTTGTCAGCCGGGACAGGCCTCTTCCTGTGAGTGCGGAACCCGGCTCCCNNTGGGAGTCGCGTACGATCAGGACCTCACTGCCGCGGGTAATCTCACGCGCCAGGAAGGCATCCTGGCCCTGGTAATGGACGCGGGATCCCACGATGGCCACTTCATCCTGCGGGTTGAAATGGATTCCCTGACCGCGCAGGAAGCGCGCGGGGGCTACATGAACTAGCAAGTCTCCCTGCTGGGTGCGCAACACCAGATGCATGCCCTGGTCATCGCTGACGGGACAGAAGAACTCCTTCGTGTCCTGCACGACCCCCGATACCACGGTTTCTCCAGCCAGGCTGTAGGCGGGCGGTCCCTTCTGCTGGCGGGGCCCGATGGTACTGAGTACCACCACCAGTAGAACGGCTGCCGCCCCGACGATATAGTTAACTTTTTTCATGGCGGTTATCTCCTAACCTCAATGCCGGGGGCGGATGGCTGGCCAGTTCAGGCCGCGTGCGGTCTGGCTTTTCCTGCAGCCAGCGGGAGCACGATCGGATTCACCAGGCCGCGGAAGTCGGCAAAGCCCATGCGCACCAGTTCCCGATGCGACCCGGCATTGAAAGCAATTTCCTTGTCGAGTGTCAGGCTGCTGTCGGCGAAGACCTCCATGCCGTACAGGTTGCCAAAGGGTGGCATGGCTCCCGTCTCGCAGTCGGCGAAATGCTCACGGAACTCGGCCTCGGCCGCCACTTCCACCGTATCCGCTCCGAGATATTTCTTGAGCTTGAGAAGATCAACCTTAAAAGAAGCGGGAACGACTGCCATGGCGAGTCGTCCATCCACCATCAGGATGACCGTCTTGGCCAGTTCCTTCCCAGGAATGTGAGTGAGCGCGGCTACGCCCTGCGCGGTATATGCCAGGGAGTGAGAGATGACGAGGTATTTGATGTTGTTGGAGTCCAGGAACTCACGAAGCTTAGAAAGAGGCACAGGCACCTCCCGGCCGATCCGTCGGCACGGATGCTCCGGAAGAGAGACCGCCGAAACATGGTGTGCGGCTCGGCGCTAGCCCTATTGTGCGCCCGTGGAGTACCAGAAGGAATAGCGAATTGGTGGGTAGGATTCCTGGAGTGCCAAAAGGGGAAAAACTGGTGGTCAGAGTGGATCCGTGACGCACCGGGACCGGTGCGGTTCAGATCCTACGCGGCTTCTTTGGTCACGAAAGCGTGCACGGTTCCCGGCTCTTGGGCGTCGAGCACTCGCATAGCTCGCCAGTCGTAAGGCAATTCCGTGCCGCAATCGAGACAGGCTACATAGGTTCCCGTGAGCGAAGCAGCTTTAGTGCGTCGGCCGTTTCGAACCGTGAGCGGGAAACTGTAATGCGAATGCCGACAGCCGAACATCGAGTCCATCATCTTCGAAAACATTTACCTACCCTCCCCACAACGGGCCGGTCGCGAAACCTGGCCACTTACCTGGTGTCAAAAACCTGGGCAATCTCTTACCTTAGATTCCAGCTCACCCCAAAAGGTTCGTTCTGAACCACGGCCGTAACCCTCACGCAAGGCTACGTGTGAAGAATCAAAGACTTGGGAAGAAGTTCAGGGAAGGGCGGAAGAAATGTGCGGGCCGCTAAACGCTCTGCGGGCCAGACTTCTTGCTCTGCGTGCACTTGGTCATGATGGCGGAGCGCAGGCGCCCACGCAGATCGTCCGGCAACTCGTAGAGTTCGGAGTCGCGATAAATCTCGATGGTCTTGCGGGTGGTGTCGCATACCACGTAGCAGTTGTGGCACCAGGCCAGATGGTCCTCGAGCTCGGACTTGGTACGGTCGTCAAGCGCGCCGTCGAGGTAGCCGGTCAGTTCCTTAAGGAATTCAGTGCATTTCACGGGTTGCTGTCTCCACTCGCACGCTTCTGAAAAAATCGGCTCAGCCGGTCGCGCAACTGCAAGCGCGCGCGGAGAAGCCGGGACTTCACGGCCGGGATACTCAAATCCAGTGCCTGCGCGGTCTCTTCAGTGGAGAGACCTTCCACGTCCCGCAGCACGAACACCGTCCGGAAACCGGCCGGCAATCCCTGGATCGTGCGCGTCAGGATCTCACGCAATTCCGCCTGGTTATACATCTGCTCAGGATTCGGGCTCCAGTCCGCAACTTCGCGGGGGACGCTGTCGTCCTCGGTCTTGACTTCCTCGTCCAGCGACACCATGCGTTCCGGACGCCGTCGCCGCAACTTCATCAGCGCTTCGTTTACCGCAATCCGGACCAGCCAGGTGTAAAACTTCGACTGCTCCTGAAACTGATTGAGGTTCCCGTACGCCTTGAGGAACGCATCCTGGACTACGTCTTCCGCGTCCTCACGGTTCTGCGTGATGTGCTGCGCGATGCGAAAGACGTTGCGATCATAGCGTCGAACCAATTCTTCGAACGCTTTATCGTCGCCGCCCTTGGCTGCCCGTACCAGCGCCAATTCTTCGCTGATGGGCTGAACTACGTTTGGTTGGATGGCACTCATTCGTAACTTGATGCAGATTTTTCCCGCGTTCGACTCAATCTGCGAATGCTATTGTAATGGCTTAGCGAAGATTTTTGGGGGCCGTTGTTTTGCAGTGGCTCGGGAATTGGACAACACTGGTTCGCCGTGTGACTTTCGGCACCGGGAGAACACGTACTACGGTGTACCGGTAACCTCTGCAAGTGGCTTATAATCATTAGTTAGACGGCGGAGTAACGTTCGGACACAGAATTTTTCAGCTCGGAGCACGAATGTCAGAGCGCGGTTGGATGGAGCCAATTGTGGAACGGGTGGTGTCCCAGGTTCTGGAGAGCCACACCGTCCAATTGCGCGACGAAATCGTGCGGCGGGTGATGGAAGAAATCGAGGCGCAGACGGCCGCCGCTCCGACTCCGGCGTCCAACGCCAGTTCGTCCGATCTCGCGCGTGCGGTGTCTGAGATTCAGATTGGCACCTCTCAAAAAGAAATTCTCCGCGCTTTACTTGATTGTTGCAGCCGCTACGCCGCCCGCATCGCGCTGTTCGTAGTCAAAGGCACGCACGCATCGGGTTGGCAGGGACGCGGCTTCAGCAGTGCCGATGCCCTTAAGGATTTCGCTCTCGACGCCCATGCTCCGGCGGTGGTTCGCGCCATCACGGAACGCGTGGTGGTGAACGCTCCAGCCGCCGATCTCGACAGCCGTTTTCTGCAGGATTTTGGAGCACCCGCCAGCGGAGAAGCGCGCCTTCTTCCTTTGCTGTTGAAAGATAAGGTCGCCGCCCTGGTGTATGCCGACGGCGGAACCGATTCCCAAGGCTTGCTCGATGGCGGTTCGCTGGAACTGCTCGTCCTGGCGACGAGCGCGTGGCTGGAGGTCAACTCCCTGCGCAAGCAGGTCCACAAGGAACCTGCCGCCGAGGGCACATCATCCGAGCGATCGGAGCCGCGAGCAATGGCGGCCACTCCGGCTCCGGCCTTCAACGATCCGTTTGCCTCCCACGCTCCCGGCCACGCCATGGCTGCGGCAGCGTCGGCTGAGGTCTCGGTGCCGGCCATGAGTGCGGTTGCGGAAGCGCCGGCTGTCGCGGAGCCGCTACCCGTGGTTTCGACCGAACCGGTGGCGGCAGCGGAACCCGCGGAGGTTCCGGCAGCTCCGCCCGAAGATCAGGACACCCATCGCAAGGCCCAGCGCTTCGCGCGCCTGCTGGTCGATGAGATCAAGCTTTACAACCAGGCCAAGGTCGCCGAGGGGCGAAAACACAAAGACCTGTATGACCGTTTGAAAGAAGCTATTGAAAAAAGCCGGGGCACGTACCAAAAGCGTTATGGGAACACAGTTGCCTCTTCCGGGAATTACTTCCAACATGAATTGGTTCGCAGTCTCGCCGAAGACGACATCTCCATCATGGGAACCAATTTCAAGCACTAGGTAGGATTCATTGCGCAGTTTGTCAGTCCGAGTTCTGGTCGCGTTTCTCGTTCTCCTTTCCTGCGTCTTCCCTGATCGCTGCGGGGCACAAGCCACGCCCGGTGCGCCGAAGGCTGCGCCCGCGAAGGCGAAGAAAGCGGCGCCTGCGAATCCACCAAAAACCTCGCCTCAAAAGAAGGCCACCAAAAGTGCCAAACGCAGGAAGCGAGCATCTCCGCGCGTGCGGCGGGTGCGGCAAGCGTTTGTCGCTTCCGCAAGTTTGCGCACGATGGCCCAGCAACTTCTCCAGGACCGTACGCCCGCCGCCTACGCGGGCGTGGAAGCCTATGCGCGCCGTCATGCCAAGGAGGACGCCGGTGCTCTGGCTTGGCTGGTGCTGGGCTATGCGCGCACGGTGGATCACGATTATGGCAAGGCCATCGATCCGCTGAACCGGGCCAAGGCCGGCGCCAGCGAACTGGGAGACTACGTCGCCTACTATCTTGGCAACGCCTACCTCCAGACGGGCCACACCGCCGAAGCGCTCTCCACGCTGGCGGATTTTGGCACGACCTTCTCCGATTCGCTGCTCGTCCGCGACGCGCATCTGGCGTACGCCAACGCCCTGCTCGCCGAGGGACGTCCGCAGGAGGTTGCCGCGCTCCTGGCCAAGGAACGTACCCCGGTGCGGAGCGAACTGGAACTGGCGATCGGACGGGCGTTTGAAGCGACCCAAGAAAACGACAAGGCCGCTGCCGCCTTCCGCAATCTCTACTACAACATGCCAACCAGCCCGGAAGCCGACGCCGCGGGTGCGGAGTTGCGCAAACTGAAAGCGAAGGGCGGGCTGACGGAACGACGCACCCGTGCCGATTTGCTGTTCAAGGCCAAGCGCTACGGCGATGCCTCAGACGACTACCGCGACCTGCTGGATGAAGTTACTCCGGCGGAGCGGACGGGTATCCAACTTGCCCTTGCCACTTCGCTCGAAAAAGGCGGCCGCAGCCGCGATGCCCGCCAGATCGTCACCACCATGGGTCCCCAGACCGGCGACGCCGAGGCACAGCGCCTGTACTTGCTCAGCGAGACGGCGCGCTCCACCAACGACGAAGACGCGATGGAGCGAACCCTAAACCAGCTGCGGCAGTTCGGCCCGTCCAGTCCGTGGCTGGAGCAGACTTTGCTGTCGGCAGGGAACATGTTTCTGCTGAAGAGGGACTACGACAAGGCAATTGACCACTTCCGCGAGCTGCAGCAGCGCTTTCCCAACGGCACGCGAGCCTCCTACGCCCATTGGAAGACTGCCTGGCTGAGCTTCCGACAAGGACGCACCGACGAGGCCCGGAAGGGCTTTGAAGATCAGATTGCGCTCTACCCCGACTCCAACGAAATCCCGGCGGCGCTTTACTGGCGGGCGCGGATGGCGGAAGAAGACGGCGATCCCACCATGGCGCGGACGTTCTATCAGAAACTCTCCGCGCGTTTTCGAAACTACTACTACGCGGACTTGGGACGGCAACGCCTGAAAACTCTGCACCCCGCGAGCAGCGAGGATGTGGTGGTGCACTACGCCTTGCTCGACCGGGTTCCTCCGCTTTCAGCCAGCGGGAAGATCACCGCCAGCGAGCCTCCGGAAGACAACCTGCGCTTGCAGAGAGCGCGCTTGCTCTCGAACGGAGCCTTGGTCGACCTAGCCGTGCGCGAGTTGCAGGCTGCCGCCGCGGAAGAAGGCGGTTCCTGGGCGCCGCCTGAGATGGCCCGCGTCTTTCAGGACTGCGGCCGCTACGATCGCGCCATCGAAATGCTGAAGCGCACCACGCCCAGTTACTTTGCGGTGGATCTCCCCGAGTTGCCGCGTCCGTATTGGGAAGGGCTTTTTCCCAAGCCCTACTGGACCGATCTCCACAAATATTCCAGTCAGAACGGACTCGATCCGTATCTGGTCGCGTCGCTGATCCGGCAGGAGTCGGAATTCAATCCGGCGGCCGTTTCCCGCGCCAATGCAGTCGGCCTGATGCAACTTCTTCCGAGTGTGGGTAAGTCGGTTGCCAAGCAGGTCAAGTTAAAGGGATACAACGCCAGCCAACTCTACACTCCGGCCGTCAACATGCAATTGGGGACGCGCTACTTCAAGTCGATGGTCGACAAATACGACGGCCACTTCGAATACGCGCTCGCCGCGTACAACGCCGGAACCGACCGCGTGGAAGACTGGCTGGGACAAGGCAAATACCGCGATCCGCAAGAGTTCGTGGAATCCATCCCGTTCACCGAAACGCGCGAGTACGTGCAAGCCATCCTGCGCAATGCGAATGTGTACCGGCAGTTGTATGGGGCGCCGTAAGGGAAGAATTCGATGTTTGCCGTACGTTGTTGGTGTAATCGCGAGTGGCTGTTGAAAAACTCACACTCTCGAAGTTCGCAGAAATTTCATCGCGTCAGGATGCCCTATAAACGACGTTCTCGATTTTGGTGGACATTTTCTATCCCTCGGTCGGACAGTTTTTTCAAAAGAGGGGGTTTTTCAACACCCACGCGATTTTTCGACAACTATTGAGGATGGCCCTCTTTCTCGCACCCACGGTACGGGCAGCGGTTTCCTTCGATGGTCACACTCTGCATTACTTGCGGCAACGACACGCTCATCCGCTCCCACCCTACTTCGTGCTTCCACTGAAAAACGACGGTCCCTTTAGCTCCGGCAGGAATGCCTGTGAATCGCCACGAAATCAGACAAGCGTTGACCTTTTCAGCTCCCACCCACTTGTCTTCAAGGGCTGGTGAAACTCTGGTCGGCTTCCCTTCGGCACCCACCTCAAAACCGTACACGACATTGAACGTCGCATGTGCCTGCTTAAGACCCTGCGGTATCTCGAATTGGCAGAATCTAACGTCAGACACTGGACGCGCCTGACCGAGCGCGGCGACAGACGAAAGCAGGAGGGAGACAAAGACTGCGAAATATCGCCTCATGGCGCGTTAGCCTCAAGCGCATTCTATCCCTATTGTTGTCAACAGCCACAGGCGATTACACTCGCAATCCATCAATCTGCTCATGCCGTGGTCTGGGTCGGCGATTTCGCAAACAGAATCTCGAACACCAGCAGCCCCGCTCCCACCACGATCGCGCTGTCAGCGAAGTTGAAGACCGGCCACTGGTAGGAGCCGACGTAGAAGAGCAGGAAGTCCACCACGTGCCCGCTGACCAGTCGGTCCCACAGGTTGCCGATCGCACCGCCCAGAATCAACGCCAGACCAATCCCGGTTGTGTTCAAGCTGTGGCTGTTCTTCCACAGCAATGAGGAAACAATCAGCAGCGCAACCACCGAGAAGACAATCAGCAGCGCGACCTTCCACTCCGAGGGCGACTCGGCGAATAATCCGAAGGCGGCTCCGCGGTTTTCAGTATGGGTGATGCGGAAAAATCCCGGGATCACGGGAATGCTGTCGTGCAAAGTCAGACGGTGCGCGATCGTCCACTTGCTGAGACGGTCCAGCACGACCACGAACAGAGCAATCAGAAAATGATACTTGCGCATGAGAGAAAGGTTCTTCCCTATAGATTACCGCGTCTGGCACAAGTCGCGATCACGCCCCATCAATTTCTTTCAGCACGGCGCTGCACCGCTCGCACACTGTGGGATAGTTCTTATCCTCGCCGACATGAGTGGAATAATTCCAGCAACGCTCGCACTTTGCCCCGTCGGCCTTCTTCACATCGACGTGTACGCCGCCGGTTCCGTTGCCTGACCCCTGCTGCAAGCTCACCGCAGACACAATAAACAGGTAACGAAGCTGCTGAGCATAACCATTCAGCAGCGAGTACACCGGATCGGACGCGGTGATCGCGACCTGAGCTTCCAGGCCGGTTCCGATCAACTTCTGATTGCGGGCCTCTTCGAGCGCCTTCAGCACCTCGTCGCGCACCGATCGTAGCGTGGTCCAATCTTTCTCTTGCTGCTCGTCTCGC
>PMCH01000215.1:0-427 GCA_003154055.1 Acidobacteriaceae bacterium
ACGTGGCCGCGGAACGCGAGAACCGCGACAATGAGAATGATGATGGCGCGCGCCGCGTCGAGCATCATGACCAGCCGCCGCCGGTCTTCGCGGTCAATGATGACGCCGGTGAAAGGCAGCATCAACATGGCGGGCAGCGTCTGCAGGACGGCAAACGTGCCCAGCGCCATCGTGGAATGCGTTCTCTGCAGAATCGTCCAGGCGACGGCGGCGGAGTTCATGCCGCTGCCGAGCATGGAGACCACGTTCGCCGCGAATACGAAACGCAGCGAGCGTTTCTGCAGAATGGTGCGCATGAATTAAATCTAGCATGGGGAGCTTCAAGCCTCGGGCAGGGAGCTGCGAGCTCTTAGCGATTGGCTCTTAGCTTTTAGCGAATGCGCCCAGTAAGGCGAGCGTGCGCATTGCGGGCGGGGAGTTTTTCGAC
>PMCH01000215.1:443-2442 GCA_003154055.1 Acidobacteriaceae bacterium
AAGGGAGGGGCGAGGTCCTGACACCTGACACCCGGGACCTGACACCTGCTCTCTCAGTTCTCGCTCTCCACCGGCGCGGCTTTCGGTGTGGTCAGCGCTTTCCCCGGCTTGGCCGCTTTTCCCGGAGCCGCTGGAACTGCTGGCGGCGCGGGAGGCGCCACGGCTACGGTTCCTTTCCGGATCGCGATCGCTCCGTTTTCGTTATTGATTACCAACCGCTGGCCGTTGGTGCCGATCGAACCACTGGCGCTGGATTGTTTATCGTTATTCTCGACCTTCAGCTGGTCAAACTCACTTTCGATTTCACCGTCGCGCGCTCGTGCCTCCACGTTGACCGCGGTGTTCGGAGGAATCGTAACTTGCACGTCGCCTTTCCGGTTGTCGATCTGGATATTGCCCGGCTTGTGCAGGCTCACCTCGACCGTGCCGTTGTTATCTTCGAGCCGCAGGTCGCCGGAGAGGCCGTCCAGGCTGACATCCTTGGAACGCGTGATCAAGCGCATCGGCCCGGTGAGGGAATCGGCGCGCAGGTCTCCGGAGTCCAGATCCAGCCTTCCATCCAGCCGGGCGAACTCCATTTCGGTGCGCGAGGAGCGGAAGCTCACCGTCTTGGTGACATGCACCAGGCGAACGCTTTCCTGAAACTCGCCGTTCAGGTGCACGGCCCCGTCCACGTCCTCGATGGCCACTTCGTTGGCTTTGCCCTGGATGGTCACATCGCCTTTGATATGGGTGAGCCGGGAGGAACTGCGATCCAGGTTCAGTGTTACGTTCCCCGTTTGCTCCGAGATGTTGACCTCGCCGTGCTGGTGATTGATTTCGGCACTCGCACCCATGCCGGTGATGCTCACATCGCCCCGCTTGGAGGTGATCACGAGTTGCGTGTTCCGGGGGACATACACATCCAGGTCGGCGCTCACGCCTTTGTCGCCCGCGCCCTGCGTGTTCGCGTTCAGGGTGACGGTCTTGTCGCTCACCGTGATCTGGGGCTTGGTCTGGTTATTGTAGTTGTCGGCGTCGGACTCTTTGTCCGCATGAACCTTCTTGCGGACTGAGACTTTCAGCATCTTGTCGTCGCCGNNGGCTCAGGTCGTCACTGTAGTTGAACGCGGAGCCACTGAAGAGAGCGTTGATATCGTCGTCATCGTTGATCTGAAAGTTGTCGCGGATATTGCCCCAATCCACGCGGGTGGCCTGGGTCGCAATGAGTCCGGTGACGACGAGGAAGAACACGAGAAAGGCGCCGCCGGCGCCAATTCCGCGCCCGGGCAGGCCCGCACGCTTCGCTTGCTCGTGCTCGACCAGTTTGATAATTCCCCAGAGAATCAGCAGAGCCGGCCAGTAGCGGGCGAAATACATCCCGAGAGAGTGCCAGTTCAGAAAGCCCATCGTGCCACCCAGGAAGAGAACTCCGAGGAGGATCAGGACGATGGGGCCAGCGATCGAGCGCGGCGGACGCGGAGCCCGCGGCAGGGGCGGAGCCGGAGGGATCACGGGGCTAGCCATTGTGCACCTCACTGGGAGGAGCCGGCGGAACGGCCGTTCCTCCGGTTGAACTAGGACCTGCGCCGGGACCGGGCAGTTCGTGGTGTCCGGCAGAACTGGCGCCGCCCTGGAACAGCTTCACGCCACCAATGACCAGCAGAATGGCGCCGATGTAGCCGAAGGGGCCGACGTGACGAAAGCCATCAATCATTGCGACGACGCCTACGGTGATCAAGATCGCCGGAGCCATCAGTCCTTCCCCTCGACAACGCTCGCACGTGCAAACCGAGCTGGCTCCGAGTAGTCCCCACCGGTTCGCGAAGATCCAGCCACCCAGGAAAATGAGCAGCAGCGGCCAGAAGTGATGGAAGCTCACTTCAAACAGACCGGCGGTGCGCAGCAGGAAAAACACGCCCAGCAGAATCAGGACGACTGCGCCGGTGGGAATCTTGCTGGCATCAATTTTGTCGGCGCCGCGGCCAGTGGAAAAGGTCTGGCCGAGGCCGAAGGGATC
>PMCH01000215.1:2500-2679 GCA_003154055.1 Acidobacteriaceae bacterium
GCGAGAATTCCGGCCAACGCTGGGTTGGGTCCAGACCCGGGGGATGTGCCGGGAGCGGCAACGTAGAGAGGCGCTGGCGAGGGAACAGTTCCCGGAACAAAGGCCGCGGCGCCGGGGGGCACCGTGCCCTCCATCTTCGCGCCCAGGCAGTCTTCGCAGTAGATCACGCCCCGCACGGG
>PMCH01000356.1:0-217 GCA_003154055.1 Acidobacteriaceae bacterium
GAGAACCGGGAACTGAGAACTACTGCGTCAAAATCACCGGGCCCTGCTTCGTGACTGCCACGCAATGCTCAAAGTGGGCACTATAGCTGCCATCCACTGTCACTGCCGTCCACTTGTCGCTCAAAACCTTGGCTTCCGGACCGCCCGAATTCACCATCGGCTCAATCGCCAGCACCATGCCTTCGGTCAGTTCCGCGCCCTGGCCTTTCTTGCCATA
>PMCH01000356.1:310-1277 GCA_003154055.1 Acidobacteriaceae bacterium
CCTTGAGCACCCGCTTTTCCGACGGGATGCCATGCACGATCTCTTCGTTCACCGAGGTACAGAGCACACAAGGATAATCGTAATACCCCTTGAACGCCGGCTTGGCCCCGAAGTCCGCGATCAACTTGTCAGCCGCGCGCTCCAGATCCATCGTGGTCACGCCCGGCGCCACCAGGTTCCGCACCTGATCCAGCACTTCGCGGACAATATGCCCGCTGCGCCGCATTTTCTCGATCTCTTCCGGCGATTTGCGCACGATCCGGTCTTCTGCCAAGCTCTTCATTCTCAGTTGGAAGGCCCGCTGCCGCAGTGCCCCTCTGCATGGCTGTCGATGACGCCGAAAATTTCCGCCCGGACCTCGTCNNCGATTGCGAATCACTTCCTCGCGATCGTCCTCGCGAATCATCAGCTTGGAGCCGTCCAGATCACACAACTCGTTCGATCGAGGTGCTTGAAGATGGACGTTGTAGATCCGTCCACAGGTGGGACAGGCACGTCGCCCGGTAAGCCGTTGCAGTAATTGAGTATAGTCCACGTCCAGTCGGATCACAACCGGCGGGCATCTCTCCTGCGATTTTTCAAAGAGCTCTCGTCCCAGGAAGGCATCGAGCCATCCCGCCTGTGCGGCTGTCCGGGGAAAACCGTCCAGGATGTATCCGCGCTCACAATCCGCCTCCCGCAGCCGGGCGGCCACTATGCCGTACAGGACCTCGTCGGGAACCAACTCTCCCCGCTCCATGATGGCCCTGGCCGCCAGCCCCAACGGGGTCCCGCGCTGCACGTGCTCCCGCAGCAGATCGCCCGTGGAAATCTGCGGAATACCGTAGTGCTGTGCGATCTGCTTCGCCTGTGTTCCCTTGCCTGCCCCGGGCGGTCCCAGCAGAACCACCGTCCCGATCTGGCAAGCGGTTTCGTTGGCCATCGCAATGGCCCCTTTTACTCGTATTTCCTATCGCGGAAGCACCGC
>PMCH01000356.1:1375-1693 GCA_003154055.1 Acidobacteriaceae bacterium
CTTGATGCCCGCGATCATCCACTCCGGAATCAGCGAGATGATGATCAGGTACAAGGCGCCGACCAGCGTGATCCGGGTCAGTACGTCATTCACAAAATCTGAAGTCCGTTTTCCCGGCCGGATGCCGGGAATGAACCCGCCCCACTTCCGCATATTGTCGGCAACCTCGTTCGGATTGAACACGATCGAGATATAGAAATAGGCGAAAAACACAATGCCCACGCAATAGAGCAGGGTATAGAGAGGTTCTCCCCAGCGCAGCGCATCCAGCATCGGCCCAATCACGCGGTTACTGTGAAATGCCTGGCCCATCATCTG
>PMCH01000356.1:1700-1849 GCA_003154055.1 Acidobacteriaceae bacterium
CGCTTGGCATATTGCACAGGTATGCGCCGCTCACTGCGCTCCACAAACACGATGAACGCCACCACCGAGATCATCAGGACCAGCAGCATGAGGATCGCAGGCGCGGTAAATGCTCCCCACGCATCCGTCTTCACTTTCTCGTAGAGGTC
>PMCH01000356.1:1917-3710 GCA_003154055.1 Acidobacteriaceae bacterium
ACCGCGCTGAGTATCACGGTGAGGTACCGCGTCCACCGGGTGATCTTCTTCCGCCCCATCTCGCCTTCCTTCTGCAACTTGGCCAACGGCTCATAGACGACCGTCAGCAACTGCAGAATGATGGATGCCGTGATGTAGGGCATGATGCCCAGAGCGAAGATCGTCAGCCGCCGCAGGTTGCCGCCGCTGAACAGGTCCACGAATCCAAGCACCGTTCCCCGGTTCTGCTCGAAGAACTGCGCCAGTCGGTCACCGTTGATGCCCGGCGTCGGGATGTGCCCGCCGATGCGGTACACGGCCAGCAGGCCGAGCGTGAACAGCACGCGCTTCCGAAGATCGGGGACCCGGAAGATGTTCGCCAGCTTTTCAAACATTACTGCAAGACCTCGAACTTGCCGCCCGCCTTGGTGATTTTTTCCTGCGCCGTCTTGGAAAACTTGTGCGCGCGCACGGTGAGAGCCGTCTTCAACTCGCCGTTGCCCAGGATCTTGATCGGCTTCTTGGTGTGAACCACACCGGCCTTCTTCAGCACCTCGGGCGTGATCTCCGTCTCGCCCAGCGCCTCCAGCCTGTCCAGGTTCACCACCGCGTATTCCTCGCGGAAAATGTTGGTGAAGCCGCGCTTCGGCAAACGGCGGTGCAGCGGCATCTGGCCGCCTTCAAAACCGCGCAGCAACCGCGAGCCCGAACGGGACCGCTGCCCCTTGTGGCCGCGCGTGGAGGTCTTGCCCATGCCGGATCCCATGCCGCGTCCGACACGCTTCTTCTTTTCCGATGCCTTGCGGGGTGCCCGTATTGTCGAAAGATTCATAATGCCTTCCCAGGTCGCAGCCTGCAGCTAGCAGATCGCAGGAAACCCGATCTGTAGCTTTGCCGTTCCTGCCACCCGCAACCTGCACGCTGCCAACTAATTTACGATCGTCACCAAATGCGGCACCTTCTTCACCATGCCGCGGATCGCCGCCGTGTCGGGCCGCTCGATCACCTGGTTCAGCCGGGTGAACCCCAGCCCCTTAACCACCCTCTTATGCTTCACCGGAGCACAGATCGCCGACCGCACCCACTTCAGGTGGATCTTGCCACTGCCCGCCGCTTTCGATGCTTTTGCTGTCATTTCGATTCCTAGCTACTGGCCTTTAGCTGCTAGCTGGGAGCTAGAAGCTAGAAGCGAAGTTTTACAGTTCTTGTACCGTCTTGCCGCGCAACGCCGCCACTTCTTCCCGGTTCTTCAGCTTCTTCAGCGCGTCAAACGTCGCCTTGATCACGTTGTGCGGGTTGGTCGTGCCGATNNGCCGGCTTCAGCAACACCCGGCCCGCACCATACCGGCCCAGCACCATGTGCGGAACCGTCGTCTGGGTCAGGTTGATGTGCATCAGGTTCTTCTTTGCCGACTCGATTCCCTTGCGGATGGCCTGCGGNNTTCTTGCCGCCCTTGACCACCTTGGTCACGCGGTTAATGGAGACCACCTGGTCTTTCAGCTGAAACGAACCCGCATCAAGTTTTTTCCGTACTGTTGGCATCTTCTCGCAACTCTCTTCTTCGTTTNNGCTTTCACCCGGCCGTGATAGATGTATCCGCCGCGATCGAACACCACCTTGTCGATGCCCTTCGCTTTGGCCAGTTCGGCAATCTTCTTCCCCACGGTCTTGGCCGCCGCCACGTTCCCGCCGGTGGGCCGGTCGCCTTTCTTGCCTTCGGCGCTCGACGCCGCCGCGATCGTCTCACCCTTCAGGTCGTCGATCACCTGGACGTAAATGTGGTTCAGCGAACGGTACACATTCAACCGCGGGC
>PMCH01000356.1:3728-5027 GCA_003154055.1 Acidobacteriaceae bacterium
AGCTATTTTGCTCCCGTCTTGCCAACCTTCTTCTTCAACCGCTCGCCGGCATAGCGAACGCCCTTGTTCTTGTATGGATCCGGCGGGCGCAGCGAACGCATTTCCGCCGCCACCTGTCCCACCTTCTGGCGGTCAATGCCGGTCAGCGCCAGNNGGATGCGAGTAGCCCAGGCTGAACACCACCACGCCTTTGCCCTTCAGTTCCGCGCGGTACCCGATGCCGACGATTTCCAGATCCCTCGTCCAGCCCTTGGTCACGCCCTCGACGGCGTTGTTCAGGAGCGCGCGGGCCAGTCCATGGACCGCTGCCTGCGAATCGTTTTCCCGAATCGCCACCAGGTTGCCGTCCTTCTGCTCCGTCTTGATGCCGGCAGGAAGAGCGGTGTCCAGCTTGCCCTTCGGCCCCTGGACCATCACCGTGTTGCCTTCGACTTTGATCGTGACGCCCTTCGGGATCGCGATCGGCTTTTTTCCAATTCGTGACATAAGTTCAGCTCTTAGCTNNCCGTCATCACGCCCTTCGGCGTGGTCAGGATGTTGATGCCCATCCCGCCCAGCACGCGCGGGATCTCGGTGCGGCGCACGTACACGCGGCAGCCCGGGCGCGACACGCGCGCCAGGTTCGAGATGGCCGCCTCATTGTTGCTGCCGTACTTCAAGTAGACCCGCAGGACCTTGTGGCCCTCTTCTTCCGCCGGCTTGAAGTTGGCGATGAAACCCTCTTCCTTCAAGATGCGGGCAATCTCCGTCTTCAGCTTGGAAGCCGGAATATCCACTTTCTGGTGCCGCGCGCGGATCGAATTGCGGATTCGCGCCAGCATGTCTGCGACCGGATCGGTCAACCTCATCGTTTGCTTCTCCTCGAGCCGCCCGTTCGCTCCGCATCCAGCGGAGAACCCGCGGCAGCTTGCTTCCGCCGGTCGTTGGTCGCTAGTCGTCTGTCGTTAGCGAAACAACAACCGGCAAATTTCTCAACCTACCAGGACGACTTCGAAACGCCAGGAATCTCGCCCCGCAGCGCCAGTTGCCGGAAACACAAACGGCACAGACCAAACTTCCGCAGGTAAGCGCGCGGACGTCCGCAGATCTTGCAGCGGTTATGTTTGCGCGACGAGAACTTCGGCTTCTTCGCGTCCTTTACTCTCTTTGCTGTAGTNNATGCTTCAACAGCAATCTCGCCTGATCGTCGCTCTTCGCCGTCGTCACAATCGTCACGTTCATGCCCTTCAGCTTGTCCACCTTCGCGTAGTCGATTTCCGGAAAGATCAACTGATCGTGCAGGCCGAGCGTGTAGTTGCC
>PMCH01000114.1:0-1810 GCA_003154055.1 Acidobacteriaceae bacterium
TGCGACAACTTGTAGCCGAGGGCTTCGTCGGCCTCGTCGAATGCCTGCCGCGCTACGGCGTGGTTGTCGGCCAGTTCTTTGCCCATGCCCACGGCCTGGGAACCCTGGCCGGGAAAGAGAAATGCAATCGGAGAGGAGTTGCTCATAGTCGAAATAAAGCCTCTTCAGGAAGTCGAAAGGGCGGCGTGGGACCGCAGTCCTGCCAGCTCGCGCTCGATGGTCTCATTCACTTTGCCTTCGGCGAATTCCGCGGCCACGCGAATCGCGTTCTTGATGGCATTCGTGTTCGACGATCCGTGCGTGATGATGCTGACGCCTTTCACTCCCAGCAGGGGCGCGCCGCCGTACTCGGTGTGATCCAGGCGCTTCTTGAAATCGGAAAACGCATTGCGGGAAAGCAGCGCGCCGAACTGCCGCGTGATCGTCGCCTTGAGCGTTTCCTTCAGCACGGCGCGCACCAGCCGGGCCACGCCTTCCGAAGTCTTGAGCGCCACGTTGCCGACAAATCCGTCGGCCACGATCACGTCCACATGGCCGTTGTAAAGGTCGCGGCCTTCCACGTTGCCAATGAAGTTGATGGGAAGCCGCTTGAGCAACTGAAAGGCTTCGCGGGTCAGTTCATTGCCCTTGGTTTCTTCCTCGCCGATGGAGAGCAGCCCGATGCGCGGACGCTTCATCCCGAAGATCGCGCGACAGTAGATGTCTCCCATCACCGCGAACTGTTCCAGATTGATGGCCGTGCAGTCCACGTTCGCGCCCACGTCGAGCAGGATCGCGGCAGTATTCAACACGGTAGGAAACGCAGCCGCCAGCGCCGGACGATCCACGCCGGGCAACGAGCCCAGCACCATCCTCGTGGTCGCCATGGCAGCGCCGGTGTTGCCCGCAGTGACGAATCCGGCAGCTCGGCCGTCGCGCACCAGGCGCAGCCCCACGCGGATGGAAGAGTCGCGTTTGGCCCGGATGGCTTCCACCTTGTCATCCATGGTGATGACTTCGCTGGCGTGAACGACTTCAATGGGCAGGCGGGATGCCCCGGGATAGCGGGCCAGTTCAGCCCTCAGTTGCGGCTCGGGACCAACCAGCAGCACGCTCGCGCCATGATGACGCGCCGCCTGCAGGGCGCCCTCAATCTCGGGCTTGGGCGCCTTGTCGGACCCCATCGCATCCAGGGCGATTACGCTTGGCATGGAGGGAGGAAAACTAGGACTTCTCTTTAACCTCGAGGACTTCGCGCCCCTTGTAGAATCCGCACTTCAGGCAGGCCTGGTGCGGCATCTTCTTCTCGTGGCAGTTGGGGCACTCGGAAAGCGAATGCTTCGAGAGCGAGTCGTGCGCGCGCCGAGTGGACGTGCGTTTGTGGGAGTGTCTCCGTTTTGGATTGGGCATGATGTCCTTTTTTCAGTTCTCAGTTCCCGGTTCTCAGTTCTCAGTCAACCCACTTACTGAGAACTGAGAACCGGGAACTGAGAACTCATGTCTATTGTTCCAGCTTGTCGCGAATCTCTTTCAGTGCTGACCAGCGCGGATCCTGAACCAGGTCCACACACGAGCACTGTCCTTCTTTGTTCAGGTTCTTGCCGCAATGTGCGCACAAGCCCTTGCAATCCTCACGGCAAACCAGCTTCAAGGGTATCGCCAGGAGCACCTGCTCGCGCAGCGCGTCTTCCAACAGCAGCCCCTGGTCCTTGTAGTAGCCGATCTCGGCCTCGGCGTCCGTAACCGAAAGCTCCTCGTGCCCAGAATCGACGCCCGCCGGGCGGTAGAGCAGGTCAAAGCTTGGACTCACCGCAAGCTGCACTGGCTCCAG
>PMCH01000114.1:1827-14163 GCA_003154055.1 Acidobacteriaceae bacterium
GTGGAGCTCCAATTCCTGAATTTCGATGAGCATCGGACCCTCCGCCGCCCCCACCCAATACCGCGAAGGCCGCGGAAGTGCGCACAGAGACGAAAGTCTCTCAGGGAGCAATACTTAAGAATAAAGGTGGAAAAACGGGGTGTCAAGGAAGTGCGCCCGAAGGGGGACCCGTGATGTTTTTCCGGACTTGTCATCCAGCCACCGGAATTCCCTCAACTCTTGCCGCCCGGCTCGGGTATCACTCTCATCGGTGCGGATGCTCACAGACATTCTGCCGCCGATGTGTTTAGCGTGAAACCAGCGCATTGTTGGCGTTCTTGCGTCCACCCGCTCTCCCTTCCTCGTGGACAAGAAGAGGAGGTTCCTGCCATGCGACTCTCATCTTCCACAAAATTGAAACTTTCGTTCGATGCCGTCTTCTACTACGTCACGGATATCCAGACCTCCATCGCGTTCTATCGCGACACACTGGGACTGCCGATGGTCTCGCGCGACTACGTGGCCCGCTTCGATCTCGAGGGCGTGCTGGTTGAACTGGTGCCGGTTCCGCCTGGATCGGTGGTCCCCGGCAATGGGAATGCACGCCTGTGCTTCTCGGTCTCGAACGTCGAGGAAACCCTGGGGGAACTGCACGCGCGGGGCATTGAGACCAGCCTCATCAAGAAAAAGCACGGAGGCAAACTGGCCTTCTTCCATGATCCGGACGGCAATGAGCTCTGCCTGTGGGAATATGCGAAAGTCGAAGACCCGCGAGAGATCGTGAAATCGGCAGTGCTGAACAACTAGGCCAGACTCGCCCGGCTGGCCCTTCCTCTTCCCAGGAAGCTTGCCCCGCTCTATTCTCGCTCGATGGTACCCCAAGGGTGTCGCCACTCCATCCGCCTTCGGATACACTGGAAAACTGGCGATGGAGTTCGCCATTAACCGCCCACGGGGCTGATAACTCCTACAGAAGTGTCTGACCGAACTCTGCAGGAGGACTCTATCGTGAACTATCTCTGGATCGCTCTGGGCGCGGTTGTGGGAGCCAGCGCTCGATATTTTCTCAGCGGCCTGATCGCCCGGCACTTTTCCACCACATTCCCCTACGGCACGCTTCTCATCAACATTACAGGCAGCCTGGTGCTGGGATTTTTTCTGATCTTTGCCAGCGAACGTGTACTGGTCGACCCGCACTGGCGCCTGCTGGTAGCGGTCGGATTCTGTGGTTCCTACACGACTTTTTCCAGCTACGCCTTCGAGAGCTTCGCGCTCATGGAACAGGGGCAGTGGCTGATGATGGGCGCCAATATCCTCGCCAGCAACGTGCTTTGCCTGGTGGCGGTGCTCGCCGGTGCAGCACTGGCCCGGGGGTTGTAGAATGGCAACCGTTATGGCCGTGCAGGTCACCATGTACTTGACCGAAGGCGACTCCTGGCACCATCGGCCGCTGCACCTGGAAATCTTGAAGTATCTGCGCGGAGAGGGCATGGCCGCAGCAGTGGCCTTTCACGCGGTCGCTGGCTTCCTCGGGCGCAGCGCCGTCCACACCGCCCACTTGGTCGAAGCTGGAGGCGAACTTCCCGTCGTCGTCATCTTCGTGGACTCGGGCGAGCGCGTGGAACGCGTGCTACCCCGCCTGCGCGAGATGGCGGCCCACCGCCTGATCGTGCGCGAGAACGTGGTGATTGAACAGGGCAGTCTGGACTGAATCTCATTCCCCTGCAAGCTGCCACCCAGTCGTACCAGCAAAATCGGGCAGAAGTACACCGCGGTCCTGACGGACGGGCAGTGTCGTGCCTGCCCACTGGAACGTTTCTCAACGGTACTCCCGAGACAGGTTCCATCCATCCACCTCGCGTTACCTTAATGGAGAGGCTCGAAGAGGAGTCCGCTGTACCAGCCTCGCCGTCCAACGAGGGTCACTATGCCCGCTTCCAACGGTCACGCATTACGGCGCAGCTCGAGAGTGCCGGCCAATGTTCCGATTCGCGTCACCAGCCTGGAGCCCAGCGCTCAATTCTCTGAAGTCTGCGAGACGCTGGTAGTGAGTGCGCATGGTTGTGCGCTCCGCTTTCCCACCAAGTTGAAGGCGGGAAGTGCGCTGCGTCTCCACCGGAGGGATGGCCGCCAGGCAGTCGCCTACGTGGTCGTCTGCGAGCCGATGGAGTCCGCCGAACAGGGCTGGAGACTGGGTGCGCAGCTCGATCGGCCAGAAAATTTCTGGGGACTGGAAGCTTGTCCGGAAGATTGGCGGGTACTGGAGATGCCGGCGGCGAGAATTGCTCCGCGAAAACTGCCGGCCGGATCCGTGGCCATACACCAGCCACAAGCTCGCTCCGCGTCCTCGAAAATAATTCTGGACAAGATTGAGGAACAACTTTCCGACGACCGTTTGAAAGGCATCCTTGCCAGGCTCGTTCAGCCCCTGCAGGTGGACATCTCTGATCTCCGGGAAAAGCTGTCCCGCGATGCGCGGCGCAACCGTTTTGAGGTATCGCTCGGGCAAATTCCTCCTGAACTGGAAGACAAGCTGTGGACACGTCTGCGGCAAGAGTTGGGGGCGCGAGTCCTCCAGCAGGCGCGGGAGCAGGCCGCGGAAGTGCTCGGATCGGCGACAACATCCATCGAGCAAAAGATTGGTGAGGCGCAGGCCGAGTTTCGCCATCGGCTTGCCGGAGAACTGCACGCGGTCGAACAACGGGCTCAAGCGTTGTCGCACGAACTTGCAAACGCATCACGACAGCAGGCCCGTACCGGGCTGGAAAAATTGCAGCGGCAGGAGTCGGAAGCCGGGGTGCGTCTCAACGAACAAAGCGAAGAGCTCTCGAAGGTTCTGGAGCAACGCCTCACCGAGGCGCACGATGTTCATCGCCGTGAGATCGAACAACTCCAGTCGGATGTGTCCGCAAAGTCGCTGCTGCTTCAAGCGGAAGTCACCGAACTTGGCAGCCGGATGGCAACGCTGAACGATTCCGTCCGCCGTCTTGAATCGGACCTGGACGCGCACCTGGAACGTATCTCCGGCGAAATCGTCTGCGCTGCTCGTGCGCAACTCGAGAGCGCCGTGGGCGTGGCAGTCAGGGACTTGCAGATACGCGGGGGAAACGAAGTTGGAAGCCGGCTCGACGAAGCATGCGGCCAGCTGAGAACGATCCAGAACCGGATTGAGAACTCATTTGCCGGATCGTTACGGGCGCAGGGCGCGGACGCTGCGCAATCGTTCGGGCAGGAAATCGAGGAACTCGCGCAGCAATCCGTGGAAAAGTGGAGGGTGGCGCTGGCGAAGGACCTGGCTTCGGTGGCCAAGACTCTGGGAGAGCAATTTCGACAGGAAGCGGAAAGCGACCAGGATCACACTCCAGCGGCCGGATAGGGGCTGAGTCGGGCGCGCGGGATCCAAAGCCCGGTGTTGGTCTCGTTTCCTAGAGTCACTTCAGCCCCAGCGCCTTCAGTACGTTCTCATCCGGCACAGCCTTGCCATCCTTCTTCATGACCACGCCAAACGATCCCGAATAATCCCACATCGCCCAGCCGATGCCGTTGTGCTCAAGCGCAGTACGGACGTCGCGCAGCCAGGCGGCGCGATCTTGCGGATCAGAATAGTTCCGGTACACGCCGAATTCGTTACACACCAGCGGCACGCCACGACGGTTTGCCCACTCAGCAGCCTGCTTCATTTCGGCTTCCATCCGTGCCGCGTCCCAGTGCTCATATCCATAGCGGATAACCTGCAGGCGATCGGCGTCACCGGGCACCAGCGCCGCCACATGCTCGGCCGACTCGGGCGTCGACGGGTAGGGCAATCCACGCAGCCAGTGCCAGTAATACTCGCTCCAGGTCGCGCCCTGATGGGTAAAGATGTGCGGCTCGTAGAAGTGGAAATTGTAGATGATGTTGGGGTCGCGTAGCGGTTCCTGGAAGACGAGGTCGTCATCGTCGGACCAACGCGCTCCGGCAGCAATGATGGTGTGGCGCGGCGCGCCGGCTCGAATGGCAGCTGCGATCTGCGCTTGCGCACCCCACCACCGATAGCGGTCCCTCATCTCGGGCTCATTCAGGGTTTCCAAGAGGACGTGGTCCGGATCCCAGGTTGAGTAGTGCTGCGCCACGGCGCGCCAGAAATCGGCGAACTGCTGGACGAAGGCATCGTCGCTACCCAGACGCTGCTTGAAGTCGCTGTNNGGTTGCTGGTAAACATGGGCTGCGGATTCACGCTCAGGCGCACGTGGTCGAAGCCCATCGACTTGATGAGCGCGATGTCTTCGGCGGTCGTCCAGGTGTCGAGGTGCTCTTTTGTATAGCCGCGTTTGTCCCACACTTGCGCGAACCATTCGCTGAGGTTGATGCCGTGACGCAGGTGTTGGGAGCGGGCAAATGCGGCCGCGGATACCGTGGTCCCCACCGACCCACCTTTGATCTGCGCGACTGCACCGGGCCCCACCGCAAGCAACCCGATCGACAAGACAAGTGCGCCGATATTTCTCAAACAAGCCATGGCCAGTGTCCCTTTCCAGATTGATACACTGATGACTCCACAGACTAGCCCATGATTCCCAGCCAGCGCCATCTCTTCGATATCCCCGCCGATGTGACCTACCTGAACTGCGCCTACATGTCGCCACTGATGAAGCCGGTGGTCGAGGCGGGAAGAGTCGGACTTGCGCGCAAGGCGCACCCCTGGGAGATCACGCCGGACAAGTTCTTCAGTGGATCGGAAGAGTTCCGGACCATGGCGGCGCGGTTCCTCGACTGCACCGCTGACGCGGTGGCGATTGTTCCCGCGGCTAGCTATGGGATCGCGACCGCCGCCCGCAATCTGCCCGTGCGCAAGGGACAGAGCATTCTTATGCTCGCGGAACAGTTCCCTTCCAACTACTATCCCTGGGAGCGGCTGGCGGAAGAGAGTGGCGCTTCGATCAAGACCGTTCCCTGGCCCGAGGACGGCGACTGGACGACTGGCGTGCTGGAATCCCTGACCGATGGCGTTGCCATCGCGGCGCTGCCCCACGTTCAATGGACCAGCGGCGGGCGGCTTGATCTGGTTCGCATCGGCAAGGCGTGTCGCAGGATCGGCGCGGCCTTAGTTCTTGACCTGACCCAATCGCTCGGCGTGCTGCCCTTCAGTGTGCGCGAGGTACAGCCGGATTTCGCCGTCGCGGCCTGCTACAAGTGGTTGATGGGGCCCTACTCCACCGGTTTCCTTTACGTGGCACCCAAATGGCACGAAGGACGTCCGCTGGAGGAAGGGTGGATTCAGCGCGCCAATGCCCAGGACTTCACAAGCCTCATCCTGTACACCGGTAAGTACGATGAAGGCGCACGCCGCTTCGATATGGGCGAGCGTTCGAACTTCGCGCTGCTGCCGGCCGCCCAGCGCGGAATGCAACAGTTGCTGGACTGGGGCGTAGCGGAAATCTCGGGCACGATCGGAACGCTCAACCGGAAACTGGCGCAGTCCGCCGCGGAACTGGGATTCTCGGCACCGCCCGAGGAACTTCGCGCGCCTCACTATTTGACCCTGCGCAGGAAGGCGGGCATCCCGCCAGGATTGCCCGAGGCTCTGGCTCGCCAGAAGGTTTTTGTCAGCGTGCGCGGCAGTTCGGTGCGGGTGGCGCCCCATGTGTACAACTCGGCTGAGGACGCGGAGCGGCTGATCACGTGCCTGCGCGACGTGGACAAACTCTAGATCTCAGTGACCGGGGTTTCGTGGGTGAAGACGCGGCGAGACACGCCACTACTTGAACTGGCTGACTCGCTGCTGCGCGATTGACGCCGCTTCGCTGGACGGATTCTCTTTCTGGATCTGGTCGTAAATCCGCTTGGCCTCATCCGGCTTCTGGCGGTTCTGATAAAACTGCGCGAGTTCCAGCTGGGCAGTGACTTTGCTCACCGTCATGGTCGGCTTGTCGATCAACTGCTTGTAGAGATCGATGGCCTGCGCATCTTTGTTCTCGGCGCGGTATACGGAAGCCAGGGCGAACCTGCCGAGGCCTGCCAGATCCTGGTTGGAAGCGTTCGCCGCGTCCTGCAGGTCGCGCTCGGCGGATGGATAGTCTTCCATCTGGGATGAGGTCAATCCCACGAAGTAGCGGGCCATGTCGGCAGTGCGGGTATGCGGATACTTGTCCAGGATCGCCTGAAACTGTTTGCGCGCCGCGGTGGCCCGCTCTTTGGCGGAAGCAAAACTATCGAAGCCGGGCTGGGGAGGCATCCCAGTTGGACGCACCGGGGTTTCCAGGGTGCGCGTCGCAACGCTGAATTCGGCGCTCGCCTTCTGGTCGAGCGAGTTCATGTAGTACCAGCCACCGACGCCGATGGCCGCCACCACGAGGACCACAACGGCCGCGAGGATGAGCTTCGACTGGTGCTCGACGGTCCAGTGGACGGTCTTCTCCGCAGCTCCGATGGCGGCCTTGCTGAAGCGGTCCTCTTTCAGTTGATGCCGGGTTTCTGCGCGCACAGGCTTCCTTCTTCGCTTAGATGTAGGCTGACAAACTTTTAGTTTAGCAGGGCGGTTTCGGGAGCGTCAAAGGAGGGAGAGCGTCGGTAGTGGACCCGCTGCCTGGGCGCCGCCCCGTCGCAACTCTATTGTGGGTCGTTACTGTCAGCGTTCCCCATGCCGGCAGCACCCCTGCGGCGGCGCTGATGCCGGTCGCGGGCTTCGTGTTTCATGCTCTTGAGCTTGTCGCGCTGCTCTGGGGTTAAGACGGCCTGCACCTGCGGCTCAAATGTCCTGTGGATCCCGCGCATCTTTTTCCGCCTCTGCTGAGAGGTGAGTGAGGTGTCGGCCTGCACAGTCTTCATCTGTTGGGCTTCATCCTGCAGGATGGGTTTGAGCTTTTCTTTCTGGTCATCGGTCAAGTTGAGTTCTTTGCTCATTCGCCGGAGCCGGTCCTCGGCCTGGTCGCGGCGCCTCTGCTCATACCGGGCGCCGGGCTGGGCGGGGGCCGCTGGAGCGGAGTCCTGCGCCAGGGCAACGGAGCCGGTGAGCAGCACTGCAGCGGCCAGTAGTTTTTCACATTTCCGCATAACCGATTCTCCTCTGCGAACGCCTACGATCGGAGCACACGCCAGATAACGATATTAGCGTGGCCTCACCGCCTTCGGGGACACGCAAGGCAAGAACGTCCTGTTAACTTGAACCCGGGAGCGAAAGAAAAGTTGCCCGCGTGAGGCAGGAAAGATGGAGCGGCGATGATCAACCGGGCAGTTTGCGCAGCGCTGGCCGATTCCAGATCGGTGTGTGAGGCGTCCGGCGCCCGCTGGTTGGCTGGCGGCGCCGGAGAAGCGAACACGGTTCGGCAATTCGCGGCGACTACGGTGTGTAGATCTCGGCGCTCATGATCTGGTAACTGGTCATGCCATCGGTTACCAGCACGTGCCCGTCGGAGATCAGGCTGAGTCCGAAACCGAAGCGGACGGAGTTGAGGCTTCCGGTTGCCGACCAGGTTCCAGCAAGCGGGTCGTACAGTTCGCACTGTCCAGCAGGCCCACCCGCCATCAGCACTTTGCCGTTTGTGAGCAGAACCGCCGTGTTGGCGCCGTAGAGGTTCGCCGAGCTGCCCGTCACGGTGAACGTCCCGGCAGCAGGATCGTAGAGTTCGGCGGGCACGGTGGCGCCGGCGAGCAGCACTTTGCCATTGGGGAGCAACACGGCAGAACCGGCGTGTGCGGCATTCATGGCACCCGCGGACGACCAACTGTTGGTTGCGGGGTCATAGAGTTCCGCGTCCGTGCCACCCACGATCAGCACCTTCCCGTTCTGTAATACGGTAGCGGTGTGCCCGCAATGCACGACTCTCATTGCGCCGGCGGAGGAGAAACTGTCGGTCGCCGGGTCGTAGAGTTCGGCGAGGTTAGTGCACGATCCCCAGCGGATACGCGGCACGTAGACGTTCATGCCGCCGGCCACCAGGACCTTCCCATTCGGCAACAGAGTCGCAGTGTGGCTGGCGCGCGGCGTCGCCATCTTGCTCCCGGAGAGCGCGAATGTTCCAGTGGCCGGGTCGTAGAACTCAGCGGTTTTCAAGATGCCCAGCTTGTCCCCGTTCAGTTTTCCGTTGCTGCCTCCGACGATCAGCACCCGTCCGTCGGGCAGCAGCGTACCGGTGTTCCAGTTCCGCCCAGCCTTCATCTTCCGCGCGGTCCATAAGTTGGTTGCGGGATCGTAAACCTGGGCATCGGGAAACACCGCCCCAATGCCGCCGACGTTTCCACCCGCAACAAGAACCTTTCCGTTTTGCATGAGGGTAGAACTGGCATTGGTAGCGGCTTTAGCCACCGGGCCCGTAAAAGCCCACGTTCCGGAAGCTTGCGCGAATGCGGCGAGCGGCATAACGATGAGAGCGGCGAGCAGGATTGCAAGAATGCGACTGGTTCGCTTCATGACTGGGGTCCCCTTTTGCTTGGCTGTTTTTGCTGGTTGCTGATCCCGGCGTCGCGCTGGTTGGCGGCGTTGGTCTGGAGCCACCGCCCCAGAAGAGTGAGTGTCGCCGGCAACAGTGCACTTGCCGTACCAGCGGCAGCATCCCGCCAAGTTGTTGAGTGTCTGTGATAAGTGCGGGAGACATACGAGTTGACGAGCAGCGTCTGTCAAGACTTTCGGACCACAGCGGGACTGTGTTCAGAAAGTGCTGCGTTGCGATTCGCAACAGGAGAGATGCAGTCGGATACGCTGCATGCGGACTGGGGCATCCGCGCGATACAGAAAACAAACCGCCGCGCAGGGCGGCGGTCCTTGAAATCGGCCGGATGAAACCGGACCAGGCCTAGAGGGTGGCTTCGAGTTCGCCCTTCTCAGCTTTTTCCTGACAATCGATGCAATGCCGGGTCCAGGGGACGGCTTCCAGGCGCTTGGGGTTGATCTCCTTGCCGCAGGAGACACATTCGCCGAAAGTGCCTTCGCGCAGGCGGGCCAGGGCGGCATCCACCATCTGGAGCAACTGGCGGTCGTTGTTGCTCTGGCTGAACAGAAATTCCTTGGTGTAGGAACTGGCGGCGCGGTCGGCGATGTCCTGAGTCGCCTCTTCGTCAGCGCTCCGCCCGTCCTGCTGGTTGCGGGAAACCATGTGACGCAGATCCTGTTGCCGGGTTTCCAGTTTTTTTCTGAAGTACTCTAACTTCTTCTTTTCCATGATTGCCCGCCCCAGAGCATAAGCCCCGCTTGCAGAGGCCTTCTCCCACGTGAGGCCAAACGAATATGGTAAGCGCGGGAGGCAGAGGCGTCAACTGGGGGAGGAGTGCAATTGCAGAGGTCAGATTGAAGAGGTGAAACCAGCTACCTCTGCAATCTGACCTCTCACCTCTGACCTCGCGTGGCGGGAAGATACCGTCAGCACTAATCCGAATTCTTACCTCGGCAACGGCTCGGGCATGTCGGCCAAGGCGTATCCCATGACGGCCATGGCGGCGGCATTTTCGCGCAGTTCCCGCGGATCCACTTTGTCGAGCGTGTCGGCGGCGGTGTGGTGATAGTCGAAATACTTGCGGCCGTCCTGCATGATGCCAATGCCGGGAACCCCGGCCTCGACGAGGTTCGAAATGTCGGAGCCGGGACTGTAGTCGCTGGGACGCAGGATGGTGGATCCGACCGACCGCAAGATGTCGACGATCGGCTGAAGAGCGGTCTCGGCGGCGGATGACATCTTCACGACGAAGCCCAGGGGATGTCCGGCGCCGCCATCACTCTCGATGGCGGCAACGTGATTGGCGATCTCGGCAGCGTGCGACTTGGCGTAGGCATCATGTCCGCCGCCACCGTTCTCTTCGTCCATCCAGGCAATGACGCGCAGCGTGCGGCGCGGGCGGAGATGAAGGCGCTGTAATACTTCGGCGGTGGCCATCGAGACGACGACGCCGGCGCCGTCATCAATGGCGCCCCGGCCCAAGTCCCAGGAATCGAGATGGCCGGAAACTACGACGACCTGTTCGGGATGTTCACTTCCCTTCAGATCGGCAACCACGTTGTAGCCGGTGGTGTCAGGGAGGCTCTGCGGAGTCAGCGTGAGGTGCATGCGCACGCGGCCTTGCGCGGCGAGATGTTCGACCAGGTCGGCATCCTCGGCAGCAAGAGCGGCAGCGGGAACCGGAGCAGGATAACTGAATCCGGTGTGCGGCAGGCGGTAGTCGGCGCCGCCAACGGAGCGGATCAGCGAAGCGACGGCACCGAGATCGGAAGCAGCTTTGCCTCCACGGCCGCGATAGACAACAGCTTCGCCATAGGCGTCAAACGCGTAGCCCGCCATCGCCTTGCGCTCGTCATAAGGAACATTGAAGAGCACGATTTTGCCGGCAACTCTGTCGCGGCCGAGCGCGGTGAGTTCGTCGAAGCTGTGCACGACGACAACCTCGGCGGTAATTCCGGCGGCGGGAGTGGCCGTGCTGCCGCTGATGGTGGTCAAGATGATCTTCTGGGTGGTCTGCGGGGCCTGGCCAGAAAATTCCACGAGCTCGGCCTTCTCTTCTCCGCGCAGCCAGTGCGAGACCACCGCCGGTTCGAGATGAACATCAAGGCCGAGTTTGCGCATTTCGGCAGCAACATATTCGGCGGCGGCCTGGGCCTGCGGCGATCCGCTGGGGCGCGGGCCGATATTCTCGGTGAGGTGGGCGAGCTGTCCCCAGGCATAGTCGCTGGCAAGCGCGCCATCGCGGACGGACTGCAATTGTTCCCGCAGCTCCTTGGAGAGAGGCGGCACGGCGGGAACCGCGCCCGGCTTCACGGGCGGGTGTTGCGACCACGCCCCCAGGCTGAGCAAAGACACGAGAATGCAGATGAGTGTCGGCGTCTTCATAATTTTGAGAGTGGAGCGGCGAATCATTCGCGACCTCCGCTGAGCGCGGGCGCGGGATATTCGGGAAGCTTCTGCTTGGTGGCCTCGGAGCGCTTGACCTGCAGTTCATCAAAAAGCAACGCGGGACTGGCAACGCTGAACGCCACCGGTTCGAACCGGTCCTCGACGTTAAGCTCGTTCCCGGCAGCAATCAAGTCACTGCGGAGTGAACGGACGTCGAGATCCGCGAAGACCGCGCCGCGGACGAGTTCTTCCCTGCCGTCTTTGGTCCAGACACGGTAGAGCAAGCGGGGAACCAGGCGCGGTCCCATGGTGGCCACGTAAAAGCAGTAAGGAAGATCGCGCCGTTTGCAGAGCTCCAGCAGCTTCTTTTTCAGTTCGGCATCGGGCTGCGGATCGGACGACTGCAGAATGAGATTGCCGGGATGAGGCGAAGAGGGAGCCGTGGGTGCGGCGCGACCATGTCCGTTGGAGGCGGGGAAATCGCGGATCGGCTGGCGCCCGATGAGATAGGAGACCAGTTGGCCTTTTTCGACCAGCGACACGCGCTGGGCCTTCACACCTTCATCGTCAATGCTGTAGTTTCCGGAGAGGCCTTGACCGGAGATCGTGGAAATCGTCGGGTCATCGAACACGTTGATGAAGTCGGGCAGGACGCGGCTCTTGTAACTGCTGGACCATTTCCCGGTAGTGCGCGCGTTCTCCCCAAGCTCCGGCTTTCTGCCCAGAAGGTTCGGTTCGATCAGGTCGGAGACAACGGTCGCTCCGGCGTCGCTGGCAAACAGGACCGGACCCCGATATTCCTCGTCCACCACGGGTGCATTGCGCAGTTGTTTCAGGGTGTCGAGAAGAGTGTCCGCGGTTTTGAGAAATTGCTCGCGGTTGGGCAGTTTCTGGAACTCGGCCACCAATTCGCCGTGGGAACGCTGCAACAACATGCCGTCCGAGGCTTGTGTTGATCCCCCGATGTAAACGGCGTACCGGGTCTGGCCCGTGCGGGCAACCGTCCCTTCCGAATTCAGGAAATAACGATTCTCGGCGATGAAGCGCACCGATCCATCCCAGGAATCCAGTTGCGGATCGGTACGGTACCTGGCGGTGGATTCCTCCAGCAAACGCAACCAGGGGGCGAAGTCGCCGGTGGGCAGGTGGGCCAGGGGTTCCGTGACCTGAACTGCGGGTGCTGGAGAGAAATCGTCCACCGCGTCGTCCACTTTCAACTGCTTCAAGACAGCGCGCTTGGCGGATAGAGCTTCGCTGGCCAGCTTGTAAGCGCGATCGGTGGCCAGCCAGAGGCGATGGCGGACCGCAAAAATGTCGTCGTCGAGCGAGACCAGATCGGAAACACCCTCACCCGTCCGGAAAAAACTGTCCTGCTTGTAGTCGCCGACGCGCACCGTGACGCGCAGGATGCGAGTCCGGTTGCGTTGCTGGCTGCGCAAGGTGCCAAAGACCGCGTTGGCCTCGAATTCGTCGAGATCCGAAACTCGATACTCGATGTAGTACGGAGCGGCGACATTCTCCAGCTTGAGCTTGTCCTTGGAGCGCTCCATTTCCTCGCGAA
>PMCH01000039.1:0-2327 GCA_003154055.1 Acidobacteriaceae bacterium
ATGCGTCCGTAGTGCGTCGGGTGTACGTCACGGACTTCAAATCCGGCGCGCGCTCGCGACAAGCCGCCCGGCCCAAGGGCTGACAGACGCCGCTTGTGCGTGATTTCAGACAGCGGGTTCGTCTGGTCCATGAACTGGGATAGCTGCGAAGACCCGAAGAACTCGCGGATGGCAGCCATCACCGGCTTGGCGTTGACCAGGTCGTGCGGCATCGCCGTCGACATTTCCTGGTACACGCTCATCTTTTCCTTGATGGCGCGTTCCATGCGGACCAGTCCGATGCGGAACTGGTTTTCGAGCAGTTCGCCNNACCGCGCGCACGCGGCGGTTGCCCAGGTGATCGATATCATCCACCGCGCCGATGTTCTTGCGCAGCTTGAGCAGATACTTGATGGTGGCGTAGAAATCCACCGGATCCAGCGTGCGCTGCTCGAGGTTCGTGGCTTCCTGATTTTCGAACAGCTTGATGTTGAACTTGAGCCGGCCAACCCGCGAGAAATCGTACTTCCGCGGATCGAAGAACATGCCCTGGAAAAGCGCAGTCGCGGTATCAAGCGTCGGCGGATCGCCGGGACGCAGTTTGCGGTAAATCTCAATCAACGCTTCCGAAGGCGTCTTGACCGAATCGCGGCGCAGCGTCTGGCTGATGACCGTGCCCACATCGTCGCGCTCGGGGAAGAAGACACTCATTTCAACCACGCCGCCGGATTCCAGGATCTTCGCAACTTTGTCGGCGGTCATTTCGGAGTTGGCTTCGAGCAGCACTTCGCCGCTGGTGGTGTCCACGATGTCGCTGGCCGACCACGCACCTTCCAGATCGCTGGTGTCGACTTCGATTTCGCTGATCTTCGCCTTCTGAATTTCCTTGAGAGTCGCCGCGCTGATCTTGCGTCCCGAGTGCGCAACCTCTTCGCCGGATTTCGACTTGATGCTGTGGGCCAGCTTCATGCCCAGCAGGTTGGTCGGCTTCTCGCTCGCCGGGTCGAGAGTCCAGAGCAGCTTCTTGTCGCGGATGACAAGCCGATCCACGGTGTAGAACGACCGCAGAATGTCTTCGCCCGATCGCAAACCCAGCGCGCGCAGGAAAATCGTGCCCAGGAACTTACGCTTGCGGTCAATACGCACGTACAACACGTTCTTCTGGTCGTATTCGAACTCGACCCAGGAGCCGCGGTACGGAATAATCTTGCCCAGGAAGTAGGTGCGGTTGTTGGCGGTTTCAAAGAACACGCCGGGCGAGCGGTGCAACTGGCTGACGATCACGCGCTCGGTTCCGTTAATGATGAACGTGCCGTTCTGCGTCATCAGCGGGACATCGCCGAAGAAGACTTCCTGCTCCTTGATGTCGCGAATGGAGCGGTTGCCCGTCTCGGGGTCCTTGTCCCAGATGGTGAGGCGCATGGTGACTTTGAGCGGAGCGGAATACGTCATGCCGCGTTCTTCGCACTCGGCCACGTCATACTTCAACTGCAATCCAACTGGGTCGCCGCACTTGTTGCAGAAGTCGGGAGTATTCGCGTTGTAGGTCCCGCACTTGTGGCAGAGCACTTCGCCGGGATGAAACGGATCGGTGATGACCGTGGATCCGCAGTTTTTACAAGTGGTGCGGAGGTGGTGCAGCCCTTTCAGGTGGCCACACTTGCACTCCCAGTTGCCAATCGCATAGTCCACGAACTCGAGCTGCGAGACGTTGCGGAAGTCGGTGATCGGAAACACAGACTGGAACACAGCCTGGAGGCCGCCGTCTTCGCGCTCGCTGGGCAGCTTGTCCATCTGCAGGAAGCGGTCGTAAGAGCGCTTCTGAACCTCAATCAGGTTCGGGATCTGAATGGTAGCCGGAATTTTGGAAAAGTCGAAACGCTTGCGGAAGATGTTATGCTTTGCCATTCTCAGGAACTCCTGCTTTCATGCAGCCGGGGCTGCAACACAGCGCGGAATGAAGGCGCAATTAGGGCGCCGGAAAACTACTTGCGGACGGTACTCGCGGAAAAAGCACGAGGGCACCTGCAGGGACATAGCTCCCCGTAGGCGCCACGCACGACGCTTAAGCCTAGATATCTTGTAATGTTCCGCGCCAGTTCAAAAGGCCTGTTCCGTCCCGCCGCCCGCGGGACCGGCTGCCAAACATATCCCAGCGATCTTGCTCCGCTTCCCTGGGGTTTCTTGGAGAAGAGTCGCCGTCGCCTAGCATGAAGCCAGGGTAAGCGTGTTATTTAATAGATGTTAACACTACTTATCCGGATTCAGCCACTGTTCGGTAAATAAATTGCAAGGCGGGGCGATTTCCCGGGATCCGGAACGTCCGGACCGGCGAGATCCGCCCCAGC
>PMCH01000039.1:2374-2675 GCA_003154055.1 Acidobacteriaceae bacterium
AATTCGGTCTTTTCCTCAACCGGAGCCGCTCCAGCTGCTGCGCCGCCGGCAACCATCACCGGGGCCGCCGCCGCCGCCGACACGCCCAGCCGCGATTCCAACTTCTTGACCAGCTCCGCCGCTTCCAGCAGCGACAGGCCAACGATTGATTCTTCCAACTGCTGCAGATCCGCCATGTGAATCCTCTCCGCTTATTTCAGATTTGCGATTTCGCTACCGCTTCGCCAAGTTTCCAGTGCGACCAGATCGTCCGTCCCGGCGCCAGACAACGCCCGGACTTCAGACCGCGCCACCCTCGGCT
>PMCH01000141.1 GCA_003154055.1 Acidobacteriaceae bacterium
AGTGATCCGGCAGGTGTTTTCGTAGTACCTCAGGGCGCAACCCCTACTGCGCCAGGAGCACGATCCCGGTCTGCGGTGACATTGTCACGGTCGGGCCTGCCAGGACCCCGTTGACGTCGACCCACTGCCCCGCGGGCACTTTGACGGTTGCCGTGCGGTTGTAGGGATTGACCATCGTCCAGCCCGCGGAAAATTCGCGCACCCATACGCCTTGCTGTTTTTCGCGCTCGCCCACCGCGTGACCGATCTGGATCGAATACTCCGGAAACGTAATCAAGCGCCCGTAATCCTGGGAGCCATCCGCGGCGAAGCCCGACATGTACATGTAAGTGCAGTTGTTCTTGACCAGTAAATAATTGGCAATCACCCACAGTCGCTCCGCCTGCGAGATCAGATCGGTCAACTCCGGCTCTTCTCCATTCGTCATATAGCAGATGCTCTTGGATTGCACCTTCGAGAGCACGTCGCTAATTTTGGTCCATTGGGCGGGAGGCGAGTAATTCTGTCCTGATGCTCCCCAATCCGTGAATCCGCGTTCATCAAACAGCAGGTCCGTTGTGGTCATCATGGTCAGGTTGTCGGCCGCCGGTTCATTAAACTGGTAGGCGTAGTTCACCTGCATGGTGGCGGTAGGCGAAAGCTGGTGAACATGCGCGTAGGTCGCCGCCTCCCACGCCAGGGCATCTCGGCGAAAACGCGCGTCATATGGCTTTCCGCTGTATTGCTGAACCCATTTCCCGCTCGTGTTGTAGTGTCCGCAGCGCTTCCAGTCGTTGGTCAGCGTCAGCGTATCCACCACGATGCCGTCATAGCCGGAGGTGAGAGGAGCGTCCACCCAATTGCTCCACTGGTAGGCGCGGACATCGGGATTCGTCACGTCAAAGGGCGCCAGGCGTTTGGCTCCGAATTCGGAGGCGAGAGTTTTCCGGTCACACTGGTATTCGAGCCAGTCGGGATGGTTGGCCCGGTACCACTTCAGCGAGTGGAAATAATTGTCCACCGAGTACGGGATGTAATAAGTGTTGTACACGCTCTGCGGCTGCGTGTAGCTCGAACCCCAGACCATGTCGACCACACCCGCTTCGGTGTTTGGATCGGTTACGGAATAGTTGAAAACCATTTCCAGGTGAATGTTCTCGGTGGTGTCGGGAAACAGGTTGCCGCGGCTCTGCGCGGGCAGCGAGCAGGCGTAGAGAAAGATCGCAAATAAGGTAAAAAGGCCGAAGCGAAGAACAGGATGCCTCATGAAATCCTCCAAAAGCAGCGCCGATGGCCGACTATAGGCGCGGAACAGACCCTCGTCAAGCGCTGCTTGGGCAGCGATGTCCCCCACCGATCTCCGAATTTGATATGTTGATTGGTACCGCTTTCAAAATTATGAATCGTCCGAAACCTCTCGTCCTCCTCATCCTCGACGGCTGGGGATACCGCGCCGAAACCAAAGGCAACGCCATCGCCCTGGCACGCAAGCCCACCTATGACCGCTTGCTGCGCGAATATCCCAACACGCTCATCCACACCAGTGGCCCATTCGTCGGCCTGCCGGAAGGCCAGATGGGCAACAGCGAAGTGGGACACCTCAACATCGGCGCCGGACGCATCGTGCACATGGACATCACCCGCATCGACCTGATGATCCAGAACGGCGAGTTCTTTTCGCACCCGGTGCTGGTCGATGCGATGAAGAACGCGCGGGCGGAGGGACGCAAACTGCACCTGTTTGGCCTGCTGTCCGATGGCGGCGTGCATTCCAGACAGGATCACTTGTACGCGCTCCTCAAGATGGCCAAGCAGAATGGCGTGGACCGCGTCTTCGTGCACGCTTTCATGGACGGACGCGACACGCTGCCCACCAACGGCGCCGGATATCTCGATCAGCTCCAGCAGAAGATGCGCGAGTACAACTCCGGCAAGATCGCCACCGTCAACGGCCGCTACTACGCCATGGACCGCGACCGCCACTGGGAGCGCATCGCGAAGGCTTACGGCCCGATGGTCAACGGCAAAGGCGAAGGCGGAACCTATGTCGACGCCGGGCAGGGAATGAAAGATTCCTACAACAAAGGTGTGACGGATGAGTTCGTGCTGCCATTCGTCTGCACTGACAATCGCGGAGAGCCGCTGGGGAAGATTGCCGATGACGATTCCTGCATCTGCTTCAACTTCCGCGCCGACCGCGTGCGCCAGATCACGCGCACGCTCTGTCGCAACAGTGGATTGAATGCCCAGGGTGGCAGCGGCCTGCCGGGAGCCGCCGATCTCGATGTGGCCATCCCCCGCGACCGTGTGCCCAAGAACCTGAAGTACGTCTGCATGACCCAATACGACAAGAACTTCAACCTGCCGGTGGTGATTCCACCGGAGTCGATGGCCAATATCCTGGCGAACGTGATGGGCGATAGGAGCATGCGCAACCTGCGCGTCGCTGAAACCGAGAAGTACGCCCACGTCACCTACTTCTTCAACGGAGGCGTGGAGCAGCCGTTCCCCGGAGAGGACCGGGTGATGATCCAGTCACCGAAAGTTGCGACCTACGATCTGAAGCCGGAAATGAGCGCCGCCGGCATCGCCGATGCCGTGGTCAAAGCCACGAACGACGGCACGTTTGACGTGATCATCGTGAATTTTGCCAATGCCGACATGGTTGGGCATTCGGGCAAACTTGAGCCCACGATCAAAGCTGTCGAAACAGTCGACGCCTGCCTGGGCGAAATCGAGAAAGCCATTCGAGCCAAAGGCGGAGCCATGCTGATCACCGCCGACCACGGCAACGCGGAAATGATGATTGACCCCGCAACCGGCGGCCCGCACACTGCGCACACGACCAACCCGGTGCCCTTCATCGTGATCGCCGAGGACGCGAAGCAATACACGCTGAAGCCGAACGGCTCGCTGCGCGACATCTCGCCGACGATACTGGGGATGCTGGGAATAACCGAACCGGGGGAAATGACGGGGGCGGATCTGCGGTTGAAGCGTGGCTAGAAACTCCGCAGTGCCCCGGTACGCGGAAACCTACGCTTTCCCCTGTGTGCCTCTGTGCCCCCTGTGGTAAGGGTTTTGCTGCCCATGAAGCTGCTCATCTTCGTCCATCATCCCTTCGATCTGTGGAACGCGCCAGACTGGTTTGGGTCGCGTCTGCAGCGCGAATTTCCGCAGATCGAGGTCCTCCAACTGCCGGACTACAAGCGGGTGGACGCAGAAATACCCGGTGCCGAAATCGCCATCACCTGGTCGGTGCGTCCTGAGCAGATCAAGGCGGCGAGAAAACTTCGATGGATCCACTCACCGGCAGCCGCCGTCCACCAGTTGATGTTTCCCGAGCTTGTCAACAGTGGCATCACCCTCACCAACGCCCGCGAAGCCCACGGCCCGGTAGTGGCCGAACATGTGATTGCGCAGATATTTGCGCTCGCCAAGAAAATTCCGGACGCTGTTCGCCTCCAGCAAAAACGAGAATGGGGCCAGCAACGAATGTGGGACGAACTGCCGCGCGTGCGCGAAATCGCAGGCGCAACCGTGGGGCTGATTGGCCTGGGCAGCATCGGCCGTAGCGTGGCAAGAAGCGCCAAGGCTCTGGGCATGCGGGTGATTGCTGCGCGGGAGCATGCGGAGAAGGGAAGCGAAGTCGCGGACGCCGTCTACGGTCCCACCGAGACGGACGAAATATTTCGTCAGGCCGACTACGTCGTGCTGGCCGCGCCGATCACTGAGAGTACGAAGGGCATTGCCAATGCGGAACGCCTTTCGCTGATGAAGCCGGATGCCTGCCTGATCAACGTCGGCCGCGGTCCGCTGGTGGATGAGACGGCGCTCGCTACCGCGCTCCGCGAAAAGAAAATCGGCGGCGCCGCGCTCGACGTCTTTCCCAAAGAGCCGCTGCCGCCCGAGTCCCCGTTGTGGGATCTGCCCAACCTTCTCATCACGCCTCACACCGCGGCCCTCACCGAGAAGTTGTGGGAGCGCCACTACGCATTGTTCTCAGAGAACCTGCGGCGCTATCTCAACAACCAGCCGTTGCTCGCGGTGGTGGACAAGAAGAAGGGGTATTAGAGGCCATCCAAGAAAATAGTTACTCCTGCGGATGAAACTGTTTGATCCTGTCTTCCTGAGCCGAGCGAGGCTTGCCGAGCGCAGTCGAAGGACCCCTACCCCCTCCCATGCACAACTCACAGGTAGGCGGAGATCGAGGAAGCTCGCACTCATCGAGTTCGTTAACCTGCATTGTCTGGGTCGGGCGCGCGATTGGTATCGCTGGATGAAAGATCCGGGAGAGCGTAGGGGTGCTTCGACTCTGCAGGACGATCCGCTTCGCGGATCGTCCTGCTCCGCTCAGCATGACAAAAAAAGCACGTCACGGANNCCTGATCAGAACAACAAGAATCATTTCCTAACCTTCATCGAGTATCAATCCCAAACCCAATAATGGCGTTCACTTCCACCGGCTCGTTCCCGCGAAACGCAGGCCGGAACTTCCAGTTGGGTAGCGCCGCCAGAATCTTGGACGTGCTCTCTGCCGTGCCGGCTTCCAGCACTTTCAAATCCTTCAGAACTCCCGAGCGGTCGAGTATGCAGGCGATCACTATGCGTGTCGAATGAAGGCCCTCGGGCAGGTCCTTGCGGAGGGGTTCGGGTTCGGTCAAGGCTTCGCGGGAAGGATGCGCGGCCGAAGCTGTATCGGCGTATTGCATAACAGCCGTTCCGAGCGAGGTCTCGATGTAGATGGAATAATTGTCACCGCTTAGCTGACCGTATCGGTTGAACACGCCGCCTGATCGCGACGTCGCAACTATCGTCACTCCCGATCTCTTATGATCGTTCGCCGAAGAGCGTCCCGGGCCCGAAGAAGCGTCGCCGCTGGGCGATCCGAAACTCGGCAGCGTAATCGTATTTCCGCCCTGTACGGAAACGCCCGGCAGAGCGGGTGTGCCGTTGTTGCCGCGTCCGGCGCCCCCGGGCCCCGGATACGGCGAGATCCCGGCATTTGCTTTCGGATCGGAGCCACGCCCGGCGCCTTCCTTGCCCGCGCCTGGACCTTCGCCCTGCATACCGCTGCCGGGGCCGTTGCCTTTGCCAATGCCAGTGCCGCCGCCATTTCCACCGAGGCCGGTCTTGGCCGTTCCAGTGGGCGACATCGCAATCGATCCACCACTGCCGGAGGTCGGCACTCCTACCTTGGTTCCAGGCTGGCTGGAGACGACAACACCCGTGCCGGCCGTATTGCCGCCGCTGCTGGGTGGACCAACTACAGTCCCAAGGTCGAGCGGACCGCCTGTGCCGGTTCCCTTGGTACCGCGTCCGCTGCCAGACAAAGCCTTGCCCCCGCCCAACCCAGGTGGAGGCGGTACCACCTCTGCCGAACCCAGCAATGTGCCCGCCGAGCGGCCGGCACCATTTCCCTGCAAGCCAGTGCCCTCGGCGTTCACCGGCGGAGGCACAACCTGCGGCGCGAAATCGCCAACTCGCCCCCGCGACGTCGAGCCAGAATTTCCCGCCGGTGTTGGCGGCGGAGGCACGGGGTTGGGGCGCACATCACCGATTGCAGTGCCTCCCCAACTGTTGAGATCCCGGCCGACCTGGGACGGCGGCGGCGCCACCACCACCGGTGCCGGCAAACTCAACTTGGGGACGGATGCGATATCGCGCTGCGGAGCGGAGACGGGCGGTACGATGACGCTCGTAGTTTGCGTCAGCGGAACCCGAGAACTGGCCAGGTCGCGCGCAGTCTCGCTCGACGCGGGCGCGATGACCGACGGATTCATGGGAAGCGCTGAGCGCATCTTGTCCCGGGCGACGTCCGGAGCCGGAGCCACAAGGGACGTGCTTAACTCCGGTGCCTTGCGGGTTGCTGTGTGCGAGATATCGGGAGCGGGAGCAATGATATTCGTTGTCAAACTATTCTGGTTGTGGCTCAACGAAGACTTCAACTCCGGCGAGGGCGGCACCACGTTCGGTGCCGGCAGCGCGGGCGCGACCAGCGAGGACCGCAACCCTTCAGCCGGTGGAGGGCCCGGCAGCGGTTTGAACGCGAGGAGGTTCGCGACCGACTCGGATCGCGGCAGGTTCAGCCGGGGAGCATCCACCACTTTTTCGGCAGGCTTGTCGCCACGGACCACGCGGATCGTCTGAGTGCGGTGCCTGGCCTCCTGCCCGCCTGCATTTCCCGACTTCCCTGATTGTGCGCCGCCGTTATCGCGCGTCTGCGGAAGTTCGTCCCCGTAATAGTAGAGGACGTCATACTTCGGAAGCGCCGGCGGAACGTGCGGCCGTAATGCTTCCAGATGCGCCGACAGGACGATCGTCACCCACAGCAGCAGCGCTTCGAGCGCCAGGGTTGCGAAGAAGCCCCGGTAGGGGACCAATCCGGTGGGTGCCTCTCCCGCCAAACGCTTCGGAGAGCGGGTCAGGGCAGGGCCGACGGCGGACTTGAACTCTTGCCAGGGCGAGGACCATTCCACCAAAAGGCGTGGTGGCTCCGGCAGGGGAGCGACGCTCTCGGAAATGGTCTCAGTAGAACTCATGCCGCCTCGGATGGCTTCGGTTTCTGAAAGAAAATATCCACCTGGTCGCCGAGCGCAGTCTGGGTCTGGTGAATCGTCCCGCTCGGTAGTTCCAGTACTGACGAGGCACGCGCGCGAATCGCCGCCACGCGCCAGGGTTTCAGCCCATCTTCCATGTGGATGACGATCTTTTCCTGGTCAAGGTACAGCACGTCGATCGGGAAGCGCATGGCGAAGGTGTGCACACCGTGACATGGCACGATCCACAGGCCCTGCCCCGGGCGGAATCGGGCGGAGTCGGTCGCCATCAGCCCGCGAAACCGGGACCAGTGCGTGCTCGCGACCAGCAACTCAGTCGCCAGATAGGCAGTTCGCGTACGGTTGAAAGCGTATCCCGTGGGCCCGTGGCGGGGCATGACCAATCCTCAATTCTAAGGCTAAATCACCGCCCGCCCCCACCCATGGGACGGAGTACCCGCATCAGCTGAATAATCGCCGGGCCAACGGTGACAAAAATCAGGGAGGGCAGCACAAACAGGACCAGGGGAATGATCATTTTAACAGTAGTCTTCGCGGCCTGCTCTTCGGCGCGCTGGCGGCGCTCGGTGCGCAGGGAATCGGAGTGAACCCGCAACGCCTGGGCGACGCTGGTGCCGAAGCGGTCGGTCTGGACCAGGGTTCCGACCAGCGCACGGACGTCGTCCACGCCGGTGCGTGCCGCCAGGTTACGAAGGGCCTCGACGCGGGGCTTTCCGGCCCGCGTCTCCAGGTTGAAAAGATGAAACTCAGCGCTCAACTCCGGATGCGCATAGCGCAAATCCTCGCCCACCCGCATCAGGGCCTGATCCAGGGCGAGCCCGGCCTCGACGCAAATCACGGTGAGGTCGAGCGCGTCGGGCAGGCCGAGGCGAATGCGCATCTGTCGCTGCCGCATCATCCGCTTCAGAAAAAACCGGGGAATAAAAAACCCGAGCGCCGGAATTCCGACCAAAAGAAGCAGCGAGTCGAAGCCGGTAAAAGCGACTACTGCGCTCAGGCCGATGATCGCGAACAGGACCCGTGTTCCGAAAAAGATGCTGACGTGCTGGGGATCGCGGTATCCGGCCTGAATCAGCCAGGCGCGGGTCTGGGAAACGTCGGTGGGCGAAACCGGCAACGCCTTGCTGAGTGGATTGAGGGCCTGCTGGATGCGCTCCCGGATAGGGGTCTTCTGTTCAGCATCTTTGGGCCGCTGCCAACCGATCTCACGCAGGCGCGAGCCCAGCACGGAGGAGGGGGCAAGGCCGGCTGCCGCGAATGAAAACACCACGGCCACCACCGTGAGAAAAATCAATATGGTCAGCGCCAGAATCATGCCCTAAACCTGAATCCTGATGATCTTGCGGATAAAGAAATACCCGATCGTCTGCAGCGTTATCCCGGCCACAATAAATCCATGCCCTAGGGGTTCGGTGAACAAAGGGCGGATAAACCCCGGGTTCATGATCTGCATGATCAGCACAATCACCGGAGGCAGTGCCATCAGCAACACCATGGTCAGCCGGCCTTGTGCCGTGTGCACCCGCACCTGCCGCAGAATCTTGAACCGTTCCCGGATGACATACGAGAGGCCGTCCAATATCTCCGCCAGATTGCCGCCGGTTTCGCGCTGCAACATGACGGCAGTCACAAAGAACTTGACGTCCACCAGGGGAATGCGCTGGGTCAAATTGATCAGGGCGTCACGCACCGGGAGGCCGAACTTCTGCTCTTCGTAAAGCTGGCGGAATTCTCCGGCCACGGGCTCCGACACTTCGTTGGCGATCAGTTCGAGCGCGGTGGTGAAAGCGTGTCCGGCGCGAACCGCCCGGGCCAGGGTGTCAATCGCCTCGGGAAAACGCTCCTCAAAACGCTGGAAGCGCTTGGCCCTCATGTGGGCGGCATAAGCGTAAGGAAGAAAGAAGCCGAGCAGAAGACCGGCCCAGCCGAACAAAATATTGCCACCCGCGACCAACAGGATCAGGCCAAACAGGAGCGCCGACAACAGGCAAACCATGAGAAAGGTCCCGGCGCGAATGTCGACCTCGCCCTGCACCAGCATCTTCTGGATCAGCGAGACGCGCTCGGAACGGCGCAGCATGGAATCGAGCGCCGGAATCCGGCTCATCATCTCGTCGCGAAGAAAGGCAAAGTCCGTGCCCTCTTCCGCTGGTTTCTGTACGGCGGAGAGGCGGTCGCGAAGAATGCGGGCGCGGTTGTTGCGCTGGTCGAGCAGGCTCAGGCCGGCGAACACAGCCAGGCTGACCACGACGAATACCAGCACTGCGATGGCGAACTGCATTCCGTTAAATCTCCAGCTTCGATTCGAAAATCTCGGGGCGCAAGCGGCAGCCGCCCGTGGCCAACCGGTCGGCAAAGTGAGGCCGGATCCCGGTGGCGCGGAACACTCCACGAACCTTACCGCTTTCATCGATTCCGGTACGGTCAAAAACGAAGATGTCCTGCATGCTAATGGTGTCGCCCTCCATGCCCACAATCTCGGAGACGGTCTGGAGTTTCCTCGAGCCATCCGCCAGGCGGGCGATCTGCACCACCGCATGAATCGCGGAGGCGACCTGGTGACGCACGGCCCGCTCGGGAATGTTCAGGTTGGCCATGGAAACCATGTTCTCCACGCGAGCCAGCGCGTCTCGCGGTGAGTTGGCGTGCACGGTCGTCAGCGAGCCCTCGTGACCGGTGTTCATGGCCTGCAGCATGTCGAACGCCTCTTCGCCGCGCACCTCGCCCACCACGATGCGGTCGGGCCGCATACGCAGGCTGTTGATGACCAACTGCCGCATCCGGACCGCACCCTTGCCCTCAATGTTGGGAGGACGGGTTTCCAGCCGTACGATGTGCTCCTGCTTGAGTTGCAATTCGGCGGCGTCCTCGATGGTCACGATCCGCTCGGAGTTCGGAATGAATCCGGAGAGAACGTTCAGCAACGTCGTCTTGCCGGCGCCCGTGCCGCCCGAAATCAGCAGGTTCAAACGCCCCTTCACCATGGCCGCCAGCAATTCCAGCATCGGTTCGGTCAGGGTCTTGTTGTCGATCATGTTCGGGGCGGTCACCGGATCGCGGCCGAAGCGGCGGATCGAGAGGCACGGTCCGTCCAGCGCCAGGGGCGGAATAATCGCGTTCACGCGGGAGCCATCCGGAAGGCGCGCATCGACCATGGGAGAGGACTCGTCCACGCGGCGCCCCACGCGCGACACGATGCGGTCGATAATCTGCATCAGGTGCTGGTTGTCCTTGAACGACAGGCCGGTGATTTCAAGTTTGCCCGCGCGCTCCACGTACACGCGGTTGAAGCGGTTGACGAGGATGTCGGAGATGCCGGGATCCTTGAGCAGCGGCTCGAGGGGCCCGAGGCCGAAGATCTCGTCCAGAATTTCCCGGGACAGGCGCTCGCGCTCGGCNNTCGCGCGCGGCGTCGCCGGGCGTGCGGCCCAGTTTTTCCAGGTCCAGCCGGTCGAGAATCTTGCGGTGCAGGTCGGCCTTGACCTGCTGGTACTCGCTTCGCTCGAAGGTTTGCAGATTCGCCATGTTTTCTAGACCGTCTTAAACAGCGACCAGGCCGAGCGTTTTACATCCAGGTCGTCGATCGTCAATGCGTGCGCCAGTCCAGCAATGGAACGCGCGATCTCGGTGTTTCCCTGCTGCATCAAAGGTACCCCGCGATCAATCGCCGCGGAAACCGCGAAATACTGGTTGGGAATTCGCCACAGGACCGGAGCGCCGATAGCGGCTTCGGTTTCCGCTTCGTTAAAGCCGGAGATCTTGCGATACCGGTTCAATACCAGCGCAAAACGGTCGCGGGAACTGCTCTCGCCAAGGTAGTGCGCCACGCGGCCCGCACTCCACAGGGAAGCGACATCGGCGTGCGCCACCAGGAGGATCCTCTCTGATAAGTTGCTGACCAGTCGGGTCACCGCATCCAGCCGCGACGAAGCGTCCACCACGATGTAGCGGAACTGTCCCGCGATCATGTCGAAAAGGCGGGCGAAGTCGGATGCGGACGGCTCGATCGCGGTCGGAGCTGCCGCGCCGCCGAGCACCTGCAATCCACCGCCGTGACGCGCCATAAAGCTGTCGAGCAGGGAAGAATCGAGGCGGTGCAGATTCGTGACCGCGTCCGAGATGGTGAACGCCGGTTTGAGATTGAGATGCAGCGCGCAGTGCCCGAGAGGCGCCATGTCCACCAGCGCCGTGTTCCCATGCGACGACTGCAACGCCAGCGCCAGGTTCACCGCTACCGTCGTGGCGCCGCTTCCGCCCTTGGCGTTTACGATGGCGAACATTTTCCCGCGCGAACCCTCCCGGCCGGGCTTGCGCCGGGTGGCCGTCAGCCGCACAAATGCTTCCAGAAGATCGGTGGTGGTGGTAGGGCGTTCAATGTACTCGCGCGCGCCCGCACGCATGGCGCTGACGATCAGATGCGACTGGCTCATGCTGCCGACGGCAAATACCGCGGCATCGGGAAACTCCTGGTGCAGAAGTTCGATGGCGCGCAAGGCCGCTTCGTCCGCGCCGGCGGGAATGTCCACCAGGATTACGTGCGGGGTGTGCGCATGCAACTTCCGCAGCACAGGGTCGCTGACCGACACCGGCAGGGCACCGCTGCTGGAAACCGTGCGCGCCACACTCGTGCCGTCCACCAGGACCTGAAGGACCGCGCGCTGGTCGTTCTCCGCGGCGAAGACTACGACTGACAACTCCGGCATGACTCGGCTACCCCACCCTTCCTGTGCCCGCCTGTCCCATTGACCCCACGCTCATTTGCTGCCGTCGGGCTTCTTGCCATCGAATTTGTCTTTATCCAAATACGGCACAGGATTCGCCGGACCCGGGGGCGCCTGGGCGTTGGGCGACACCCGGCGAGCCGTACAGAGAACCATCAACTCCGCGTTACTTTTCTGAGCGCTCTTGCTCTTGAAAAAATTGCCCAAGATCGGAATGTTTCCCAGGCCGGGAACCCGGTTCCCGACATTGGTCACCCGGTTGTCCATCAGCCCCGCAATCACGAAGCTCTGGCCGTCCTGCAACTCGAACTCGGTATCGGCCTTGCGCGTACTGATTGCCGGGATGGTGGTGCCGGCCACCGTGATCGAGTTGGCGAAATCGAGTGTACTGACCTCCGGCACCACGCGCAGGTGGATATTGCCGTTCGGCTGGATCACCGGAGTGAACTTGAGCCGCACACCGAATTCGCGAAACTGAATCGTCACGGCGCTGATGCCGCCGCTCGGCTGCACCACNNATCAAATTCGGCTCAGCCAGAATCTGCAGCAGGTTCTGATTCTGCAGTGCCTTGATCACGCCTCCCAGGTGGATATCCGGCCGGAAGAAAAAGACGTTGAGCAGGTCCCCTACCGTGGTCGACGTGGCCCCGCCACTGCTAGTGCCGCCGCCCGTGGCATCGTTGATCGCCCCGGTCTTGATTCCGCCGAACTGGCCGGTCGTGACCGATCCGAGCATATTTCCCCCGGTGGTGAACAGGTTCACGCCCAACTGGGTCAGCGCCGAGCGGTCCACTTCCGCGAACTTCACTTCCAGCAGGACTTCCTGCGCTCCCACCGGACCAAAGCTGAGCACGTTGACCACGTTCTTCGAGTACGCGGATGCAATCAATCCTGCATGCTTTGCGGTGTCCTCCGTGGTCACGTGACCGGACAGGACGATGGCGGAGCGCGAAGGAGTGACGCTGATCTGCTCGTCGGGGAAAATATGGTGCATCTCTTCCGCCGCAGCTGTCACGTCGACGTCGACCCGCAAATCGAAGCTGCGGGAGCGCTCCAGTTCATCCCAGATCAGCAGGGAAACCTCGCCCGGCGCGAGGCCGTTTACCAGTACCTGGGTTGGAGTAACGACCAAAGCGTCGGCCACCGTCGGATCCGTAACCGAGACTCGCTTGAGGCGCTCGGTCGTGTTGATCAGGAGTGATTTGCCCACCATCACCCGCAGGGGGGCCGCTCCCGGAGTCTCCGTCGCGGAGGGTGCCGGGCCTTGGGTATTGGAGGCGGCTTGCGGCGCCGGTGTAGCGGGCCCCGCAGTGCCCTCTGCGGGCGCTTGATTTTCAGGACCGCTAACAGGATGCGCGGGCGACGCCGGCAGCGAAATCACCGTCAGCAGGACTGCCGCCATCAGCACTAGAACCTTCATGAAGTCGAACCTTTCCAGGAACGCAATGGGATCGCCTTCCGGGCGATCTGCACGTGCGAATGGTGGTTGCATGGCTCGGTCAAAACTTTGTTTCATCTCGTTTGCTGCCCCGGATCATCTCCACCGTATAAACCTGGGAGGGTGCTGCGGCGACTGGAGTTGTGGTTCTGCGGATCTTCGGTTTCGCCTGGGCCGTTGCGGCGGCGGCCCCGCCCGGGTAAAGCGAACTCTCCCGGGTCGCGCCCAGTTCCTGCCGGCGGGTATCCAGCGGGTTGCGCAACGCCAACTGGATTCGGCCCTCCTGTCCAGCCAAGGCTAACCTCTGTCCGTCGTCCGGCGAGACCAGCAGGGTAATGACGGGAGCAACCGTCGAGTCCCCGGCCGCGCTGCGCTCCAGACTCTTGCCCACAGCGATTACGGCGACATTTTCGAGAACAGTCGTAGTTTGGCGCTCCCCGCCGGTTCCCGAAGTACCGGTCAGCAGCACGTCCACTCGCGTTCCGGGCTGCACAAAACCGGCAACCGAAACCACATCGTTCACGCGCACGGAAACAGCGCGCATTCCCGGCGGAATCAGGGAAGGAAGGCCCGCCCCGGCTTTTTCTGCCGCCAGCTTCCCGGGCAGGATGAACTCCCCCCGGCTGATGGGCAAAACGACTCCGCGCCCCACGACATCAACCTTCTTGCTGAACACACCCGAGGGCAGGTTGGTTTGGGCGAAACGTGCCAGGCGTACGTCGCGATCCTCCAGTTTGGCTCCAACCAGAATGTCGTTGGCGGCTACCACGACCTCTGTGCTGGGTTCGTTCCCCGAGCCCCCAGTCCGGAGGCGGTTGTAGACGGTATAGCTTACGAACAGGCCTAACACGAGCGCCAGCCCGCCGATCATCAACAAACGGCTTCGGTTCATTCCTCTCCTTCCGGGCTCACCCCGGATTCACGCGTTGCAACCGTCTGCCTCGCCCACCCGGGCACCGGGCAGCGGTATTACTGCGTCAAACCGCTGGACACCGAGGAGAACACATTGTTCGCATTCCCGCCAATCAGACGAACTGCCCCGATCACGATGATCAGGACGACGGCCAGCATCACGGCATATTCCGCAACATCCTGGCCCTCCTCGTTGCGCCANNCCACATGACTCCGGGTGCCGCGCCGAAACCCGCAGTTTTCAACCGCTTCAGTTTTGCCTAGTTTCGCAGATTCAGGTGAGCACAGGTAAAGATTTTGTCACTTTTTTCCCCTGCTGGGAAGGCTTTTTGGGGGGCTCCGGGCCGGCTATACCCGGTCCAACCCGGGTAAAGACCACCGCCTGCGCATCTCGATATTCAACAAACCAGTCCGGTTCCAGAGCCAGGCCTTGCGCCAGCGCGCAGGACGCAGGAACCAGCACAGTACCGACCCTCCATTGCTGCAGGACCCTTTGCCAGCCGGGGCGAAGCTGCACCGCTGTCTTGAACTGCCCTAGCAGGTCGTCGCCATAGAGGTCGGCGCGCCCGTCCACGAACACGCGATAGTCGGGATACAGCTTCCAGATCGCGTAGCCTCCCCAGTCGTAGTAGGCAAAGAGCTGGGTGGGCTTCCGGTGAGACGCCAGGTATTCCACCGCCGCTTTGGGAAACAGGTCCCCCTCCGCCCTGGCTTGGCTGCGGACCAGGGTGTCCCATCGAACCATGGCAAAGACCGCCAGGAAAGCTAAGACCGTAGCCGGAAGGACGAGTCGGAGCTTGCTCGACTCTCCCTCGGGGCGGCCGGAAGGCGACTGCCACTGCCGGGAAGGATCCGACAGAGCGGCGGCGATCACCGGCACGGCCAGCAGCGCGAAGATCGGAATGTGACGCACCGCGTCGAGCGCCGCAAACAGTGTCCCCAGAAGCGGAACAAGCACCCGAGCCTTGGGCCGCGATCGCGCCCTGGCAAACGCCACCAGCAGGGCCAGACACATCAGGAGAAGGGGCACAAACCGAAACTGATGAAAATCCGGGGACAGCCACTCGACGATGAACGATCTCATGCCAGCCGAACGCAAAACGTCCAGCGGATAGCGATAGAGCTGCGCGCCGCTCGGATTGAGCGGCACCACCGCCAGGCATGCCACCACGGCTAACAGCAAGCGCACGAGATGCGGGCGCACGTGCGCCCAGGGCGTTTTTCCCGCGATCGCCTCACACACCAGGCCGGCGCAATAAGCCAACAGCAGTGCCAGACCCAGAGCAAACCCGGCGTGCAGGTTCAGCCACAGTACGAACAACGGAGGTATCCAGAGCAGGAGCCGGGGACGGTCCTGCCCGCGCTCCATCAACCACAGAAATAGGCTGGCCAGCAGGAAAGTGAACATTTGCGGACGCACGCCCCAAGCCGGCGCTGAAGCCAGCGCGCCCAGCACCGTTGCGGCGGCAGCCCAGTGCCGGGGGCCCGGACATCGCAGGAAAAGCAGCACGAACCCCGCGGTGGTCACGATCGCCGAGAACACGATCAGCCCGGCCCAGGAGGTGTGTCTCCAGATCTGGTAGAAGACGACCTCCGAAAGCCATTCATGCGACACCCAGGCACTTCCGGCGCGAGTGAACGAGAACGGGTCGGTATGGGGAATATGCCTTGTTTCCGCGATCCATCGCCCGGTGCGCAAGTGCCACCACAGATCGGGATCGGTGGCCGGCCGGGCCGTGAGGGCCAAGAGACCGAAAAGAAGCAGGCCGCCGAAAACCTGGGCGCGGTCGAATCCAGAAATCTTCCTCATGAGAGCTGGCGGTGATTATAGAATCAGGCCACCAAAAAGTATGGGGCTGCTCAGGCTGAATGGGAAACGGGAATTCGTGGCCGCCGCTTTCCTTATGGCGATGACTGCCTGTCACTGCTTCCTGATCGTGAGCCTCATGCCGTCTTTGCGGCGCGGATACCAGGACTTCACGATTTTTTACAGCGCCGGCTGCCTGCTCCGCAAGGGACAGGCGGCGAATCTATATAGTCTGTCCGAACAATACCGAATCCAGCGCGAATTTGCTCCGGACGTTCCGATCCGCCAGGCCGCACTGCCCTACAATCATCCGCCCTTCGAAGCGCTGTTGTTCGTGCCTTTCACATTTGTGCAGTACAGATCGGCCTATGTCTTGTGGACCGCGCTGAATCTGATCGTGCTGGCCTTGAGCCTTGTGCTCCTCAGAAAAGAGTTCGCGGAATTGCGCACTTTTCCGCTTGCATTTCTGGGCCTGGCTGCAACCGGGTTCTTCCCGGTTGCACTGGGCGTTCTGCAAGGGCAAGACGATATCGTGTTGCTACTGATTATCACGATCGCTCTAATTCTCCTGCATAGAGAAGAGGAGGTATCGGCGGGCGGGGCGCTGGCGCTGGGTTTGTTCAAGCCTCACCTGGTCATTCCCCTGGTTTTGCTTTTGGCGATCCGGCACCGGCGAGTTCTAGTAGGCTTTGTTCCAATCGGCATGGTACTCGCCCTGATCTCCGTGGCCATGGTGGGACTAGGCGGCGCCATCAACTACGTAAAGTTCGTCTTTTACCTGGAAAAAACCGGCGCTGGTGGTGCGGTGGGCTCCGACTTCATGCCGAATCTGCGCGGCCTGATCGCATGGCTGCCCGGCGTCGGCCGCGCTCGCGTGTTCGCGACTGTGCTCACGCTGACATGCTCGGTTGCACTAATCGTTGCGGCGTGGTGGAAAATCAAGAATGGGCCAGATTCCATTTGCTACGCATTCGGGCTGGCGACCGTCGCCGCCATCCTAGTCAGCTATCACGCCCTTACCTACGACTTGAGCCTTTTGCTGCCGGCCATTTTTTTCTTTTTCTGCGGAACGGCGCCCAAGAATCGTAATAAAGCCGGAGCCGGCACGATGCTGCTCCTAGTCTTGCTTTTCCTGACCCCACTGTATGCGTTGCTATTGTTTCGCCTAAATCGCATGTGCTGGTTTTCGACGATTCTGCTCTGGTTCTTCGTGAAGCTTGCAGGTGGTCAGGACGTGGCGGTCCGATGGTTGCCGGAGCGAAGCAGAACGATCAGCAACATGGGAAAGTAGAAACCCAGGACGCTCCAAAGCCCCACGTCGTGGATGGAGTGCGGCATGTGATACCAGCGCCAGATACCCACGATCCAACTGCAGGCCACGGTGGCCATCACGTTCCTCCTGTTTTTCGGGATCAGCCACAATACGAACGAATCGTAGAACCAGCGCTGGGGCATGAGTGCGCACAGGAGCAGTAACCGCGCATCGCGATCGCGATACCTCCAGGCGGCGAGCGCGAGTAGCGGCCCGGGCAGAACAAGCAGAGGAACAAAATGCTGATAGCTTCCGACCTGCGAAATCCATTCAAGCGGCCAGCGAGGCATCCATATCAGACTTGCGATCAGCAAGAGGGCACCCGCCACCGCGCCCTTGGGGGAAAGATGGGTGAGCGCAACGGGGCCGCCAACCTGCGGTTTTACTGTGCAGAATGCAAACGCGATGGGATGGAATGCCGCGCACATCAGGAGGGGACTCCATTGCGCAGTCATCAACGCCGCCCAGTACGGATACGCCAGAAAGATCAAGAGGCGGCTGGGGCCCTGGCGAACGAGCGCCAGTGCGAGGAGCCCGGAACTGATGCCGAAAAACAGCGCACCTGCAATTTCGGCGGGCAAGGTGGCAAATGGCAAGGCCGCCAGCGCCGCGGTCAGCGGATAGGGAATTGCGCCCGGAGGAGTGTGGGCATACGGGTCTTTGCCGGAGAGCAGGTCGCGGGCGGCGCTATGTGCCCAGGTGAAGTCCGCAGCTCCCAGTTGATACCGGTGAAGAAACGCCCAGCACAGCGCGCCGCTGCCAAGTGCGAAAGCGGCAGCAACTGCAACATCTCGGGTTGGTTGAGCAATTTTCACCAGGACGCTATAGTATCCAGATTTTCTCAAATTTCATGAGCAAACGCGGCGCTGTCTGCAAACCGTTCTGGCTCGTTTTGGCCGCCACCGTCTGTGCCGCGGGCATGTGGCTTTACGTGCAGCGCGTTCTGGTCCCATATCAGCGGACGGACGCGATGGCTCACGACCGGCCCCGAGGCAACCTCTCCGATCTTTATCCTCGCTGGATCGGGGCCCGCGAGTTGCTGCTGCACGGACGCGACCCCTATAGCCCCGAGGTCACCCGCGAGAGTCAAGCCGGCTATTACGGCCGGCCTCTGGACCCATCCCGGCCAGAAGACCCAAAGGACCAGCAGGCATTTGCCTATCCCGTGTATGTCGTCTTCCTGCTCGCGCCTACTGTCCATCTTCCATTCGCGATCGTGCAAAAAACGTTCACTTGGATTTTGTTGAGTCTGATCGTCGCCACCTCTGCACTTTGGTTGCGCATTCTACGAATGCCTCTGGCGCTTTGGTCTCAAGCCAGCGTCTTTGGGTTCTCGTTAGGCAGTCTCGCCTTCATGCAGGGGCTGAAGCTTCAGCAGATGAGCCTGCTGGTCGCTGCCCTGATGGCCGCTGCTGTCGCTGTTCTGGTCGCGGACCGCCCGATTCTTGCTGGCTTCTTGCTGGCCCTGGCGACGATCAAGCCGCAGCTCGTCTGGCTGCTGTTGCTCTGGCTCGCGGTCTGGACCCTCGCCGACTGGCGCCGCCGCTATCGCTGGGCCGCGTCATTTCTGGTCACCATGGGCCTCTTGTTTGCCGCCTCAGAGTGGTATTCGCCGCACTGGATCCTGCGTTTCTGGCACGCGCTCGGCGAATACCAGAAATACACCGGCGCCGTTCCGTTTCTACAACAGATGGTTCCTGCCCCCTGGAGTTGGATACCTCAGCTTCTGGCGGTCGCGGCGGCGATCCGAATTTGCTGGATGAATCGCCGGCAGGCCGAAGATACCGCTGTCTTCTCGACCATACTCTGTCTGGTGCTTGCGGTGACGGTATTCGTCGTCCCGACGTCCGCTCCCTACAACCAGGTCCTCCTCCTTCCGCCCGTGTTGCTACTTGCCCGTGCCGGGCCGGAGATCTGTTGCCGGAATCTGCCCGGCCGCGTCCTGGTCGCTGTCGGCGCTGTCCTGCTGGCGTGGCCCTGGGCTTCGAGCGCCGTTCTAGCTGGCTTGTCGTTCGTTTTGCCTCCTGCGCTGGTTGAGCAGGCTTGGGCCATCCCTCTCTGGACCGTCCTCCCACTCCCCGTCGCGGTGGCCGCGCTGATGCTGGTCTATACTCACCGCAAGTCCTTCGCCCCGGCCGCCGGGCAAGGGACAGCGTAAAATGCTTACGGCCAGAGCCAAACACTGGCATGATGGTCGCAGGAGAATCCAGGCCCAATGTCGGTGTCCCAGTCTTCGGGGTCGATTCCAAGTTCAGGCATATCCCGCGTCTTCCCGGTCATGATCTATGTGCAGGGGAACGATCAGCAGACGCTCGCCCTGAATCACACGCCCTACACGGTCGGCCGCAAGGTGGACCGCGACCTGGTGATTCCGGACCCACGCGTCTCCCGGGAGCATGCTTTCATTGTTGCGGAAAATGGCGAGTTCTTTGTCGTTGACCAGGGCAGTAAGCACGGCACCTTCGTCAACGGCGAAAAAGTGGATCGCCGCAAGCTGGAGCGCAACGACCGCCTGGAATTCGGCGCGCGCGATACGGCGTACCTCATCTTCCACCCGCTGCACCCGACCTCCAACACCGCGCGCGAATTCCTGAGCCAGATCTCCGGCATCCAGATTTCCCAGGAAGCCAGCGACCTGGAAAAGATGACCTTGTTCCTGGAGGCAGCGCGTAAACTGAACACAATTGGCGTGCTCGATGAAATTCTGGTCACGCTGCTCGAAGCGACCCTCAAGTTGACGCGCGCCGAACGGGGCTTCATTTTTCTGCGCGACACCGAAGGAAACCTGACGCTCGCCGCCGGCCGGAATGCAAAAGGCGAGCCCCTGCTGGACGACAAGACGATCTCGCGTTCGGTGCTGGAAGAGGCGTTGACCGCAAATTCCGAATACCTGGTCACCGACACCAGCCAGGAACTCGACATGAAGGGACGGCAGAGCATTGTGGCCTTCGATCTGCGCACCGTCATCTGCATGCCCTTGCGCAAGCCGCAGGTGAAAGCGACTCGGCCCGACCAGCCGGCGGAAGCCGCGGTCATGGGCGCTCTCTACGTGGACTCCCGCTTCGCCTCGCGCGATATCACAGGCGTCAGCGAGGACATCCTGCGGGCGATCGCTACCGAAGCGGCCCAGTTGATCGAGCACGCGCGCCTGGTGCAGGCAGAAGACTCCGCCCGCCGCTACCAGCAGGAAC
>PMCH01000133.1 GCA_003154055.1 Acidobacteriaceae bacterium
TGGAAACTGCGCGGCAGCCAGCAGAAGTACATCCTGCGGAAACTGGCGGAGCGGGTGGGTGTGCCACGCGAAGTGCTCTACCGAGAGAAGCGCGGATTCTCGTTGCCTCTGGTGCACTGGATGCGGAATGAGTTGAAGGACATGCTGATGATCCTGCTCGAGCCCCGCACCCTCGATCGCGGCTACTTCGTCGCCGACGGGGTGCGCCGGTTGATGGACGACCACCTGCTCCGCGGCAAAACGATGACCGGACGCATCTGGCGATTGCTTATGTTCGAACTCTGGCATCGAAACTTCCTGGAGAAGTTTATCCGGCCCGCCGGCCTCTTCTCTCTTCCAGTGGTGGCGGATTCGCGACGAAAAGTGCCGGGTGCGGCCGCAGTTGTGGCTTCTGCCCCGGTAGGAGAATGATTTGGTGGGAACCAGTGACGCGTCCAGCGTAGCCTCGGGTCGTCTCGCCAACTCGCCAATCAGCCTGTTTCTGATGACCAACACCTTTGAGACGGGTGGGTCCGAGCGCCAGTTCGCCATTCTTGCCAACAGCCTCAGCCCGGACCTGTTTCACCTGCACTTGGGCTGTGTGAACCGGCGAGGCCCTTTTGCCGCGGATTTTCCGGACGTCCCGGAATTCCGACTGGGCGGAAGTTTGTATGGGTGGAAGTCGATCCGTACTCGCCTGGATTTGTCCCGCCTGCTGCGGCAGAATCACGTGCAGATTGCGCATGCTTTCGAGTTCTACACCAGCCTCATCCTTGTTCCCGCGGCGCGTTTGGCCCGAGTGCCCGTCGTCATCGGCAGTTTTCGCCAGCTCGGAGACCTATTGACTCCGGCCCAGTTTCGAGTTCAAGTCGCGGCGTTCCGCTGGTGTCACGCTGTGATCTGCAATTCGCACGCCGGCGCTGAACGCCTTGCTGAGAATGGAATATCACGCGACAAACTTTTTGTCATCGGCAACGCACTTCTGCCAGAGGCGTTTGCCATTGCGCCTCCGGCGTTGCCTCGCCGTCCAGGCGTGCTTCGGGTAGGGATGGTGGCGCGCATGAATGCCGGCTACAAGAATCACTCCGGCTTCCTGCGGATTGCGGCCCGAATCCACCAGCAGTTGCCGGATGTCGAGTTTCTGCTGGCAGGAGACGGTCCGCTCCGGCCGGACTTCGAGCGGGAAGCGCAGACTCTGGGACTGGGGAATCGCGTCATCTTCCTCGGAGATCGCCGCGACATTCCCGGAGTGCTCGCTTCGATGGACGTCGCGGTTCTCACCTCCGACTCCGAAGGTCTCTCGAACGTGATTCTGGAAGCCATGGCCGCGGGATTACCGGTGGTCGCCTACAACGTCGGGGGCAACGGCGAGTTAGTGAATGACGAGCGTGGGGCCCTGATTGCTGCGGGGGACGAGAATGAATTTGCCGTGGCAGTACAGAAGTTGCTAGACCAACCCGCGCTTCGCAAGCAACAGGGAGCCAATGCCCGCAGGTTCGCGGAAGAAACTTTCAGCCTGGGCCGCGTCCGGAGGTCCTATGAAGAGCTGTACGCGACTTTGCTGGAAAAGAAGGGTTTAAGAATTCCGGCAGCAACATGACGCCCGCCAGCGCAAGCTCACAAAAACGGCTAAAAGTGGCGATCGTCGCGCCCAGCCTGCGATACGTGGGCGGGCAGGCGGTGCAGGCCGATTTGCTCATGCGGCTGTGGCAAGGCGACCCGGATGTCGAGGTGACCGTTATTGCGGTGGATCCTCCCCTGCCTCGCCTGCTGGCCTGGGCTGAGCGCGTTCCTGGCCTCCGAACGATTCTTCGCGAGCCGATTTACTGTCTCAACCTCTGGCGCGGACTCAAAGACGTAGACATCGTCCACATTTTCTCCGCGTCGTATTGGTCCTTCCTGCTTGCGCCGGGGCCAGCCTGGCTCTTCGGCCGGCTGCGCGGCAAGAAGACGCTGATCAACTATCGAAGCGGGGAGGCGCGCGATCATTTGGAACGTTTCCGCTCTGGACGCTTCGTTCTTGCGCGGGTGGATATGATCGTTGTCCCCTCCGGCTATCTGGTGGACGTTTTCGGCGAGTTCGATCTGAAGGCCGTGGTCGTGCCGAATCTGGTCGACCTTTCCCAGTTTCGCTATCGCGAGCGAAACCCTCTCCGGCCGTACCTGGTCTGTACGCGCGGCTTTTCGACCTATTACAGCGTGGATGTGGTGGTTCGGGCGTTCGCGGGAGTTAAGAAAGAATACCCAGAGGCGAGCCTTGACCTGGTCGGAAGCGGGCCGCTCGAAGGAGAAGTCCGGAAGCTGGTGGCGGACTTGAAAGTGGATGGCGTCAACTTCACCGGGGTGGCGTCGCGTCAGGACATCGGGAGGCACTACGACAAGGCGGACATCGTTATCAACGCATCGTGGCTCGACAATATGCCGGTCTCGATTATCGAGGCCTTCGGCGCAGGCACACCGGTGGTCACGACTTCGCCCGAGTCCATGCCGTATTTGGTCGAGCATGAACGCACCGGTTTGCTGTCGCCGGTTGGGGACGAGAAGGCGCTGGCGGCCAACGTGATTCGACTGCTGCGCGAACCGGCATTGGCTGCGCGGTTGGCGCGAGGTGCCTATCAGGAATCGCGGAAGTACACCTGGGACGTTGTGCGACGGCAGTGGCTTGATGTTTATCGAGAACTGCAGGGCCGGTAGCTTTTGCTGGCCTTATTTCTTTAGCCGCGGAGTTCGCAAAGAAAGGCCGCAAAGGGCGCGGAGAAAAGCACAAGAAAATTACTTGGTCGAGACCATCCGCATCTCTGCTTCTCTTACTTCTTCATGCGGTTCGCCTTCCAGGCAGACCCGGTGCCACAACTCGAGGTTGAGCAACCTCCAGATGCGGTCGTAGTTGTCGCGGTGTTTGGCGCGATGCTCGTTGAACAACTGCTCAATCGCTTCGCGGCGGAAGTATCCGCGATCGAGGCTGCGGGGTTCGAGCAGCATCTCCTGGATGCTCTCCAGGCGCGGCCCGGCGAGCCATCCGCTCCATGGTGTCGGAAATCCAAGCTTCGGCCGGTAGATGATCGAGTGCGGCAGCAGATCCTCCACCGCTTTTTTCAGGATGGTCTTTCCCGCGAGGCCTTTGATTTGCATTTCGCGCGGAATCCGCGTCGCAAACTCGACCAGTACATGATCAAGGAAGGGAACACGGCTCTCAATCGATGCCGCCATGCTCATGTTGTCCTGCTTCATGAGCAGCTCAACCAGGTAAGTTTTGATATCGGTGTAGAGGAGCCGCTGCAGCATCTCGCCTGACGAGTGCTCCCAGTACTGAAGCACGTTCTTGTATGCGGTCGCGGGCGCGAATTCGTCCGCGAACTCGCTGCGGAGCAGGCCACCCTGTTCCGCTTCGCCAAACGCGGAAAAGAAATTGTCAAAGTAGAAAGAGGACCAGGCGTTGCCATCCTTGGCGAGGAAAGTGTGCTCCAGTTTGCGGCGTAGAGTGGCGCCCAGCAGGGAAGAGGTCGCCACAGCGTTGCGCAGTCCGCCTCGCAGCGCGCCTGGAACCACGCTGCGATACAGGCGGTCCANNTCACCGGTCAAAACGACTGTGACGCGTTCGCGCGCCAGCTTGGCCACAAAATAGAGAGACACGCTCGACGGCCAGACAATCGGTTCGTCCTCGTGCCAGATCAGGTGGGGCAGCGCGCCGAAGAACTCCTGCTCGCTGACCATCACCTCGCGATGTTGTGATTTGATGTGGTCGGAAACAATGCGCGCAAAGGGCAATTCGCTGTAGGTCTGCTCGCTGTAGCCGACGGAGAATGTTTCGACCGGCTCACGCCGGATCTTCGTCATCAGCGCCGCCACCGCGCTTGAGTCCAGACCGCCGCTGAGAAAGACTCCCAGCGGCACGTCGCTCATCAAGTGGCTGCTGACGGCTCCTTCGAGCAGTTCGCGATAGCTGCGGACGTAGAAATTCTCGTCCCGCGACTCGTGCGCCGATGACGTATCCAGATCCCAGTACTGCCGGATGTCGGGGTGGCCGCCCAGGCCAATCTCCATCGTATGTCCAGGCAGCAGTTTGTGGATCCCTCGATAGAATGTCTCTTCGCCCGAAAGATAGCCAAATGCCAGATACTCCGGCAGGGCAGCGCGATCGAATTCGGGGCGTGTGCCGCCATGCGCCATCAGAACTTTGATCTCAGACCCGAACAGCAGGCGTTCCGGCGTCAGCTTGTAATAGAGGGGCTTGATGCCCAGGCGATCGCGGGCGATAAAGAGAGTCTTCTTGTTACGGTCCCAGATGGCGAAAGCAAACATCCCGCGCAGGTGCTGCACGCAATCGCGGCCGTATTCCTCGAAGAGATGGATAACGCTCTCGGTATCGCTGTGGGTGCGGTAGGAGTGCCCGCGAGCGATCAGTTGCTCGCGCAGGCTCAGATGGTTGTAGATCTCGCCGTTGAAGACGATCCAGAGCGAGCCGTCCTCGTTCGAGATGGGCTGGTGCCCGGTTGCCAGGTCAACAATACTCAGGCGGCGCATGCCGATGCCGACCGGGCCATCGGTATAGAAGCCATCGTCATCCGGCCCGCGGTGGGTGATGATGTCGCACATCGCGCGCAGTGCCGCGGAGTCAGCCCGCCTGTCCCGTTCGAATTCAAGAATTCCAGCGATACCGCACATTCAGTGTTTCTCCGCGTAGGTTGAGGAGGAAATATTTTGTGTGCCGGAAGGAAGGTCCGCGGTTCCTGTCAACTCCGCAAACAACGGTGAGACCGCAAACAGCAGGGGTTCCGCATTCATCACCGCGTCCTGTTTGCGCCACTCGAAGTAGGCGGACGGCCCCGGTGCTTTGAGCAGAGGGCGTCCTTGCCATGCTACGGATGTTCCGCCAATCACGACGAGGTGTACCAGGTGCTCGCCTTCAATCCGGCAATAGAGAACTTCGGCGTCAGAGGACCAGGGACCGAAACTCCAGGGCCGCTTGTCGAGCGCGAAACAGAATCCCTGATTTTGGTACCGATCAGTCAATTCATAAACCTGAACCGCCGCATGCCGCATACCGACGAGCCTCGCCCCGCTATCCTGACGCGCGGCTGTCGAGTGCACCATGAGAACGGTTGCGACCTCTGCCGGAAGCTGCACGTGACCGTGACACCGCACCACTGGCGCAGGCTTAAACTTGCCGTAGGCCGGGGAGACGAGACTGCGGGTGATATCGGTTTTCAGGGGCGTTCCTTCATGCATGAACAGGCTGAGGGCAGGACGCTCGCGGGAATCCGCGCGGGCCGGGTCTGAACTCACCAGGATTTTCTGGCCGTCCTCGCGAACCTCAAGATCGGGGCAGATGTGCCACAGAAGTTCCAGTTCGTGTTCGCGCTGGCCGACCGCCACGTCGCGCACCAGCCATGGTCCACCATTGATCTTGAGCACGCAACGGCGATGAGTTACGGGATCAGCCAAGCGTGCATAGCCATCGTGGCTCCCGGCGAAATAACTGAAGGTCTTTCCAGCCGTCCAATTCTCCACGCAGGTCGTTGGAATCGCAGTCCAGGAAAATGGTTCGTCGGGAACGGCCTGATCCACTCCGTCCACGCGCAAGGTGTTGTGTGCCGCCGTGCCGCGGAACGTATTGCGATCGGCGGGCTCCCCGGATATGTAAACGCCACTTCCGGAATCCACCAGCCACCGCTGTCCATCCAGCGTGAGGCGAAGGCTGAGCGCGTCCGCGTGGCCGTGTCCAGATCGGCCCACGCCCTGCGGACCGGCATCCACCACTGTTTGCTGAGCGAACGGTTGCGAATCCGCGAGGATGTAGAGTCCGCCATCGGAGAATGCGGCAGATTGCGACTCCGCATTGCCCGCCTCGCCACACAAGCCGGTGACCGCGTGCTCCCCGAACAACCAGATGGATTCCTCGGTTAGGCGAGCCGCCGAGAGATCGCTGCGTCCGTAAGCCAGCGCTCCGAGAGCCAGCGGATCCGTCATGTGCTCGGTGTGGTTGCGCTGCGAACTGAACACCCGGCCGCCATCATCATCGCCAAAACCCTCTGGCGGACCTGCCTGGGACAGAGCCTGAACCACGTTCAGCATCTTGCCCAGCGTTTCATCGAACACAGCCGGGATGTCGCGTCCATTTTGGGCTGCCAGCATCCGGGCATGCAGAAAGAAATCCAGCGCGTAAACGTGGTAGTGCAGCGACTGTTCGAAGTAAACACCATCCGGGCGCACCTGGCGCTGCGCCTCATGCAGCACGATCTTCCACCCCGCTTCTCTCCAGCGCGAGGCCGCCTGAACTTGAGGATACAAAGTTCCGATGAAGAACAACGCGACCGCTTCCCCCAGCAAATGCGTGTTGGGGGAAAAATAGGTGGAAAGGAAGCGCTCGATGTAGCGTCCGTGAAACGCGAGCGCCGGCAGAAGTTCCTTGCGGAAATCCTCGTGTCCAGGCGCCTCCGCGAGCAGTTGGTCCATCCAGATCCAAGACAAGCTGCGGAACGCTACTTCCAGCGTGCTCCCCCAGTTGATTCCCAGCGGGTAGGCATTGGCGCACATCCAACTGCGCCATTGAGAGACCAATTCGCGGATGTACTTCTCGTCGTTGCTGAGCAGCCAGGCCTTGGCCAGCGTGACCAGATGCTGGTGCCGGTTCAACTCCCAGGTGACCTTGTGGTCCCCGACCGCAGCGAACTCAAGAAATGGAATTTCAGACCAGGGTTCGAGCGGAGACCGCTTTCCGTGGACGCGGTCCAGATGCCAGTCAATCTCCGGCCCGTAGTCGAGATTTTCGTAGCCCAGCAGGCGGAAACGATGGGCGCAAATTGCGTCCCCTTCGCGAAGAATTTCAGTCGCCTGTTCGGGCAGGCGCTTGCGGAGAAGGTCGAGGCGCTCCGGGATCTCGCTGGCAGAGAAAAAGAACTTGCCCGGCCGCACCGGGGTGTCGATCAGTCGGACGCCCGCTGGAGACCTACCCAGTCGATGACGCAGAAGGTCGCTTCGCTTGCCAATTTCCTGCCCGGCGCGCGTGCGGATTTCTTCCCAATCCATCTGGGACATGCGCGCCAGTTTGCTATGCCATCCCGAAGCCACAGATTCCCCTATCTTACATGTCGAAAAGGCTGGTTTTCGCCAGGACGCCTAGTCCTCCCTGCGTGTCCTGTGCAGGAAGTCAGCCGCAAGACTGGGGCCAATATTTCCCCCTCAGGGGACGTAATCCGCCTCCTGTAACCTTCTCTGCAGGCTGGAGTTTGCGGCTGGCATGAACTACGCGCGAGTCAAGATGGACCATTTTGTCCCAAGCCGGTTCCCACCAAGTGGAAAAAATTGTCCACTTTTTGCCCAGGGCCGGCCCGCCTGGAAGTAACGTTCGGAATCTATCTATAAGGTGTTGATAATAATGGCGTTAAATGTACGGTCCGCGGTTCGGTTAGGCGCCGATGGCGGCTGGTTTGCTATTCCATTCACTCGGGGTTGCTATAGTTCACAGAGCAGTTCCGTCATTCATTTGGGACTTACAGGGGGGACTCGGTTTGGGCCAGTCAGTCAGCATTTTCGGGTTGGGATATGTGGGGTCGGTTTCGGCCGCATGCTTTGCCTCCAAAGGGCACAACGTCATCGGCGTGGACGTGAGTCGCGCCAAGGTGGAGATGATGGATTCGGGCCGCAGCCCGATCGTCGAAGCCCAGGTGAGCGAACTGATCGCCGCTGCCAACAAGGTGGGCCACCTGCACGCGACCACCGACGCCACGCAGGCCGTGCTGAACTCCGACGTTTCGTTCGTTTGCGTCGGTACGCCCAGCCTGAAGAATGGCAAGCTCGATTTGAGCCACATCGAAGCGGTGGCCAGAGAGATTGGCGCTGCCATCAAACAGAAGAAGTCACCACACGTTTTCGTTCTGCGCAGCACGGTGTTGCCGGGGACTACCGAGACCGTCGTCCTGCCGATCCTGGAAAAAGAAAGCGGCAAGCAGTGTGGCCGGGACTTCACGGTCTGCTACAACCCGGAGTTCATGCGCGAAGGCAGCGCGGTGGCAGATTTCCTGAATCCGCCCTACACGATTCTCGGGGCGAGTGACAGCAACCATCTTGCGCCTCTGCGCGAGCTTTATAAGGACACGCCCGGCACTCTTTACGAGACGTCGATTCCGGTGGCGGAAATGGTCAAGTATTTTTCGAACTGCTATCACGCCGTGAAAGTCGGTTTCGCCAACGAGATGGGCACGATGTGTAAACACCTGGGCGTGGACGCACAGGCGGTCACGAAGATCTTCACTTCCGACACCAAGCTGAACATCTCCGGGGCGTACCTGTCGCCGGGCTTTGCCTTCGGTGGCTCCTGCCTGCCCAAGGATCTGCGGGCCATTACCTACAAGGCCAAGGAACTGGATCTGAAACTTCCCCTGCTGGAATCGCTCATGCCGAGTAATGCCGAGCACGTGGACCGCGCCATCGAGATGGTCCTGAGCACGGGAAAGAGGAGAATTGCTCAGCTCGGCCTGAGCTTCAAGGCCGGCACCGACGATCTGCGCGAGAGTCCGCAGGTGCAGGTGATCAAGCGTCTGATGGGCGAAGGGCTCGAAGTCCGAATCTGGGACGAAGACGTTTCGCTCGGCCGCCTGGCGGGGGCGAACCGGCAATACATCGAGGAAGTGATTCCGCACATCGGGTCGGTGCTGTCAGCGGACCTGGAAGGGGTGTTGAAGGGGGCTGAAGTCGTGATCCTGGGCAACAAGTCGGCGAGCCGGGAACAGCTGGCAAAGTACCTGAAGCCCGAACAGATTGTGATTGACCTGATCCACTTGGACCCCACGCGGCGTCCGGTAGGCGCCAGGTCTTACGAGGGGATTTGCTGGTAGGCAAGTGCTGCGGACAACCATGAAGTTCCACCCGATCGATTTCAAGGCCGCCGACTGGAAGCTGCTTGACAGCTTCGAAGATCGGACTGTGTTTCAGACCCGGGAGTGGCTTCAGTTTGTGAGTGAATGTCAGGGCGCTGCGCCGGTACTCGCTGAATTACGCGAGGGAGCGGAGGTTTGGGGATACTTCACCGGGTTGACCTTCTCGAAATTTGGTCTCAAGGTGCTGGGCAGTTCGTTCCCTGGATGGACGACGCCGTACATCGGTTTCAACCTCAGGACGGGCGTTTCGCGGCGCGCTGCGCTCGAAGCGCTGGAGAGGTTTGCCTGGGACGATTTGAAGTGCCTGCACCTCGAAGTCTCCGATCCCCACTTCACGTTCGACGACGCCGAGGCGTTAGGGTTCAAGGCTGAGTATTACGGTTCCTACCGCACCGACCTCACCAAGCCCGAAGCTGAACTGTTTAACGGCATGGATAGCGCCTGCCGCCGCTGTGTTCGTAAGGCTGAAAAGAGCGGCGTCAAGATTGAAGAGGCGCACGACCTGGCTTTCGCCGACGAGTATTACGAGCAGTTGAAAGACGTCTTCGCCAAACAGAGCCTGGTTCCGACCTATTCAGTGGACCGGGTGCGCTCGCTGGTGAAGAATCTGGAGCCGACTGGCCGCTTGCTGCTGATCCGGGCGCGTGATCCGGAAGGGAAGTGCATCGCCACCGGAATCTATCCCGGGTATAACAAGATTGCGGAGTTCTGGGGGAACGCCAGCTTCCGCGCCTACCAGAACCTGCGCCCGAACGAGGCCTGCCACTGGTATGCGATCCGCCACTGGAAACAGCGGGGCACGGAGATCTTCGATTGGGGCGGCGAAGGTACGTACAAGGAAAAGTACGGATGCAAGCCGCATCGCGTGCCCTGGTTTACGAAGTCGCGTTACCAGATCGTTGGGGCGCTGCGCAACGAGGCCCGCAACATGTTTGCGCGCAAGCAGAAGTTTCTTGGATGGTTGCAGGGCAACCGCACGGCCGCAGAACGCGCGCCGGCGGAGGAATAGAGGCTGGGGGAAGCGATCATGGCACTGCTGCTTCGAAGAGCATTCCGGCATCTGTCGCGCGTGAGCGACGTGCTGTTCCGCCACACGCTGCTGGAGCGGGAGATCACGATTTTCGACGACGATATCTTTCTGACTTCTTATCCACGCTCGGGGAACACCTGGACTCGCTTCCTGGTAGGAAATGTTGTTTACCCCGATACTCCCGCTACGTTCCTGAATAT
>PMCH01000123.1 GCA_003154055.1 Acidobacteriaceae bacterium
TGTATAAGATGTTGCTCGTGCCTGATCTCAAAGTGCTATTGTCGCGCGACCAGATCGCAGAGCGGGTAGCAGAACTGGGGGAGGAGATTGCGCGCGATTTCCGGGGAGAGTCCATCGTTTTTGTCGGCGTGTTGAAGGGTGCAGCGATTTTCCTGAGCGACCTGGCACGGCACGTTGCGCTGGACGCCACCTTTGACTTCATCGGTGTCTCCAGCTACGGCAGCCGGCCTGCCCTGAGCGAGAACCCGTCGGGCTATGCCACCTGGGACTCCACCGGAGAAGTGCGGCTCACGAAAGATGTGGACCAGTCCATGACCGACCGGAATGTAATTCTGGTGGAGGACATTCTGGACACTGGGCTGACCCTTAACTTCATTCAGAAGCACCTCCAAGCACACCAGCCGAAGTCGCTGCGAATTGCGGCGCTGCTCGACAAGCCTTCTCGTCGCAAACAAAAGATCCAGGGCCATTATGTCGGATTTACCATTCCGGATGCCTACGTGGTGGGCTACGGACTCGACTATGCGGAGCATTACCGTAACCTCCCGGATATTTGCGTGATCTCGAATCCGTAGCGAGGCCGTGAGGAAATGGTCCTCAAGATGGCTGCTATGATGAAGAGCTTGAATCCAACCGCCGCCAAGACGGAAACTACGCTGCAAGTGGAACCCCTGCTGCTGGAAGTGGCCGACGTGGTAAACACCACGCTTGACCTGGAAACCACGCTGCGCCGGGTCGCGGAATTGGTGCGCAAAGTCATCGACTACGAGATTTTTGCCATCCTGTTGCTCAATGAACAACGGCAGGAGTTGTATATCCGGTTCCAGGTGGGATATCCGCCGGAGGTAGCAGACCGCTTGCGCGTGAAAGTCGGCCAAGGCGTGACAGGACGAGCGGCGCAGACGCGCCAGGCGGTACTGGTAGCCGATGTGGCCCAGGAAGAGGCCTACATTGATGCCATCCCGAATGTGCATTCGGAACTTGCCATCCCGCTGATCGTTAAGAACCGGGTGATCGGCGTGATCGATATCGAGGCGCGCCAGACGGGTTACTTCACCGAAGAGCACAAGCGGTTGCTGACTCTGATCGGCTCGCGCATGGCGGTGGGCATTGAGAATGCGCGCTTGCATACGCGCACCACCCGCCAGGCGCGCACGCTGCTGCTGCTGAACGAGATCGCGCAGGAACTCACGTCGATCCTGAATCTCGACGAGCTGTTGAAGCGCGTCGCCGAATTGCTCAGCCGGCTGATCGACTACCAGATGTTCAGCATCCTGCTGGTGGACGCGACCGGCGAAACGTTGCAACACCGATTTTCGCAGCGCTTTCAAGAAAGACTCAGCCTGAAGCACGACATCGCGATTGGCAAAGGGCTGGTTGGCCACGCGGCCCAGTCCAAGGAAGCTATTCTCGCCGCCGATGTCAGCAAGGACCCGCGCTACCTTTTGCTGAATCCGGAGACGCGTTCGGAGCTGGCAGTTCCGCTCATTTACCAGGGAACGGTCATCGGCGTTCTCGACCTGGAGCACACGCGGCGCGGATACTTCACCGAAGACCACAAGCGGACGCTGACCACGCTGGCCGCGCAAATCGCNNTGGCTCGCGAGTTGCAAGTCCGGCTGCTGCCGCAATCGGCTCCCAAGATGTCGAACCTTGAGGTGCACGCCAAGTTCGTTCCAGCGCGAGCTATCGGCGGTGATCTGTACGACTTTCTGCCCTACTCACTGTCGCGCCTGGGGATTGTGATCGGGGACGTGAGTGGCAAGGGAGCGCCGGCCGCGATTTACGCTGCGCTGGTCAGCGGAATCTTGCGTTCCCATGCCCCGGTTGAGCCCGCGCCCGCGGAGATGCTGTCCGCCGTGAATTACTCGTTGAGTGAGCGCAGAATCGACGCGCAGTTCGTGTCGCTCATCTATGCCGTGTGGGACGACCAGCAGCGCAAGCTCCAAGTGGCGAACTCCGGCTTGCCGCGCCCGTTCTACTGCCACGATGGAAAGATTGAGCTCATCGAAGCGACGGGCTTGCCACTGGGGTTGTTTGACGAGGCGGACTACGACGAGTTCACCTTCAAAGCCAAGCCAGGCGATATGTTTGTCTTCTTCAGCGACGGCATCCTGGATGCGCGGAACAAGAAGGGGGATTCGTTCGGGCGGACGCGAACGGAAGCGATTGTCGCGGCTTGCGCGACAAAATCGGCAGACTGCGTTGTGAACAACCTGTTCAAGGCGGTCACGGAGCATGCGGCCGGAGTTGAGGCATTCGACGACCAGACGGTGGTGGCCATCAAGGTGAAGGGTGGCCCCGGCAAACGCAAGTGAAGCGCGACGCCCAAGCTCTGAAGGTGCGGCCACCATCGTTTGTGTACCGGCGAAAGACCCGCGACAGTGACAAGGAACTTTTCTGCGCGTCAGTTTCCCTGGGGCAACTGGCGGTGCGCCATGGCACCCCTCTCTACGTTTACTCGGCGGAGATGATCCGCGCTCGCCTGAAGGCCTTCGCCCGGGCTTTCCGCTCCGTTCCCCACACGCTCTGTTACTCGGTGAAAGCGAATTCGACGCTGGCCATCCTGAAACTGGTGGAGCGGGAGGGCGTGGGATTCGATGTTGTCTCGGGCGGCGAACTGGACCGCGTGCTGCGTGTGAAGCGCTCGGCGGGACGTGATGTCGTGTTCTCCGGCGTGGGCAAGACGGTGCCGGAGATGGAGCTTGCGCTCAAGGCTGGGATTCGTCTGTTTAACGTCGAGAGCGCCTCGGAGCTGCGGTCGCTGGCAAAGACGGCGACGCGGCTGAAGAAGCGGGCCGCGATTGCAATTCGAGTGAATCCGGATGTGCCCGCGAAGACCCACCCCTATATTTCGACCGGGCTGCACGAACACAAGTTCGGAGTGCCAATTCCAGAGGCAAAGAGATTGTACGCGGCCGCCGCGCAGCAGCCGTACTTAGACGTCGCTGGAGTGAGCGTCCATATTGGCTCGCAGATTGCGGATGTCAGTTCGTTTGCGGCGGCCTTGGAGCGAGTGGCTGATCTTGTGCGCGACCTGCGCGCTCAAGGACACGACATTCGCTATGTGGACGCGGGCGGCGGCCTGGGAATNNGTGCTGCTGACGCGGGTGATTTATCGAAAGACCAATAACAGCAAGCGCTTCCTGATCGTGGACGCAGCTATGAATGATCTGCTGCGGCCGGCGCTGTACCGTGCCTATCACGAGATTGTGGCGATCAAGTCTGGATCGGGCAAGACGGAGAAGACAGACGTAGTTGGCCCCATTTGCGAGACCGGTGATTTCTTCGCGCGCGACCGGCAACTTCCGGTGGTTGAAGAAGGAGATATCATGGCCATCCTCGACGTGGGCGCTTACGGCGCGGCGCTGGGTTCGAACTACAATACGCGTGGGAAGCCAGCCGAAGTGCTCGTGGATGGCGCGAGGGCTCGGGTGATCCGGCGGCGGGAGAGCTTTCGCGATCAGGTGCGACTAGAGAATTTCTGAACCGTCGCGAATACCTATCTGCACGCCCTATCTTGGCGTAAAATACGCCCGACTTCGATTCGGGTCACACACATATGATCCTTAATGTTCTGGGAGCATTTATGTACGCCAAGAACCCATGTGTTCGGATAGTAAGTGTGTGGAGCGTTTGCGTGCTTCTTGCCTGTTTCGCCTGGGCTCAGCAAATGTCCAATTTCGAGCGCGACCGGGCTCAGAACATGCTGCATGTCATCGCTGGCGATGTACTCAAACACTACTATGAACCTAAGCTACATGGTTTGGATTGGGATGCAAAACTCTCCGAAGCAAAGCAGAAAATCGACAAAGCTCAGTCCTTCAACATGGCCATGTCCCATATTGCCGCTCTGCTGGACACGCTGGATGATTCGCATACATTTTTCCTTCCGCCGCAACATGCCTACCGGCACGACTATGGCTGGCAATATCAGATGGTGGGCAGCCATTGTTATGTAATTCGAGTGCGACCGAGCAGTGATGCCGCAGCGAAGGGACTTAAGGCCGGCGACGAAATAGTTGCCCTCAACGGATACGCGCCAACCCGCGATAACCTCTGGAAGATCCAGTATGTGTTCAATGTCCTGCGACCGCTGGCCACACTTCGACTGAGTATCAAGAGTCCGTCCGGCGAGGAGCGCCAGTTGGATGTTATGGCGACCATGCGCGATCGCAAGCGGGTGACGGACCTCACCGGAGGAGGTGGGGCCAACGACATCTGGGATCTGATCCGCGAAGGGGAGAGCACAGAACATCTCATGAGGGCCCGCGCTAGCGAAATGAGTGACGATCTGATGATCCTCAAATTACCCATATTTAATTTCACCACGTCCGAAGTTGACAACATGATAGACAAGGCCCGCAAGCATAAGGCTTTGATTGTTGACCTGCGGGGAAACCCGGGTGGCAGCGTGGAAACACTTAAGGTTCTGGTGAGCGGTTTTTTTGAGAAAGAAATCAAAATCTGCGATCGTGTCGGACGGAAGGAAAGTAAACCGATGGTGGCCAAGTCCCGGCGTAACCCGTTCGCGGGGAAGGTAGTCGTGCTGGTGGATAGCCGGTCTGCTTCGGCGTCGGAAGTGTTCGCGCGTGTAGTGCAACTCGAAAAGCGGGGAGTGGTCATGGGCGATCCCTCTTCCGGGAGCGTCATGGAGGCCAGGCACTACGAGGAAAAGAGCGGTACGGAAACCGTTGTCTTCTACGGGGCCTCTATCACTGACGCGGATTTAATCATGGCCGACGGCAAGAGTCTCGAACACAACGGTGTACTACCGGACGAACGCGCCGTGCCCACCGCGATCGATTTGGCCAGCGGACGCGATCCTGTTCTGGCGCATGCCGCCGAGACACTGGGAGTCAAGCTGAGCGCCGAAGACGCGGGAAAGCTGTTTCCCTATGAATGGCCCCCGGAGTAGTAAGGCCAATTACTTCCACCCGCAAGTCCTCGCTCACAGCGACTCCAGAAAATTCGTCACGGCCCGCAGCACCGGTTCCGGTTGCTGGATGAAGAGCGCGTGACCCAGGGTGCGGAACTTCACGTGGGTGTGATGCGGGAGCAGGCGCGTGGCGAGCGCGACGTCGGCGTCGGACATCAGGCCGCCCAGTTCCCTGCTGGCCTGAAG
>PMCH01000227.1:0-4208 GCA_003154055.1 Acidobacteriaceae bacterium
TGGCGTCCGCCCGCGTTGCGCCCCAGTTCCGGAACCCGCGCGCCGCTGCCGTCACCCAGCACGATATCCATCGGCACGCCGGAAGCCCAAGTGAAGATCGACGATGCGCGCAGCCCCAAAGGCAGGTCCACGGTGCCCTGGAGAACAAGCCGGTGCCGCTGGTCGTTCGGCGTTGGCCCATATTCCCGGTGCAGATTGTTGGGATCAAGGGGCGGGTAAGCGAACGGAATCTGGTCGTCGTTCGCATAGTTGAGCGCCTTCGAAAGCGTGTAGGCGCTGTGGAACTGGTAGCGGTTGGCAAAGCGTTTGTCTACCGTGAGCCAGAGGGCATCGTAGTGCGTGTTCACCGCGGACCGCAGTTCGGTGACGCCTTCCGGGCCGCCCACGTCAGGGTTGTCCACAACGCCAGCGGGCACACCCATGATGAAATGCGCGCCGAAGTTATGAATACCGTCGGCCTTCACAACCCAGTTGCGGGCGAACTCCCACTGCACGCCGAGGTTGAACTGCTGGACCATGGGGTTCTGAATCTTGTTGGAGATGATGTCGATGCCTTCGGCGGCGCCGGCGCCGGCGAATACGAAACCGGTAAAGGGATCGCTTAGAGTGGGCGCGCAAGTCGGCTGGCAGTTTGTGATGAAGTGCCCCTCCGAGTCGAGATAAACAGGGTTCCCATCGGGGTCCCTTACTGCATTGCCCGCACGCACCACGATCGGCAACGAACGCCCATCGAGGCCGCGCTCCAGCGACGAAATTTCCAGCGTGATCCGGTCGTAGTAGATGCCATAGCCGCCGTGCACACTGAATACGCCGCTCTTGTTCGCCCAGTTGAAGCCAACGCGAGGGCCGAAATTGTTGGTGTCTTTGTGGCGAGATCCCTGGAAGAATCCGGCAAGAATCGGATTGATCTGGTTGTAGTGGCCGACGTTGTTGACGTCGGTATCGATTTCGTAGCGCACGCCAAGATTGAGCGTGAGCTGGCGGTGGACGTGCCAGTCGTCCTGAATGTATCCGGCAATGAAGTTGTTGTCGGTGTTGGGGAGTACGAGCGCCTTGTCGGGCGTGCCACTGCGAATGGTCACAGCGAAGAGCAGATCCTGGTCATTCACGACACCATCGTTATTGTGGTCGAAGTCGGCGAAATCCTGCACCGCCACGATCCGGCCGTTCTGAAAAACACCGAGGTAGAACTTGTCGAGCATGCGCTGAAACTGGCCGCCAAACCGGATGTTGTGTTTGCCCTTGACCCAATCCACGCCGTCATCAAACTGCAGGCGAGTTTGCCAGGTGGCTTGGGGGACGCGGTAGGAAGCGCCGTCGGTAAGGCTGGGAAAGTCGATTTCGGGACCAGCGGTGACGGGATCGGTGGCGTTGTAGAACCTGTTCACGCTGAAACTGGCCTTGTTAATCAGGGTCGGGCTGATGACGCGCGTCCAGGAGGTGAGGAAATCCTGATGGTGATTCCGGAGGTCCTGCCGTTGGGAAGCGGAGATGAGCGGGGTGTTGGCACTGGCTCCGACGGCGTCGAGACGCTCGATGCCATAGCGGAAGGTGAGAAAGTCCTTGGGATGGAGTTGCCAGTCGGCGCGCAGGGTGCCGAGAGTGTCGGTGAGAGGAGCGCGGGCGAAACTCTGCGAGAGGGTCTGCTGTTCGACGTTGCGGGTGGTGGCGAGAATGCCGTCCAGCATGTCGCGATACTCGAAACTTCCGAACCACCAGGCTTTATCTTTCTTGATCGGGCCGCCGACGGTGCCGGCGTATTGCTGGCGGCGGAAGGGCGGCGTCGGAGTGGAATCGGTGATCGAGTTGAAGGTGGAAGGTTGCGCCTGAAGGCTGTGGTCGCGCTCGTAGAAACTGGCGGAGCCATGGAGACTGTTGGTTCCGGACTTGGTGACGACGTTGACGACGCCGGAACTAGTGCGTCCGAGTTCGGCGGAAAAACGGTTGGTGGCGACCTGGAATTCTTCGACCGCGTCCTCGGAAACGTTGAGCAGCATCCCGCCGACGGCGTCGTCGTTGTTGTCAGAGCCGTCGATGGTCACGCTGGAGCCGCGGCCGAGCTGGCCGGCGGATGAGATCACGACCGTTCTGCCTTTTGTCGGATCGAAATTCGGGGCATTGCTGTTTCCCGGCATCAACAGGGCCAGTTCGAGAAAATTGCGACCGTTGAGGGGGAGATTCTCAATCTGGCGGGAGTTCACGACACCGTCAACAACCGAGGAAACGGTGTTAATACCGCTGGCGGTGTCGACGATCTCAAGGATCGTTTTCTGCTGCTCCACCCGCAGGTGGATTTTCAAATCCGCCTGTTGGCCGACTTCCAGATGCGCTTGCGTCGTTGCATCCGCAAAACCAGTTGCTTTAACGCGCACTTCGTAATCGCCCGGCACCAGACTGTTGAAGACGAAAAGGCCCGCGTTACTGCTGGGAGCGGTCCGCTGCAAGCCCGTCGCCTTGTTCTCAACGGTGACTTCAGCGTTCTTGACGACCGCTCCGCTTGGGTCGGTGATGTCGCCGTTCAGTACCGCTGTGCCCAGCTCTTGCGCCCAGACGGCGCCGGCAAGCAGGCAAATAAAACTGAGATGCGTGAGTGTCGGGCGAAACTTCTTCCACAGATGCACGGGTACTCTCCTCTGGCGATGTTGATCTGAACTTATTCCCGGGAAACTTGCGTCCAGCTACTTCGGAACCGCGGAATTCTTAGTGGAGGCTTCAATGGTCTCAATCGCCAGCGCTCGAGAGCCACCGCGTTCGAAGACCTCGCCTTTCGCCACCACGCGCTGACCTGCGAAAGGCAGAAGGCGCGCGTTCTGTCCACTGAAGGGGGTCGCCTTCGCAATTGGCCAGTAGATTGTTCCGTCGTCGGTGAGGATCACGAGCGGAGACCCGGCTTTCGCACAAGCCGTCGCACAATCGGCGCTGATCGGCTTCTTCAGGTTCTTGGTGAAAGCGCAGGCGGAGTCAAGGACAAAGCCCTCCACGGTCAAACTTGAGGGCTTGCTGTCGGCTGCCCAGAGTGCGACCGCGACCAGCAGAACGACAGCTGCAGCCATTGCAGTGTGGATCTTCATATTTTGAATAACCCCGTTACCCGGCGAGTTCCAATCCCCACTACACCCACATAAAAGAACCCCAGCCAACCGTTGCGGTTGACCGGGGCATACTCTGTTCCGGCAACATGCGGTGTGCCGGAGAGGTGTCTCACCGCATGTGGGTGCGATGAGAACTGGTTGACGAAAGTAACTTTAGCGGCAGGAGAATTCGAGCACAATACTAGAAAAATACTAGAATCCGGATTGCGGGGTTATTCCTTTGGATTCTACGCATTGATAAGCCCGGCCGGCCTTTAGCTCCCGAAACTCCTCGGTTCGTCCGCTCGGCCACTGGATCACAACCCGGTCCGCCAAGTCTCTGTTGCCAAGCCCGAAAGTGAGCGGCAGCTCGGACTGCGAGAGATAACTGGACCCACTCTTCACCATGCGGGTCTGGGACACTCCGCCCGACTCGATGCGTACCGTGGCTCCGATCGCATCCCGGTTGGACTTGGTGCCCACCAACCGAAGGCGGATGCTTCGGTTTCCGCTTCGCTGATCGTTCCGGAAAAGATACGCCGGGCCGTTGTTGGTGGTCAGCAGCAGGTCAAGGTCGCCGTCGCGATCGAAGTCACCGTACGCCAGGCCCCGCCCAACTTTGGGTTTGCTGAAGTCCGGGCCCATGTCGAGCGTCATATCGTGGAATGTTCCCTTGCCCAGGTTGAGGAACATCTGAGGCGGTTGAGCGTACCCGACGTTGCCGCGAATATTTCGTACCGTGTCATCAATATGTCCATTGGCGAGAGCCAGGTCGAGCGCTCCGTCGAGATCGAAGTCCGCAAACAGACAGCCGAATCCCAGCATCGGCTTGGTGGGCGCTCCGACGCCGGCCTGGATCGCAACGTCTTCATACGCTCCCTTGCCCGACGCGCGAAACAGCCCGAGCATTTCGTTATCGAAATTCGTGATGGCGATCCCGGCAGAGCCTGAATTCGAAAAATCCGCTACGTCCACCCCCATGCCGGCCCGTGCCTTGCCATCGGTGCTGAAGGCGATACCGGCCTCGACGCCCACCTCTTTGAAAGTTCCATTGCGGTTGTTGCGATAGAGTTTGTTGGGCTGGGTATCGTTGGCAACGATCAGGTCCGGCCATCCATCCTGATCGTAGTCGAGCAA
>PMCH01000227.1:4333-4464 GCA_003154055.1 Acidobacteriaceae bacterium
GTATTCCTGAAGAGGCGGTTCTGGCCTACGCAGGTGACCAGGATGTCGGGAAATCCATCGTTGTTATAGTCGCCGACCGCAACACCCATGCCGTAGATCTCGGCGCCGTCGAGCCCGGCACTGTGCGTCAC
>PMCH01000355.1:0-1740 GCA_003154055.1 Acidobacteriaceae bacterium
TGCATCGCCTGCCACCATTGTTCGGAGACTTCTTCGGAAGTAAGGTGGAGATGCCGCGCCAGTTCGCCAGACTTTTCCCACTCGCCCGATTCCTGCGCCAGCATGAGTTGGTAGAGCGGACGCAGACGGCCGGGTTGACCCAGAAGCGCTGCCTTGGTCTCCTGATCCANNCGGGTGAGCGCCATGAGCAGGAGTTCGCTGCACTTTTGCTCGGCGGCGCCTACCGCAACCACCAAACGGATCCAGCGCCGCAATTCGCGCTCGCCCAGGATCGCCATGGCGTGGCGGATGGACTTGATCTGGAGCGAGAAACCGAAGAGCGGGGAGTTCAGATAGCGCAGCAGGCGATAGCAGACGGAAGCCTCCTGCTTGATCAGCCGCTCCAGGGCGAGCATATCCAGTTCGGGCTTGCACACGCTTTCCAGTAAACGCAGATAGTGCACCCGGTTGGCGGGGACGTCCCTCGCCATCATCAACTCGGGCCGGCAGAAGAAATAGCCCTGGAAGTAAACAAATCCGGCTTCTTCAGCCTGGCGATGTTCCTGCTGCGTCTCCACCTTTTCGGCCAGCAACTGGCACTTGTCTCCATATCGTGCCGCCATCATGGCGCGCTGTTGAGGAGTGGTCGCCCGGATATCAATTTTGAGGATGTCAGCGAATTCACAGAGCGGAACGCGAGGGTCATTGGGAGCGAAGTCGTCGAGGGCGATCAGATACTTGGCTTGCTTCAGGCGCCGGCAGGCCGCAATCACACGCTCATCCGGTTCCACCGTCTCAAGGATTTCGACTACCGCCTGATTGGGCGGCAGCAAAGTGATCAAGTCCTTCAGAAGGACGTCGCGTGTACAGTTCACGAAGGCGCGCCGGCCATCGCAGAGCGTTTTCAGGCCGAACAGCAGCGAACTATCCAGGGTGCTGCGGGAGGCGAATTCCGGATCCGCGTTGAAGTAGTTTTCCACACCATTGCCGAACAGGAGTTCATATCCGTACACCTTCTGCGATCGATCGAGAATCGGCTGGCGGGCGACAAAGCGCTGCCCCGAAAGCCCTGCGGACGTGGTGGTGGGGCCGCCGTTCTGGGCAGGAGAAGGCTTCACCCTAGATATATCGGCTCGGCCGCGACGAAACTTCAGGGCGATGATGGTGCGCCATCCTGCCCGGCCGAGGTACCAGTCCCGCCGGTTTATGGTTAAAATTGGGCGGCAACTTGGCGCTCGTTCCGGTACCTTGCACGGCACGAGCGGCCAGTTTCTTGAGGGGCAAACTGATGCGTTGGACTCCGGGTGGGCGCAGCGATGATCTGGAAGATCGCAGAGACGAAGGCGGCGGAGGCGGTGGTTTCAACATCGGTGGCCGGCACATCGGGATTGGCGGTTTTCTGATCCTGCTGGTGCTGAGCATCGTATTCAAGCGCGATTTTCTGTCGCTCGTAGGTGGCAGTGGTGGTGGCGGCGGCATGGGAAGTCCCGTTCAAACGAGCCAGCCCAATCCGGTGCGCGACCAGCAGGAAGAGCCGGTGGTGCAATTTGTGTCGTTCGTGCTCGACGATACCCAGAAAACCTGGGCCCAGATTCTGAGCAGCCAGGGCGTGCCCTACCGGCATGCGAAGCTGGTGCTGTTCCGCGACAGTATCGATTCCGCATGTGGCATGGCCCAGTCGGCGAGCGGGCCGTTTTACTGTCCCGAAGACGAGAAGGTCTATATCGACCTGGGCTTCTATGAGGAATTGAAGCAGCGCTT
>PMCH01000355.1:1779-4468 GCA_003154055.1 Acidobacteriaceae bacterium
CGGCGGCGGCGGTGGGCGACGACCGGTTGCAGCGAATGTCGTCGGGACACGTGAATCCGGAATCGTTCACCCACGGAAGTTCGCAGCAACGGATGGATTGGTTCCAGCGCGGCTTCAGCAGCGGAGACATGAAAGCGTGCAATACCTTTGCGCAGTGAGCGGGTGGAAGGGGCGTTGGCCGGCTAAGTCGGGGGTTCCGTTCGACGCGCCGTCAGCCCGGGGAGTGCCCGGTTGTGCAAAACTAAAGGCACTTGCCCCTTGCGCGGCGGCCTATTTCGTGGGTAACATCATCATGTTCCCACGGCCACGTTTCTCGGCTGGCCCTTCGCGCTCAATCTCAAAGGCGCCAAGACGGTTTGAACATCGTTCTCAATAGCAATCCAGCCGCTTTGGGCAGGCATTACCGATTGCCAACGGGCAGTGACCTTTACCAGCATCGTGCCAACCGCAGGGAAGACGAAACAATCAGGCCGCTAACGCAGGCCGGGGATTAACAGAGAAAAATATGAATGCAGGACCGGGACATCCTTCCGGAGGCGGAGGGAAACATAAACGGCGCCGGGGACGGCGTCCGCCTAAACGAGGCGCAAGCGGCCCGCCGGGCCGCGATCGCCAGCAACAGGGCGTTTACACCGCGCCCATGGATCACAGTTACCGCGCCAAAATGGGCGGCGACAATGGCAACCGGGGAGGGGCGCGTCGCGGCTTCAGTTCGTCTTACGCCCCGGTGGATCCAGACCCGCTACCCGTTCCACAGGAAGACGCAGCTTCCCGCGTCTTCGCTTTCGTCGAGGACCTGTTCTTCCTGGCGAAGATTCAGGAGACCGGCCGCAAGATGAATGTGAAGGTCGAGTTCGTAAAGAATGAAAAAGACCTGGCGGACCGTCTTACGAGCAATGGCGACGAGAAGCCCTCGCTGATCATCTTTGACCTGAATAACGCCAATGCCAAGCCGCTCACGCTCATTCCCAAGCTGAAAAGCAAGCTGAAGAAGAGCACGTCGATCATCGGCTTCCTTTCCCACGTGCAGGGCGATTTGAAGCAGAAAGCCCACGAAGTGGGTTGTGACATGGTGTTGCCGCGCTCGGCGTTCTCGCAGAACTTGCCGCAGCTGTTGCGGCGGCACGGCGCGGTGGAGAGCGATGAGGGCGCGTCCGGGTGATTGCAGAAGTAAGAAGTCAGAATGCAGAAGTAAAACCGTGGGTCGATGGCGAACCGAGGTTTTCACTTCTGCATTCTGACTTTTGACTTCTGCAATGGGTTACAATTCCGCCGTGTTTCCTCAAAAGACTTTGGTGACTGCGTTATTCCTGGCGGGGGCGGTGTCCCTTGCCCAGCAGCCTCCGGCGAACCCGCAACCTCCGGTGAAGGTGAACGTGCTGAACGTGTGCACGCCCTCGGCCGACGATCAGAAAGAGTTGTCGTCGGCGCTTGGCAAAGTGCCCGTCAAGCCGGTATTTACCAGCGACTTCGAAGTGGCCCGCGGACGCTCCACACTCGACCAGAGTACCGCGATTCCGGGCATGCAACCGCTGCCGGCGGGCGCCAGTGCCACCGCCAACTGGGTGCGGGTGCGCCGTGAGTTTCCGGCTCCCGCCTCGTTCAGCAACGCGCAGTACTCGTTCAGCGCCGATCCGAAGACCATGGTGGAGACACTGGTGCTGCGCGTGCGTGAACCCAAGGACCTGATGCAGATCTCGATCGAGGACAGCGCTTCGACCGTAACCTCCGCGGCTGCGATGCTGGCCTCCGATACTCCGGTCGCGCGGATCAAGCTGGAACGTTTTGGGAAGGCTTCCGTGGTGCTGGCCCGCTGCGACAGCGCGGAAGGTGGACCGCTGCCCGATCAGAGCGCCTACGAGTCCTTCTTTCGATCCGCATCGTCGCTGATGAGCCATTATCGCGATGTGCTGGGCGTGCGCCGGATGGTTCCCCAGGAACTGGCCCGATTGGGCCCGGGTGCTGCGGCGAAAAAGAGTGGGGGCGCTGCGGGCGCGAAGAAGAATCCGTAGCCCGAATCTGCTGTTGAATGGTCTGAAACGGAATCCGTTCTACTGAATCTATTAACTACCCATATGGACATTCGCAATGTTGTGGTGATGGGTTCCGGATGCGCTGGCCACACCGCGGCCCTCTATACAGGTCGCGCCAACCTGAAACCGTTGGTGATTGAAGGGCACGAGCCGGGCGGACAATTGGCACTGACCACGCTGGTGGAAAATTTCCCTGGTTTTCCCGAAGGCATTCAGGGTCCCGAGTTGATCGAGAACATGCGTAAACAGGCGTCGCGCTTTGGCGCCGAATACCGCATGGGGCACGTGGTGAAGGCCGATCTCAGCAAGCGTCCGTTCGAGTTGAGTTTTGGCAAAGAGACCATTTACACCCGCACGCTCATTATCGCGAGTGGCGCGTCGGCGCGCTGGCTGGGATTGCCCAACGAACAGGCACTCATCGGGCATGGCGTCTCTTCCTGCGCCACCTGCGATGGGTTTTTCTTTTCCGGCAAGGAAATAGTGGTGATCGGCGGCGGCGATTCCGCCATGGAGGAGGCGACGTTCCTCACGCGCTTCGCCAGCAAGGTCACGCTGATCCATCGCCGCGAGCAGTTTCGTGCCTCGAAAATCATGCTGGACCGGGCGCGCGCCAATTCGAAGATCGCGTTTCTCACCGACACGGTCGTGGATGACGT
>PMCH01000124.1:0-1643 GCA_003154055.1 Acidobacteriaceae bacterium
TTGGAAGAAAAGTCGATCTTGCTGATCTTGGTGACGCCTTCCACGATGTGCGCGACCTGCTCGCCGAATTCCTGCCGGATTTCTACCGTGGTCACCGAGGTGTCTTCGACCGAGTCGTGGAGCAAGCCCGCGGCCACGGAAACCGAGTCCATTTTCATGTCCGCCAGGACGTTGGCCACTTCCAGCGGATGAATCAGGTAGGGCTGTCCCGAGGCGCGGGTCTGCCCGGCATGATGCTTTTGGGAGAATTCGTAGGCTCTCTTGACCAGGTCGAGGTCGTCGTTGGGGCGGTTCTCGCGGAGCTTCTTCATCAGCTCGCGGAAGCGGGTCACCGTGAGCACGTTGGTCGCGATTTGCTGACGCAACGTCGCCATGATGGATTTTACCCTAGCCGGGGAAGGCTTGCCGCACCCTGGGTTGTGCCTTAAGTTTGTAAGAAGCGGTCTGCCGCAAAGATCGAGAAGGGCGCAAAGTACGGTTTGGGACTGGTAGAGTACGGACGGGAGCGATGGCGTGGAACGTGTTCTGGTGACAGGGGTTTCCGGGCCGATTGGGGCAGTGCTTCTGCCCTACCTAGAATCCCAGGGGGCGCATGTTGTGCGGCTGGTGCGGGGGCCGGCGCAGGGAGCGGACCAGATCTCCTGGGACCCCCTGAAGCCGATTTCGCCCGGCGCGGTCTCCGGATTCGACTGCGTCGTCCATCTGGCGGGCGAAAGCATCGTGGGTCGCTGGACCGACGACAAGAAGAGACGTGTTCGCGAGAGTCGCGTCCTGGGCACGCAGCACCTGGCCACTGCGCTTGCCCAGACGCTGGAACGGCCGCGGGTCTTCATCTGCGCCTCGGCGGTGGGGTACTACGGGAACCGGGGGGACGAGATTCTGATCGAAGAGAGTCCTGGCGGGCAGGGATTTCTGGCCGGGGTCAGCCGGGAGTGGGAAGCCGCAACCCGACCCGCGGCTGAGGCCGGCATCCGCACCGTGAATCTCCGCATCGGGTTGGTCCTGAGTCCGAAGGGCGGGGCGCTCGAGAAGATGCTGACGCCGTTCAGGTTGGGACTGGGCGGCAAGATCGGGTCGGGCCAGCAGTGGTGGAGTTGGATTCACGTGGATGACATTGTGGGCGCCGTTCATTATGCAATGCACGCGGAGTCGCTTTCCGGCCCGGTGAACCTGGTGTCGCCGCACGCGGTCCGGAATGCGGACTTTACTCAGGCGCTGGCGTCGGTGCTGAGGCGTCCGGCGCTGTTTCCGCTGCCCACGTTCTTAGCGCGGCTGGCCTTCGGCGGCGAAATGGCGGACGAGTTATTACTGAGCAGCGCGCACGTGGAGCCGGAAAGGCTCCGGGCCAGCGGGTATTCCTTCCGCTTTCCTGAGTTGGGGGCCGCCCTGGACGACTTGCTGGGCTAGTCCCTGCGGCCGACAAGATCACTCTCTCCAGTGACTTGGATCACATCCCGCTTGTTCCCGCTCTGCCAATCTCGAAGTACAGGGATGTTGAGGAAATCCATTGCGGCGCTTCTGCTCCTGACGATCACGGCCTGGGCCGAGGTCGTGATGGCGCCCATGTTTACCTTTCATGCCGGGCACAGGCATGCGGCGCATACTGCCGCCCAGCCCCATTCCGGGCATCAGCACGGGATGCC
>PMCH01000124.1:1651-9507 GCA_003154055.1 Acidobacteriaceae bacterium
GCCCTCCCCAGAAATTTCCGGAGATTCCGCGGACCTCAATGCTAGTTTGATCCCGCGGCCATCCGCCTGGTCCGCCGCCACTCCCGCCCTGCGGCCGCCACCCGGCGCCTTTGCCATGGTGCTTCGTATCTAGCTCGGAAGACCTTCCTTCCGCTGTTCTTGCGCGGCTGAACTCTGGCCGCACCCCGGAAATCGTTTCTTCACCACATACATTTAGGAGATTTTATGAAACTGAGAATACTGGCTCTGACTCTCGTGCTCTCGCTGGTCGCGTGGGCCCAGACAAGTCCACCCTCACCGTCCGCCCCGAACTCCACCCCCGCTCCGGAAGCGAAGGGCTGCTGCCATCACATGGCCGATCAGAAAGACGGCAAGGATTGCTGCCATCACGCTGCGGCCGAAGGCAAGGACGCCATGGCCTGTTGCGGCAAGGACAAGTGCGACATGAAAGCGGGCAAGTCCTGCTGCGAAGGCAAGGACATGAAGTCCTGCATGAAGCAGGGCAAAGACGGATGCTGCGCCGAAGGCAAAGGTTGCTGTGGCGGTTCAGCGGACAAGACTGCCGCGGGTTGCTGCGGCGGCAACAAGTGCGAGCATCATGAGCACGCTGCCAGCTAAGTTGTCGTCGTCCAAATCCAGCCCCGGTCGCAATGCCCGGGGCTTTTTTGCGCACACACTCTGCGAATACACAAAGAAAAGGCCGGACGAAAAACCGTCCGGCCTATGGCAAAACACATTCGAACCTAGTTGATCATCAAGCTCACCGGACTGGAAGCGATGCCGTTGGCGACAACTACCAACTGGCTGGCGCCGAGTTCGATGCCCGCCGGAACGGTGAAGTGGGTGATGATAATGGCAGCTCCGGTGGCCACGCCCATCGAACTGTGGTTCTTCGTCGCAGCGTAGAACACATGCCCGCTCGCGTTGTTGGTGATCCGGACCAGCGGATAGTTCGTCGCCGCCTGAGCATCATCGCCATAAGCGCCAGCCTGCGACAAACCGTTGAACTGCGTACCCTTCACCGTGTAAGTCTTGCCGTGAACCACCGTCTTCGGGGCCTTGGTGATCGCCGGTGCCCACGCCGGGTTGGCGCTGCCGGCAGATGTGTAGATTTCCACGTCGCCGGTGCCGTCCGTGAACAACACTTGCCCGGTGGGAAGAACGAGCATCCGTCCCTCGTAGGAGGAAAAGTTGTGTGAGTTCGGCGTGCCCGCGACCTGGTTGAGATGGGTGCCATCGAACTCGAAGAAAGTTGTGTTCGTCTGGAAGATGGCAGGGCTCGCCCCGGTCAGAACATTGCCGTTGGGAAGAAGTGCTGCCGGACCGTCGGCTACGTCCAGGAATCTCCCGCCAACTTTGGGGAAGTCGGGACCCGCCGACCACGCTCCCGTCGCCGTATTGTAGATGGCGTTATGCCCGGTGGCTCCGATCGCAAAGACGGTGCCGTCGGGACGCAGAACCGAGGGCCCGATCTCAGCCGAAGACAGGTCCACCAGCGAAACGATGGTGCTGCCGGCCAGCGACCAGGCACCGGTGGCGGGATTGAAGAGCTCGGAGTTAAGACCGTTGAACGCGTCCACGGTCAACACCTGGCCGTTGGGCAGCAAGCTCCAGCCCTCTTCGTCGTTGATATCGGCCTTGCCCGTGCCGACCGGTGTCCAGGTCAGGGTTTTGGGATTCAGTAGCGCGGCGTCCTTCGTGCAGCAGTTCGCCTGCATGTAGGTGCCGTCGGCAAGAATCACGCTTTGTGCATCTCCGAGGGTCGTCCACCCCGCTGGATGGTTCATCGATTTCCACTTATTAGTCTTCGGGTTGTAGATCGCTCCGAGCGTCGTCCACACGGGGCTGAAGAAGTTATATTCCCCGCCCATCACGATCACCCGCCCGTCGGGCAGAACCGCCGACGAATAATAGAGGGGAGAATATCCGGAAGGAAGTGAGGCCAGTTGCGACCAGGTGCCGTTGACGTAGTCTCCATTCGAGTCGGGAGTGAGTTTCCACCAGTCCTGTGCGCCCACGTCGTGGACCATGACGGTCCCATCGGTCAACAGAAGCGCGGTACTCGCCCCGAAATTCGGCTGATTGGTCAACGGCGTCCAGGTTTGAGCGCTGGCCAGGCTCAAACCGGCAAAGAGAACTACACAGGCCATCCAAAGCGTGCGTGACACTTTCATTGGTTTCCTCAAAATTGAATTTTCTGCGGTTTTCTCTCAGGAGAGAAGGGTCAGGGGGCTTACGGGAACCCGAGCCGCGATGGCGGAGTGTAGCATTGAACACCCGGCCAAAACAGGAAAACCGGACTCCAGCCAGAAAATTCAAGAGGGAAACACTACTACGTGAAATAGTTTGCACTTCTTGTCGAACCATTTCTCCCGCGGCGGGTAATCGTTGCGCGATGAGGGCGGCAATCAGCGCGGAGCCTGGTTCTGGGTGCTCTTCGTGGTCCTATGGATCGCAAGTATCCCGTCGATCAAAGGAGCCGGTCAAAGTGCCGAGGCGGGAGGAGATGTGGAAGGGCGCTGGACGTGGGTACGGGTGATGCGGTCATGCCAGCACAGGCCATCCTCGTCGAGGAAACTCCAGAGAAAACCGAGTCCGAGAGAAAGAGCCGAGAGAAAAGACGCCAGCACGCGCCAGCGCCGCAGGCGCCGGGGCAGCGGAGAACCGTCGAACTTGACCAGCCGCAAGCGCGCCGCCCGCAGCCCGGGAGTCGTGCCCGTGTAAACGATAAAAAGAAACACGTACGCAGCCCACAGCAGAGCCGCGACCACGGCCAGGCCGCCGGCAACCAGGGGAAGGGGCGCACGCTCCGGATTGATCCGCACAAAAATCGCCCCGAAGATGGTAAGCGCGGCCATCAGGATGAGCGCATCCACCAGTCCCGCCAGCATTCGCAAGGTGAGAGAAGCGGAAGGAAGGGGAATATCCTCACGCATCCGTCTTCGGGATTCCCTTTCGGGGGCAGCTTCAATCAGGATTCCGCCCATCGCGGGAGGAAGCGGCACGGTCTCGGGGGCTTCTACGATTCGCGGGCGGTCGAGCATCGGTTCCGCCAGTTCATCCGCCTGGAAAACAGGAATCGCCGCCGAGCGAGGGAATTCGATGACCTTGGCGGACCACTCCCGTTCCTCTTTCTCAGGGGCCGTTTCAGCATCTTCCGCTCGTGACTCGAAGAAGCGCGCCGGCTCCGGCGCCGGGGTATCGTCCCATCGAAGAGCCACATTTTGTCCGGTGCGCACGTGGGCCACTGGGGCGACGGGCCCGGACGGAGGCGGCCCGGCATGGGCCGGTCTCTCCGCGGACGCTGACCGTAACCCGGCCTCGGACCAGTCAAACGGAAGGCGCAACGAAGGATACCGGGGAGCGCGCGGTTTGCGGCGCAAGCGATACCGCTGCAGGCGGGCCGCGACTTCCCGCCGCCAGTATTCGGCATTGGGTTCCGCGCCCCCCGCTTCGGCGGCAATGCAGACAGGCATCTCCGCCGCTGGAATTTCGCGGGACGGGGGCGCTTCCGCGGCGGAATCTCCGCTACTGAGACAGTCCATCAATCCGGTCTCGAAGAATGCCAGCAGCCAGAGCCAGGCCAGGCACAAACGGCGGGGACCATGAAGCCGCGCAGCTTTGCTTCCCGAGCCAGCCGCGTGCTAAGGTCGAACGAGTTCCCCTTGGCAACTGGCCGGCGGAGCGCATGTGCGCTTGCAATGATCTTCCGCACTCGAATCCTTATCACGGCCGTGTGGGTTTGTCATCTGCTTCTCGCTCCCGGCCTAGTAACCAGCCAGACCCCGCCCCCGCAAACCCCTGTTTCTGCGCCTCTTCCCGCGGCACTCCCCGCGGCGCCCTCCAGTTCGGCGCAGGAAGAGGTAACGATTCAAGCCGTCCAGCAGGAGAAGGATGGGCCCCTGTTCAAGTTGCGTGGCCAGGCCGAAATTCACTACCGCTCCTACGTTCTCTACGCCGATGAAATCACCTACAACTCCGCCACCGGTGATACTGAACTCGAAGGCCACATGGTTCTGGATGGCGGCCCTTACGATGAGCACATCGAAGCCAGCCATGGCACCTACAACGTCCGCAGCCAGGTGGGGAAGTTCTACAGCGTAGTGGGCACCGCCGGGTTCCGCCTCCGCAAGTCCCGCTACGTGCTCACCACCTCCAACCCGTTTGCCTTTACCGGCAAGATTGTCGAGAAGAACGGGCCCGACCATTACCTGGTGCGGCAGGGCACCGTGACCACTTGCGAGTTGCCCCATCCCAAATGGCAATTCAATGCTGGCCGCATCACCGTCGATGTCGACAGTACGGCGAAGATCTACAACAGCAATTTCCGGATCATGGGCGTGCCGGTGATCTATTTCCCCTATGTCACCCACCCGGTGCAGCGGCAGGAACGCCAATCCGGCCTGCTGATTCCCAGTTTCGGCAATTCCTCCCGCAAGGGGCTGATCGCGGGCGAATCAGTGTATTGGGCGATGAACCGCAGCATGGATGCCACGCTGGGCGCGGAATACTACTCTCTCCGCGGATGGTCGCAGCGTGCCGAGTTCCGCGCTCGTCCCAGCGACACGTCCTATGTGGACTTTGCCTACTTCGGCGTGCTCGACCGGGGCATCGGATCCCCGCCCCAGAAGCAGGGTGGCGAAGATGCCCGCCTGAACGCGGAGGGCAGTTTCGGGCATTTCCGCGGCGTCGCGAACGTCGACTACCTGAGTTCGTTCGTGTTTCGCCTTGCCTTCGAAGAGGTTTACAGCCAGGCCGTGGATTCGGAAGTGCGGTCGCAGATCTTTCTTTCCAACACGACCAACGGCTTTAACTACGACGTGCTGGCCGAGCGCTACCAGAACTTCGAAATCTGCAATGTGGGCGACTGCCCCACGCTCCAGCAGACGGAGCTGATCCGAATCCTGCACACCCCGAGCTTCTACTTCTCCGGAGTGGAACGCAGGCTGGGCGGCACTCCTTTGTTCTGGTCGTTTGATAGCGCGATCGAAGGTTTGCAACGCCGCGATGAGCGGGGCGAACTTGGATTTCGTACCGCGCCCCTGGTGGGTAGATTCGATTTTGCGCCCTCGCTTTCGCTGCCCCTGCAGTGGCGGGGATGGTCCATTCGCCCTGAGTTGACGGTACGCGACACCTTCTATACCCAACGCTTTGACGCGCAACTGGCGGCCGATACGGGAAAGGCCGAAGACGATGCCATCAACCGCAAAGCGCTGGAAGCCGGGATTGAGCTGCGTCCGCCCGCGTTATCGCGCGTTTTCGAACATCCCTGGCTCGGCCGCAAGTGGAAGCACGTGATCGAGCCGCGGATTCGATATCACTACGTGAAGGGCGTCAATAATTTCGCTGACATCCTGCGTTTCGATTCCCGCGACTTGCTCACCAACACCAACGAAGTCGAGTACGCGCTGGTGAACCGGATCTACGCCAAGCGAGTCGACCCCGATGCGCAGGACTGCGATCAGACTGCAATGGCCTCCTTGGCGATTGGAGGCGCTCCTCAATCCAGTGCCGTTCCCTGGGAGACGCCCAATCAGGATTCGAAAGTCTGCGCTTCCGGACCGCGCGAGATTGTGAATTGGGAAGTGGCGCAGAAATACTTCTTCGATCCCACTTTCGGACACGCCCTGGTGCCGGGCATGCGAAATGTCTTTGCCAGCACCGCCGACTTTACCGGAATCGCGTTCCTGAGCGATCAGCGCCGCTATTCGCCCATTATCTCCCGGCTCCGGGTCGAAACCAGCCTTCGCACCAATACCGAGTGGGACCTGGATTATGACCTCAAGAAAGGCCGGGTCAACGCCAGCACCTTGCTGATGAATTATCACTACGGGCCATTTACATTCGGCGCGGGAGACGCTTTCCTGCGTATTACCGATCTTGCGCTGGGCGGCCAGCCCGTGCCGGGAGCGACCGATTTTCACCAGTTCCGCATTTTGTTCGGCTATGGCGAACTGCAGAAGCGCGGACCCAGCTTCGCCACCAGTTTAGGTTTCGACGCGAACCAGGGCTTCCTGCAATACTCGTCCGTCCAGACCACCTATAACTGGGATTGCTGCGGCCTGAGTGTCGAGTACCGCCGCTTCGCACTCGGGTCCGTGCGCAACGAAAATCAGTTCCGCTTCGCGTTTTCGCTAGCCAATGTTGGGGCCTTCGGCAACCTTAAACGGCACGACCGGCTGTACTAGAACTCGCACCAGCAATTTCACGCTCCGCTCGTCTTTTCACTACAATGCAAGACATGGATATTGCAGTATCGGCGGCCCAGAAGGACGTCCAGTTGCGCCGGCTTTTGGCGGACGGCGGCCGCCTGCTCGTGGCCTACTCCGGCGGCATCGATTCCGCCTTTCTCGCCTGGACGGCCCACCAGGTCCTCGGCGATCGGATGCTTGCCGTGATCGCGGATTCCCCCAGCCTGGCGCGCACCCACCTGGAAGACGCCCTCGCCTTCGCCCGCGAAAACGCAATTCCCGTGGAGATTCTGAGAACTCAGGAACTGGAGAATCCTGACTACATCCGCAACGATTCCATGCGCTGTTTCCACTGCAAGGACGAGCTCTTCACCGTCCTCGAGCAATACCGCATGGCCCACGGCTTCGACCGCGTCGCCTACGGAGTGAATGTTGACGACCAGGGCGACTTCCGCCCCGGGCAGCAAGCCGCGCTCCAGCATCAGGTTTCGGCACCGTTGCTCGAAGCTGGACTGACCAAAGCTGAGATTCGCGAACTGGCGCGGCAGGCCGGTCTGCGGGTGTGGGACAAGCCTGCGTCGGCATGCTTGTCGTCGCGCATCGAGTATGGGCGCCCGGTNNCATCTTCAAAGCACTGGGCTTTCAATTTGTGACCCTCGACCTGGAAGGCTTCCGCTCGGGATCCATGAACTCGTTGCTGCCGGTGGAAGAACTAAACCGGCGTCGGGCTTGAACACGGATGAGCCGCCTCGAAGCTCGCAGCCTGTCTCCCCGTGAGATAATCAATCGATTCCTCATGTTGAGGCGATTCCTAGTGAGCTTTATCCGGCGCGCTTGTCTTTTTTTTCTGCTGATCTGTCTCGGTTGTGCTGCCCAATCCCCTCCCCCGGATATCGTCCGGTTGGTGGAGAAGCATGTGCGCGCGGCGTACTCCGTTCCCGGCGATGTGAAGGTCAATGTGGGTCCGCTCCACTCGAGCGAATTCCCGAATTATGATGCGCTGACCATCACGTTCGACAATGGCGAGAAAAAGCAGGACTTCGAATTTCTCCTCTCCAACGACCACAAGACCCTGCTGCGCACCACACGCCTGGATTTGACCAAGGATCCCTATGCCGAGGTGATGAAGAAGATCGACGTCGCCGGCCGTCCCACCCGCGGCAACAAGAGCGCCAAGGTGATTGCCGTCAACTACGACGATTTCGAGTGTCCTTATTGCTCGAAAATGCACCAGCAACTGTTCCCGGCACTGTTCAGCGAGTACGGCGACCGGGTGCTGTTCATTTACAAGGATTACCCGCTGGAAGAAATCCACCCCTGGGCAATCCATGCGGCAGTGGACGCGAACTGCCTGGCGGCGCAGAATAACGACGCGTACTGGGACTTTGCCGACTACGTGCACGCCAATCAGAGGGACGTCAACAAAGAGAAGACCCGCGAAGCCCAATACGCAGCGCTCGATAAAGTCGCCACGCTGCAAGGCGAGAGGCATGCTCTCGATGGGACGAAACTGCAGGCCTGTCTCAAAGCCCAGGATGACAAAGCTGTGCGGGCTTCGATGAAGGAAGGGGACAAAGTGGGGGTCAGCGCGACTCCCGCCATGTTCGTGAACGGTGCGAAAGTAGACGGAGCATTGCCCATCGAAGAATTGCGGCCTATCTTCGA
>PMCH01000293.1:0-1348 GCA_003154055.1 Acidobacteriaceae bacterium
ACGTCATCGCCCAGGCCAACATCGAATTGGACGACAAGAGCCGGATCGCCGGGGAACTGGTGAACGCCCGCAAGGCCGGCAACTTCGTCCTGGTCAGCCGCGATGACGTGGACTACGTCGACGTCAGCCCGAAGCAGTTGGTGTCAGTAGCCGCTTCGCTGGTGCCCTTCCTGGAACATGACGATGCCAACCGCGCCCTGATGGGTGCGAACATGCAGCGTCAGTCTGTGCCGCTGCTCCGCGCGCAGGCTCCGATCGTTGGAACCGGCATGGAAGGCGTCACGGCCCGCGACTCGGGCGCCGTGGTCCTGGCGCGCCGCAACGGCATCATCGATTCGGTCGATTCCGAGCGCATCATCGTGCGCGTTGAGGGCGAACACCACCCGATGCANNCGATCGTGAAGAAGGGCCAGCGCGTCGTAAAAGGGCAGGTCATCGCCGACGGTCCTTGCACGGATTTCGGCGAGTTGGCGCTGGGTCGCAACGTGCTCGTGGCCTTCATGCCGTGGCGCGGTTACAACTTCGAAGACGCAATCCTGGTTTCCGAGAAGATGGTGAAGGAGGACTACTACACCTCCGTCCACATCGAGGAGTTCGAACTCGAAGCCCGCGATACCAAGCTCGGTCCGGAAGAAGTGACCCGCGATATCCCGAACGTGAGCGAATCGACGCTCCGCAATCTGGACGAAGCCGGCGTCATCCGGATCGGCGCCACCATCAAGCAGGGCGACATCATCGTGGGCAAAGTCACTCCCAAGGGAGAGACGCAGCTCACGCCGGAAGAAAAGCTGCTGCGCGCGATCTTCGGCGAAAAGGCCGGCGACGTGCGCGACGCTTCGCTCTACTGCCCGCCTGGTATCGAGGGCATCATCGTCGATGTCAAGATCTTCTCCCGCAAGGGGCAGGAAAAGGACGAGCGCGCCAAGACCATTGAAGGCGAGCAGATCGCGAAGCTGGAGAAGAACCTTTCGGACGAAATCCGAATCCTGACCGACGAGCGCCTGAAGCGTCTCGAAGGACTGCTGGGCGGCAAGGAAGTCCAAGCCGACCTGCATGATGAGCGTACCAACAAGCGCCTCCTCACCAAGGGAGGGATTCTCGACCGCGACACCATCGAGCGTATTTCGACGCGCAACCTGAAGCGCATCAAGTACAACGACAAGGATCCGCGCGTGAACGAGCAGATCGACGAGATCGAGGAAATGACCTCGCGCCAGATCGATGTGCTCAAGAAGATCGTCAACGAGAAGAAAGAAAAACTCACCAAGGGCGATGAACTGCCACCGGGCGTGATCAAGCTGGTGAAGGTTTATATCGCCATGAAGCGCAAGCTGAGCGTCGGCGACAA
>PMCH01000293.1:1409-2192 GCA_003154055.1 Acidobacteriaceae bacterium
CGCTCCGAAGCAATCCGGCGCGATCTGAAGGCCCTGTTTAAGGACACTGTTCTGGCCGACACGATTGCCGACATGAGCGAAGACGAACTCGAAGCCGTGGCCCCGACCCTGACCAAGGGCGTGTTCATGGGTTCCGCGGTGTTCGATGGCGCTCGCGAGTCGGAAATCAAGGCGTTGCTCGAACGCGCTGGATTGCCCACCTCGGGCAAGACCAACCTGCGCGACGGCATGACGGGTGAGAAGTTCGAACTGCCGGTAACGGTCGGTTACATCTACATGCTGAAGCTTTCTCACCTGGTGGACGACAAGATTCACGCGCGCTCCATCGGTCCGTACTCGCTCATCACCCAGCAGCCNNTACGAGGCCATCGTCAAGGGCGAGGCCGCAATGGAACCAGGCGTGCCCGAGTCGTTCAACGTCCTGATTCGCGAATTGCAGTCGCTCTGCCTGGATGTCGAGTTGATCAAGGCTGCCGAGAAAAAGCCGGTGGCGGCGGCAGCGGATTAGTTCTCAGTTCCCGGTTCTCAGTTCTCAGTCGAGGACGAACCGGGGACGGGGACGGTTTGCAGCGCGAAAAGTTTTCGATAATTGGCCACTGCGGTGTCTGCTCTCAGCACCGTGAATGGCAAAGCTCAACCGGGTTTCTCTGAGAACTGAGAACCGGGAACTGAGAACTAGTTGAGGGCCGCTGGTGGAGGCGTGAGATCCACAGGAAAGCGGAGGAACATGTTTCGTTCGAGCCCGTTCGATATGGCAAACCCCGTTGCTGACTTCGATGCCAT
>PMCH01000293.1:2242-5411 GCA_003154055.1 Acidobacteriaceae bacterium
CGCGGCGTGATCTGCGACAAGTGCGGTGTGGAAGTCACGCTCTCAAAAGTCCGGCGCGAGCGCCTGGGCCACATCGAACTGGCCTCGCCCTGTTCGCACGTGTGGTTCTTCAAAGGCCTGCCGAGCCGGATAGGGCATCTCCTCGATATTTCTCTCCGCGATCTCGAGGCGATTCTCTATTTCGAAGCCTACGTCACGGTCGAAGCCGGCGATGCTCCAGTCAAGGACCATGAGGTCATCAAGGACGAGGCCAAGTACCGCGAGCTCGACCAGCAATACCGCCCGACCGGCTTCAAGGCCATGATGGGCGCTGAAGCCATCAAGGAACTTCTCAAGCGGGTGGAAGTGGAAACACTCTCCACCGAACTGCGCGAGAAGATGAAGAACGAGACCTCGCTGCAGAAGCGCCTGAAGTATGCCAAGCGCCTGAAAGTCGTCGAAGCATTCCGCAAGAGCGGCAACAAGCCGCAATGGATGATCCTCGACGTGATTCCGGTCATTCCGCCGGAACTGCGTCCCCTGGTTCCACTCGATGGCGGCCGCTTTGCTACTTCCGATCTGAACGACCTGTACCGCCGCGTCATCAACCGCAACAACCGGTTGAAGAAGTTGATGGACCTGCACGCTCCAGAAGTCATCGTGCGCAACGAAAAGCGCATGCTGCAGGAAGCAGTCGACGCCCTGTTCGATAACGGACGCCGCGGCCGCATTCTGCGTGGCGCCAATAACCGCCCGCTGAAGTCGCTCTCCGATACGCTCAAAGGCAAGCAGGGACGCTTCCGCCAGAACCTGCTCGGCAANNTGCCCAAGAAGATGGCGCTCGAACTGTTCAAGCCCTTCATCTATCACCGGCTCGAACAAACCGGTCATTGCACCACCATCAAGCAGGCGAAAGAAATGGTGGAGCAACAGGACGCGATTGTCTGGGACATCCTGGAAGAGGTCATCAAGGACCATCCCGTGATGCTGAACCGCGCTCCCACGCTGCACCGCCTTGGTATTCAAGCTTTCGAGCCGGTACTGGTGGAAGGCAAGGCGATCAAGATCCATCCACTGGTTTGTACGGCGTTCAACGCCGACTTCGANNGACCAGATGGCGGTGCACATTCCGCTTTCTCCGGAAGCCCAGGTCGAGGCCAGCGTGCTGATGCTGTCGTCGCACAACATCCTGTCGCCCGCTTCCGGACAACCCATCACCGTGCCCACGCAGGACATGGTGCTCGGCCTGTACTACCTGACGAAAGCGAAGCCGGGCGCCAAGGGCGAAGGCCGCGCGTTCGCCAATATCGATGAAGTCGTGCTTGCGCTTGAGGCGGGTGAAGTGGAAACGCTTTCCCCGATCCGCCTGCGCCACACTGGCCCGGTCGTGGACCTTACCCAGGCCTACGACGATCAGGACTTGATGTACACCGACGCGGTCCATCACGAGCGTGAGTTCCTGAACACGACCGTGGGCCGCGCCATCCTGAACGATCATCTGCCCGAGGGCATGCCGTTCATTAACGGCCTGCTTAAGAAAAAGGGTATTGGCCAGCTGGTGAACTACTGCTACCTGACGTTTGGCCTGGAAACCACCGTCAAGATGCTCGATGAGATCAAGTCGCTCGGCTTCCGTTTTGCCACGCGCGCCGGTCTCTCCATCGGCATCGACGACATGGTCATCCCGGACAACAAGAAGACGCTTGTGCGTGACGCCGATAAACAGGTGATCAGCGTGCAGCAGCAGTATCTGGACGGCGCCATCACCAACGGCGAACGCTACAACAAGGTCATTGAAATCTGGTCAGCCATCACCGAGAAGGTGGCGGATGAAATGTTCGGCCAGATGCAGAAAGCGGACAAGGAAGGTTCGCTCAACCCGATTTACGTCATGGCCGATTCCGGCGCCCGTGGATCGAAGCAGCAGATCCGCCAGCTCTCCGGAATGCGCGGTTTGATGGCGAAGCCGACGGGCGAGATCATCGAAACTCCGATTACGGCGAACTTCCGCGAAGGGCTGACCGTGCTGGAGTACTTCATCTCGACNNGCCGATACGGCGTTGAAGACCGCCGACTCGGGTTACCTGACCCGCCGCCTGGTGGACGTGGCGCAGGACGTGATCATCAGCGAGTACGACTGCGGCACCGTGGACGGCATCTTCGTCTCCGGCATCGTGGAAGCGGGCGAGATTATCGAACCGCTGCGCGACCGCATCATCGGCCGCGTTTCGCTGGAGAAGATCAAGGACTACGACGGGAACGTAATGGTGGACATCAACAACGAAATCAACGAGGACCTGGCAGGCGCCATACAGGCTGCCGGGATCGAGCGGGTGAAGATCCGCTCGGTGCTGACCTGCGAATCCAGGCGAGGCGTCTGCGTCATGTGCTACGGACGCAACCTTGCCTCGGGTCGCCTGGTCGAACTCGGCGAGGCCACGGGCGTGATTGCTGCCCAGTCCATCGGCGAACCTGGAACCCAGCTCACCATGCGGACTTTCCACATCGGCGGTACCGCGTCCCGAGTGTCGGAACAGTCGCGCCTCGATTCCAAGAGCAACGGAACGGTCCGCTTCGTTGGACTGCAGACCGTGAAGTCCAAGACCGGCGACCTGGTGGTCATGAACCGGCAGGGTTCCATCGCCGTGCTCGACGAAAAAGCACGCGAGCGCGAGCGTTATGCGGTGGTGTACGGCGCCAAGTTGAAGGTCAATGAAGGCGATGCGGTCAAGCTCGGCCAGGTTCTGGTGGAGTGGGATCCATACACGTTCGCCATCCTGACCGAAATCGGCGGCGCCGTCCAGTTCAAGGACTTGCAGGAAGGCGTCACGCTGCACGAGGAAGTGGACGAAGTCACTGGCTTGTCGCGTCACGTCGTGGCCGATTCGCCGGATGAGAAGCGCCAGCCGGCCATCGTGATCAAAGGCAAGGGCAGCAAGCGCTACCTGATGCCTTCGCGTGCTCACCTGATGGTGCAGGACGGCGACACCGTTCACCCGGGCGACGTGCTGGCCAAGATCCCGCGCGAAACCACCAAGACGAAGGACATCACCGGTGGTCTGCCGCGCGTGGTCGAACTGTTCGAAGCCCGCAAGCCGCGCGAGACGGCGGTCATCAGCGAGATCGATGGCTTGGTCCGCTTCGGCGAGATCGCCAAGGGCCAGCGCAAACTCTACGTGGCAGCCGATAA
>PMCH01000262.1:0-15686 GCA_003154055.1 Acidobacteriaceae bacterium
CTATGGCGCGCTCGTTTCGCTCATGCAGAAAGACATGAAGAAGCTGGTGGCGTATTCGTCGGTCCGCCACCTCGGCTTCTGCACGTTGGGAATCTTTGCGCTGAACCCAGCGGGACTGAGTGGATCGGTCTTGCAGCAGATCAACCACGGCATTTCGACCGGCGCGCTCTTCTTGATCGTCGGCATTCTCTATGAGCGGCGGCACACGCGTGAGATTTCCGAGTATGGCGGGATTTCGAATGTCATGCCGGTGTACGCAACCATCACCATGATTATGTTCCTGTCGTCGATGGGCCTGCCCCTGCTGAATGGCTTCGTCGGCGAGTTCACGATTCTGCAGGGGGCATTCACGGAGAACTGGAAATGGGCCGCATGGGCGGCACCCGGAGTGGTTCTGGCGGCGGCTTACTTGCTCTGGCTCTACCAGCGCGTGTTCTTTGGGACGGTGACCAATCCAAAGAACGAAAAGCTGCATGATCTGACGCCGCGCGAGATCCTGACGTTCGTGCCGCTGATCATCATGGCGTTCTGGATCGGCCTGTATCCGAAGCCGTTCTTTGAGATCCTGGAGCAACCGGTGAACCAGATTGTGCAGATGGCTCGTCCCGGCTATCCGAACCCGAACGCCGCGGTGAACGCGCAAGCCGTGCCAGCCAAGGCCGCAGAAGAGCCCGAGATGGTGATCCGCAAGGAAGGGAACTCGCGGTGAACAACCTGTCCCAATATCTCGGCGGGATGGACTACCTGCTCATGCTCCCGATGCTGGAGCTGACCATTTTTGCGCTCGGCATCCTGATGATTGACCTGATGCTGCCGCCGCAATGGAAGTGGATGAACGCGGTNNAGCTTTTATCAGCTGGGACTGATGAACACGGTGCTGGTGGACCGCATCGCCATCTATTTCTTCTATCTGTTTCTGGTGGGGACGGCGATTGCCATCGTCATGTCGGTGCGGTACCTCGAAATCGAGGACGAGCATCATGGCGAGTTCTATGCGCTGATGCTGCTTTCGGTAGTCGGCATGATGTGCATGGCTGCCGGGCTCGATATTGTGCTGATCTTCATCGGCCTGGAGTTGATGGCGATTTCCACGTACATCCTGGTCGGATTTCTGCGGCGCGACCGCCGGTCGAATGAAGCGGCGCTGAAGTACCTGCTGCTGGGAGCGTTTTCGTCGGGCATCTTTGCCTACGGATTGTCGCTGCTTTACGGATTGACGGGCAGCACGAACCTGGGAGTCATCCGGAATGCGGTGGGGAGGATGGATCCTCACAATCCCGTGCTGATCATCGCGCTGCTTACAACCATGGTGGGCCTGATGTTCAAGATTGCCGCCATCCCGTTCCACCAGTGGGCGCCGGACGCGTACGAAGGCGCTCCTACTAGCATGACGGGGTTCATGTCGGTGGCGGTGAAGGCGGCGGCGTGGGCGATGCTGATCCGAATCCTGCTGCTGGGATTGTTTCCGCTGCGGGCCGTCTATGCGCCGATGCTGGTGTTTGTGGCGATTGCCACCATGACCGGCGCCAACTTCGCCGCGCTCACCCAGACCAACACGAAGCGGCTGCTGGCATATTCGTCTATTGCGCACGTCGGCTACATGCTGCTGGCTCTGGTGGCGGTGGCGACGGCGGAGCCGGGGAGTCCGGGGTTTAACGATGGCCTGAAGGGAATCCTGGTTTATCTGCTGGTGTACACCTTCATGAATCTGGGTGCGTTCGCGGTGATCACTTCACTGCGGCACCGCAATGTGATTGGCGACGAACTGGACGATATTGCCGGTCTCTACCAGCGCCAGCCGGTGGAAGCCGTGCTGATGCTGTTCTTCCTGTTGTCGCTGGCGGGCATCCCGCCGATGGCCGGCTTCCTGGGAAAGTACTACATCTTCCTGAGCCTGATCGAAACTGGCCACTACGTGCTGGCATCGCTGGCGGTGCTCTACGCGCTATTCGGGCTTTACTACTATCTGAAGATTGCGAACGCCATGTTCATGCGCCAACCGATGGAGAGTGGGCGGCTACCGGTTAGTTTGGGGATGCGCTTTGCTCTGGGAGTGTGCGCGCTGGCGACGATCGTCATCGGAGTCTATCCAGAGCCGTTTATTCGGAGCGTCAACTGGGCGCTGGGGATTGCGCAGTCGCCACATGTGGCGGCGATGATGAAGTGAAGCTTCGAGCTACAGGCTGGCCCAGATCAGCCGATCTCTATGGATTGTCATCCCGAGCGAAGCGAGGGACCTGCAGTCCCCGGCCAAAATGCAGATCCCTCGCTTCGCTCGGGATGACAAGTTTTTAACTGTATCGCTTGCTCGCAGCCCTCAGCCCGCAGCAGCGGTTGTCTGCTCGTCGCTCGTAGCTCGCGGCTGAAGTACAATCCTCCCGATGCCCGATCCGCCCAAGCCGCCGCAGAAGAAAGATCCGCTGGTTTCGCTGGCGCGCTATTCAGAAATCGGGTTCATCATTCCAGCGGCGGTCGTGCTCGGTTTCGTTCTCGGCAAACTTGCGGATTACTGGCTGCACACCAAATGGCTCTACCTGGTCGGCTTGTTGTTTGGGGCGGTGGTGGGGTTCACGCAGATGATCCGCATGGCCTTCTCGGCCTTCAAGGATGACTAGCCAGCCGAATCCGGAAGCTTCCGCCGAAAGCCCGGAGGCGGAGTCGTTCTATTCCCGCGCGATGCCTCGCATGCTGCGCACCATGCTGATCGTGAGTGTGCTGCTGCTGGGCCCAGTCTTCTGGTTCTACGGATGGGCGGGGATGATCGGAGTGGCGGCCGGGTCCGCGGTTTCCTATGTCAATTTTCGGGCGTTGGCGAGCGGCGTGGAAGGGCTGACCGACCGCATCGTCAACCAGCAAAGCAAGGAAAAGGGCCGCGTCATCGTGTTCCGGTTTCTGGTGCGCTACGGGTTGGTGGCAATCGTTGCGTATGCTATCTTTGAAAGTTCCGCAGTGGCTTTTCGCGGGTTTCTGTGGGGTCTGTGCCTGCCGGTAGCGGCCATGATGGTCGAGGCGGGGGTCGAGGCCTACGTAGCGTTTCGACGCGAGTAGCTGTGAGCTTCGAGTTACAAGCTTGAAGCAAAACAATCTTGGAGTTTAAAGCTTGCGGCCCGAAGCTCGTGGCGCGCAGCTGGTTCTAATCGCATGGAGCAACTGGCATTTACCGCGCTTTTGAACCGCCTTTTCGGCGGGCTCGTGCTGTCGGTGTTGACGGCGCTGCACATTCACCCCAAATATCCTGCGACGCCGATCCCGAACAGCGTCGCCATGGAAATCCTGGTAGTGCTGCTGCTGACCGCGTTTTTCGTCGCCGTGCGCATGCGGCTTTCGGTGGAGCGTCCTGGAGGCTTGCAGCACACCATGGAGGGGATCTACGGGTTCGTCGACAACCTGGCCCAGGAAACAATCGGGCATCATTCGGCGAAGTTTGTCCCGTACCTGATTGCGCTGGGAATATTTATTCTGAGCTGCAATCTGATCGGCCTGGTTCCGGGACTGGAGTCACCGACCGCAATTCCAACTGTGCCTCTGGGGTGCGCGCTGCTGACCTGGTTCTACTATCACTATCAGGGAGTGCGGGCGAATGGCCCGATCGGATATCTGAAGCACTTTATCGGGCCGCAGGATAAGGACATGCCGTGGGTGGTGCGCCTGATGCTGCCGCTGCTGCTGTTTCCCATCGAGATATTCAGTCACGCCGCGCGCGTCATGTCGCTGACCATCCGTCTGTTCGCGAACATGTTCGCGGGCGAAATGGTCACACTGGTGTTTTTCTCACTGATACCGCTGGGTATTCCGATCATCTTCGAGGGATTGCATATCGGGGTGTCGTTTATCCAGACGTACATTTTTTTGCTGCTTGCCTGCGTGTATCTGGGAGAGGCGACGGCGCATGAACACTAAACTCAGGTCGCAGTTGACAGGTGGCGGGTCGCAGGACAGTCCATACGAGCAAAGGGTTTTCCTGCGACCTGCGATCTGCCAACTATCACCTGCCTTCAGCGTGAGGGCGCCGGCTCTGAGAGCACGGCGTCAACCACCCACTGGCGGCAATTCATAAAGGAGAAGCAAATGCGGAAAATCGGGTTGTTGTTCTTGATGTTGATGATCAGTTCTATTCTGGCGGTTCCGGCGTTCGCGCAGGGGGGCGGTACGGCTTCCTCGACGAACTGGGTAGCGATCACTTCGGGTTTTGCGATTGCGTTGGCGGCCGGCCTGGCAGCGCAGGGCCAGGGCAAAGTGGCCTCGGCGGCTTGCGAAGCGCTGGGACGCAATCCCGCGGCGCGTCCTGGCATTCAGCTGGCGCTGATTCTGGGCCTGGCATTCATTGAGTCGCTGGTGTTGTTCACGCTGGTGATTATTTTCGTCAAAGTCGCGTAGGACAGGAGTTCGTAGTTCGTGAAAAAGGGTCTCTGCCTGGCAGAGGCCTTTTTCTTTGCGGTCCAGCTTATTCCGTAGAGACGCGGATTGCCGCGGCTCCGGCAGCGAAGCCGCGTCTCCACTCTGATTTCGGGGCGAACGAAAGGTCCGAAGCTGATGACGGAAGGGTGAAAGCTGAGAACTGAGAACTGGGTCCTACCCTTTGCGTTCGCCGTCCCATTCCGTGGCGCGGTTTTCCGGGGCTCGTTGGATGGCTTCGACCAGCACGCGGCGGAGGCGGTAGCGGCTGTCGAGGTCCATGTGGACGATCTCGAAGCCGACTTCGTTGACGCGGGCGCGGCGCAGCAAAACCTGGCCGCGGATTTTCTTCACACCTACAGAAATCTCAAGATTGGCTTCCGAGCCAACGCGCAGATTGTCGCTGCGCGTGCCCATGCCGCCGCCCAGGCTCAACTCGCGCATCACCAGGTTGGACTTGCCCCAGGAACTGCTCAGGGAGGCGCTGAAAGTGCGCGGCAGGATAATGCGTTCGTAGCGGCGCTGCCGTACCCAGGGGCAGGCGGGTGCCGGATCGAGCGGCGCAACAGCCAGTTCGGCGGCGTCCAGACTGGTGTCGGCCAGAACCTGCGAACCAAAGCGCGGATCGATCTTGGCCAGCGCCTGGGCCGCGGCGATGCGCAGTTCGCGGTGCTGGCTGTATTTCCACATTTTCTTGTCTTCCACGATCGAGCGCAGCGCGGGAACGGCTTCGGTTTCGCGCATGCGGCCGAGGGATTCGATGGCCTTGAGTTGTACAAAAGGCGAGCGCGACTGGGTTTCGCCGGAACTGGCCAGGGTGATCAAACTGGCGCTGGCCGTGCGGTCCAGGCTCATCCCGATTTCGTCGATGGTCTCGGGCAAAATCAGCGGGTCGAGCAGTTCCAGCAATTCGAGCAAAGTCCGGCCCCGGTCCGGAGCGGCGCCATAAGCGATCTGGCGCACAATCACATCCTGGTAAAACCGGTTGCACTGGGGAATGCGCGAAGGCAGCAGTTCGAGCAGCGTGGTGACGCTGAGGCGGCTCAGCAGTCCCACCGTCGAAGATGCCTGACGGGGCTGGCCGGTGCGCAAGAGTTCGCGCAGATCGGCGATGGCGGGCTGTCCCAGTTCCGAGACCAGTTCCACCACCCGATCGCATTCCACGCGCTTGTGGGAACGGAAGAACCGGTCCGCCAGTTGTTCCACCGCGGCTTGCGGAAGCTGTTGCAGAACGGTGATCAGTTCCTCCGGGACAACTGTGGCGGTGATGGCCTCTTCGATCATCTCGGGAAGGCGGTTTTCGATGCCTACGCGCTGCCGTAGGTCCTGCACGAGCTGAGGCCGGTATTTGGCCACACCATCCAGGGCGGTGCAGATTTCGGCAATTGCCACATAGTTCTTGCGGGAGCAGGATTCCTGCCCGAAGCGGGTGAAGGCCGCGCTCAACAGGCTCTGGATCTCGCTGTCGGTTTCATGAGCGATCTTCTCGCCGATCCTGGCAATCGCGTTGGGCATCGCTTCGCCGCCGGTACTGGAGTAAAGGTCGGCAAGCTGCGCCAGCCCGATCGCGGTCTTGCGCCGGGGCTCCAGTTCCTTGGCGTCGAGGCAACTGGTGTAGTTGGCCAGAACCTTGGCTGCCAGTTCGGTGTCACTGCGTTCCAGCAGGAGTTCCACGAATTGACGAATGTTGCGCGGCGGCACGCAGGCGGCCTCGCCGGAGAGCAGCACGCTTTTCTTGCCGGCCTCGGGAACCTCGGCCCAGAACATGCGGTCCAGAATGTCAGCGTGCGAATCCGCCAGGATGCCGGCCTTGGACATCTTGTCTTCCTGAACCTTCAGGATCTGGCGCAGGGTGTCCATTTGCCGGCTCATGTGCTCCATCATCTGATGGACGGCATTCACTTTCACTTCGCCCTTCGAATAGCGGTCGAGGGCGAATCGGATCGCCATATGCTCGGCTGCTTTCATCAGCAGCGGAGTGTCGGACTGCTCACCTTTGGTCGTAACCTGACCTGACAGGCTCTCCAGCAGCGAGGCCAGGTTCAGCTTGGCGCTCTCGGGTGCCTTGCTGAGTTCGGCCTTCAACTCTTCCGGGCCGGCATTGGGATCCTGCGCCACTTGTCCGAAGTGGGTGAGCATGCGGATCGCCTGAATCACTTCTTCTTCCTGCAGCGGGACTGTGCCGCCGGCCCAGATTCCGCCGCCGCCGCTTCCGGTTCCGCTTCCTCCACCCCCGCGAATCGGGATGTTGGGTACGGTGCCCAAAGGCGCTCCGCCCGGTTCGCCCGAGCCTCCCGACGTAGCGCCCTGGGCGGCGGCAATCAATTGCAGCATTTTCTGCGGATCGTTCAGCCACTCCTTGAATTCGGGCCCGAGCGCCTGGGCAGCGAGTTGGGCGGCGATCGAGATTTCTCCGGTGGCCGGGTCCGCCGCCACGAACTTCACTTCGTTAATTTTGATGGAAGAATTCTTGTTGTCGCCCAGCGTTTCCTTGATCTGCTTGGCGAAGTCCTGCGCTTTCGATCCGCCCATGGCGAAGGCGCGGACCAGGCGAGTGAAGTCTTCGAGCGTGACCTTGTTGGAAAAATGAATGCTGGCCAGGCTGGCCGCGGTCAGCAGTTGCGCAAAGCTGCGCTCCGCCTGCCCTGGCTCCAGAGGAATGCCATCGAGCAACAGTTTATTGTCGGCGACACCCAGCACAAATCCGCCATCGCCGGTCTTCGGCAGAGACTGCTGCAATTCCGTCCACGTCACCTGAAACTGGCCGTCGGTGCGCTTGTGGTTCACGCCATACAGACGGGTGTACTTCACCAGAATGTTCAGGCTGTGAATAAACGAGCGGGCTGATGCGTTGCGGGCCGCCTCGGTTTGTGAACCGGTCGAAATGGCGCGTCTCCTGTGGAGTGAAGAGCTTGCCCATAAAGCCTAAGCTGGAAAGTGACCTATTGCACGATTACGGAAGTAATGGACCTGTCGCGGTCGTTCTACTCCCACCGGCGCCCCCTTTGTCCAGATTCCTGTCCCTGGGATCGCCCTGCGATACACTGTTGGAAAATGGCAGGCCAACCATCCTGATGCAGATCCGGGTTCTATTTTTCGGGGTCCTGAAAGACCTTGTCGGATGCCCCACGGAAATTGTGGAACTTCCCGAAGGAGCCAGGCTGCAGGAACTGCTGGCTCGCTATGCTGGAAAATTTCCGCGGGTGCGGGAAATGTTGCCGGCGGTGGCGCTTTCGGTGAACCAGGAATATTCCAAGGGAGACCGGGAGTTGCGAGCCGGGGACGAGGTGGCGCTGTTGCCCCCGGTGAGCGGGGGCGCCGGAGAGGCCGGGATTTCGGCGAGGGGAGCAGACTGCCCGGTCCGGATGGTGCGCGAGCCGATCGCGACCCAGTCCGTGCTCGATCGTGTGAAGCTACCCGAAGATGGCGCGGCGGTGGTTTTCGAGGGAGTGGTTCGCAACAACACCCGCGGTCGCCGGACCTTATACCTGGACTACGAAGCCTACGAGGCCATGGCTCTGAAACAAATGGATGCGCTCGTAAAGGAGGCCCGGTCGCGATTTGCGATTCGCGAGGCCGCCATCGTGCACCGGCTGGGCCGGCTGGAAATAGGCGAAACGAGTGTGCTGATCGTGGTGGCCTCGGCGCACCGCGGTCCTGCCTTTGAGGCCGGCCGCTGGCTGATTGACACGCTCAAGAAGACGGTTCCCATCTGGAAGAAGGAATACTTCGAGGACGGGGCGGTGTGGGCAGACGGGGAGCCGTTTCCGCAAGAAATTCCGCGCGCCGGGGGCACGATCGAGCCGCCGGCCGCATCTAAGTGAGCGTCCACATGAAGCGACTCCTTCTGGCCGTGTTTTGCTGCGTGGTCCTCCGTGTGTGCGTGGCTCAGGAGTCCGAAGGCACCCTGAAGGTAGACGTCAAACTGGTCAACGTCTTCGTCACGGTTACCGACGCGCATGGCGCTCCGGTCGCCAATCTCGAAAAAGAAAACTTCGCCCTGAAAGAAGACGGCAAGGAGCAGAAGATTGCGGTGTTCACCCGGGAATCAGCCCTTCCTTTGTCCATTGTGCTGGGTGTGGATACCAGCCTGAGCACGAAGAAGGACCTGCCGCTGGAGCTGATTTCGGCGCGCAAGTTTGCCGCGACCATTCTGCGCCCGCAGGACGCAATGTCGCTGTACCAGTTCAGCGAGGTGGTGAGAGAGCTGGTGCCGTTCTCTTCCGATCTGAAAAGGATCGAATCCGGAATTGACCGGATCCGGAACGGGGCGGCGACCGCCCTCTATGACATGGTGTACCTGGGTTCGCACGCGCTGAGCGCACGGCAGGGAAGAAAGGTGATGGTGGTGATCACCGATGGCGGGGACACGGTCAGCCAGGTGGACTACAAGGAGGCGCTGCGCACGGCCCAGGAAGCGGAGGCGATCATCTACAGCATCATCATCGTTCCGATCCAGGCGAGCGCGGGCCGCGATACCGGCGGAGAGCATGCGCTCATCACGATTTCCACGGATACGGGCGGCAAGTATTACTACGCCAGTTCGCTGCCCGAACTGGACGAGGCCTTTCGCAGGATCAGCGACGAGCTGCGCACCCAGTATTTGCTCGCCTACTATCCCTCGCAGCGGTACTCCGATTCGGACTTCCGCCGGATCCAGGTGAATTTGGTCGGCACCCCGGCAGGGGCTTCGGAACAAGCGCGCTATCGGGCGGGATATTTCACGTCGAAGTCGTCGTTTTGAGACACGGTTTTGGCACCCGCCGTCGCCCGGCCCCATGCAGCTTTCGAAATAACCCGTCGCATCTAGTAAGATTGTTGTTTCAATCGCAGTGAAAATTGAGACCTGAAGGCGCAGGATCGTCCCAGGATTCTGCCAAGGATAGGTGGCGCTTTGTTGAACCGGTCTGTCTTGCGTGCGATTACGCAATCGTCCTGTCTGCTGATTTTTGTCGTTCTGGTTGCTCTTGCCGGGCCCCTGCTGGGTCAAGACGAGGAGGCTGCCACCACCGGTACCGTTCATGGCACGGTTCGAGACGCTGACGGCAATCCGGTGGCCAACGCACGGGTGCTGGTTCGCTCCAAAGCGGTCCAGACCACCACCGTGACCCGCTCCGGCAAAGACGGTACGTTCGTTTCGGAACCCCTGCCACCGGGCGAATACACGGTGCTGGTGGAAGGCCGGAATCTTCACACCGGGGAAGCGACGGTCAAGGTTCAGGTAGGTGCGGCGGCTACCGCGGACTTCAAGCTTGAGCCCATCAATCCCGGGCCGGTGCGGGTCGAAAGCAGACTCCCGGGCGAGACGGTAGACACGCTTCCGATCAATGGCCGGAACTACCTCGATCTGGCCCGGACTGACCCTGGCATTCAGGTACTGGACGGAGCAATTCTCGATCCGGGGAAGAGCGGGTTTCAGCCACTCTCGATCAATAGCAGCCTGGGACGCACCACGCACTACGATCTCGATGAAGTCGAGGCGATGGACGAGACTCGCGGGACGGTTGTCCAGAACCTGCCCGCCGAGGCTGTGCGCGAAGTGATCGTCACGCGCAGCATGCCGGAAGTTTTCCAATCGTTGAATTCAGCGGGAGCCGTCCGGGTAAGCACTCGATCCGGCGAGGACGAGTGGCACGGCAACCTGTTTGGTAACTATCGCGACCGGCGCGCCGGGCTGGCCGGGTTTCCGTCGGGCGATCCGAAGTACAGCCGTCAGCACTATGGGTTTGGGGTTGGCGGGGCAGTGATCAAAGACAAGGCGTTTCTATTTCTGAGTGGCGAGCGCATCAAGCAAGATGGGCAACTCCCGGTGTACCAGGGATTCCCGTTCAACTTCCTGAGCAGCCGGGACGCCACATTGCGCGAGAACATGCTGACTGCGCGGCTGGATTACAACTGGTCCGAAAACGCGAAGTGGTTTGCTCGCGTCAGCTACGACAACGCCAGCCAGATCGGACCGGCAAACAGCCTGGCGGCGCTGCGCGACCAGGTCAACGTGCCCTCCGTCGTTTTCGGAATGGACTGGAATCACGGACGCTTTGCGCACAGCGGGCGCTTCGGCTACCAGAAGCTGGTGAACGCCATCAATCCGGATTTCGGCCGCGGCGCGCTGATCTTCGCCGACGCTCCGTTCCATCAGCAGATTGGATCGTTTGAGACTGGGCCCAGCGTTGCGGGGCCTCGACAGACGATTCAGCGCGATCTCTTCGGCCGTTACGATGGCCGCACTCCGTTCCGCGAAAATCACACGCTGCGCTTCGGCGGAGCGATTCACCATATCACCCAGGGTGATTTCTACACGCCCGGGGCCTTCGGACCTTCGGTGACAAGTTCCAATGGGGTGGATGTAATCGATGCGATCAACACCAATCCCACCTTCCCAGCTCTCATCCCGGGCGATCCGCGCGGGCCTGCCGATAATCCACTGAACTACCCGGTGGGCACGATCACGATCTTCAACGGGCTGGGAAGTTTCAGCGAACACTCGGCGTTCAACCGGTCCACTGGCGGGCATTCCGACGATCGGATCGAACTCTACGCGGCCGACACTTTCAAGCTCTATCCAAACCTCAACATTACGGTTGGCGTGAACTATGTGCACGATACCGGGCGCACGAATAGCGATCTCGCGCCGCTCCCGTGCTCCGCGATCAACCCGGCGATTGTAGCGCCCTGTTCGGGTGACAGTCTGATCCTTGACCAGTTCGGAAATATTCCCGGGCTCGGGAAAAGAGTGGACCAGCCCAAATGGAATTTTTCTCCGCAGGCCGGTGTTGCGTGGGATCCAGGGAGGAACGGCAAGACCGTGGTGCGCGCCGGCGGCGGCATGTTCTTCGACAATTTCCTGCTGCAGAACGCGTATCAGGACCGCATCAGCCGGCTGTCGAGCGGGCAGTATTTTCGCAGCCTGAACGTGTGTCCGACCGGGACGGTGCTGTTCCCTGACGGTTCGAAGGTGAGCAATGTGGACGAGTTGGATATTGCGACGCAAATCTGCGGGCAGCCGATCGGGAATGTGGCGACGGCGATCCAGGATCTGCAATCGCAATTCCTGGCTGCACAGTCGGCGGCTACCGGTCCGAACGTGTACTCGCTGGCCAACAGCCTCTCCAATTTTGGCGGCATGCTCGCGCCCAATTTCCGCACGCCGCGGGTGCTGCACATGAGCGCTGGAATTCAGCACCAGTTCGGTGAGCACGGCGTGCTGACGGTCGATTACCTTCGCCAGATCGGCACGCAGTTCCCGCTGGGGATCGATACGAATCACGTGGGGGATGCGAAATATCTGACGGATGGAAGTAATCCGGACGTTACCCAGAATACTTACAAGGCGGAATTGGATGCGATCAACGCAACGCTGCTCGCGAATCCCGCTTCGGTTGGGTGCACTCCGGCTAAGTCCGCGGGGAGCAGTTCGCTGACCGCGGTCAACTGCTATCTCGATGCCGTGCCCTCGGCCAGCATTACCGATTTCGCCCGCCAGGGACTGGATTCCTCGAACGCCTACTGTGGCCCAGTTCCGTGCGCGGTGCTCGGGTTGCGGCCTGCAGCCTTCGGCGGAATCAATCCGGCGGTGGGATCGAACGTCATGTTCTTCCCGACCGGGCGCTCCAAGTACCAGGCTGTCCACGTTGCGTTCAAGACCGGGGGCGGACTCCCGGTTCACGCCGTGCGGCACGTCGATCTGGCCGTCTCCTACACCTACTCGAAATACGAAAGCAACGTCGCGGCGGGCGACGGCAGCGGCGGGGATTTTTCGTTGCTGAGCGTGGCCGAGGACTACAGAAGCCCGCACGTTGGCCACTTCGGACTCTCCGGGCTGGACCGCCGCAACCAGTTCACGATTGCGCCGTCTTTCGATTTGCTCCACGGACTGAAGCTCTCGCTGATCGCGCAGATGCTGTCGCCACTCTCGACCAGCGCGCGCCTTCCACAACTCGACGGCGGCGGCGTTGCCGGCGAGATTTTCCGGACCGATGCCACCGGCGACGGAACGGTCGGCGATCTTCTGCCCGGAACGAAAATCGGAGGTCTCGGTGGCTACTCGGGCAGCAGCCTGAGCAGCGCCGTCGGTTTCTACAACAGCAACTACGCGGGAAGGCTGACCTCGGCCGGACAGCAACTGGTGAATGCCAATTTGTTCACGTCGAGCCAGCTTTCCAGGCTGAATGCTCTGTATCCTGCCCTTCAGCCCGTGCCCACGAACGCGGCGCAGGCGACCTGGCTCAAAACCGTTGATCTGCGCTTGAGTTGGCCGATACGGGCGGGAGAGCGAGTCAGCATCGAGCCCACGGTCTCAGCGTTCAACGTCCTCAACTTCGCCAACTTCGGCGGCCCAGGGCGATTGCTGGGCGGGGTGTTGAACGGCTCCCCCGGAAGTTCTCTGAACAATTCCACTTCGTCGAGCATCTGCGGCGCCAACGCAGGTTTGTGCACGGCCCGCCTGGATCGGATCGTCGCCGGTTCCGGGACTTATGGGATGGGCGCTCCCCGGCAAGTGGAGTTTGGAGTGAAGATCGTTTTCTGAAGTCGGTCCGGGGTTGTCCCGGCGCGCGGATGGAATCGGGTACAAGGATCAGAACATGATCTCGCTGCGCAGGTGCTTGGAAAGCTTTTCAATCCTCTTCAGCTTGCCCACGACATCCTTGGGGAGTAGTCCTCGCTTGAGGAGTTCGACGTCGCCGGGGATACTCCCCGCGAGTTGAGACAGTTCCTTCGACTCCCGCTCCATTTCGAGGATGTTCGTTCTGGCCACCGCTGGTCGCTTCGACTTCGCGTCCGGTTGTGAGTCGGAAGGCAGCGGCGGCACGGGGAAATGGGGGACGTGCCTTTGGGCGCTGGATCCGCTCGCCAGGATTAGAACTGTTCCCAAGATGGTCCCGATCACTCTCCGCCCCATGATCCCTCCAAGCCGTCTGCAGATTGGCGTCCGAACCGCCTGCCCTACCGGGTATCGATCACCCAAATTCCCGTATTACACTGGCAATCTTTTCCGGCGAGTGTAACCTCACGGGAAGCTCCATTTGTCTCAAGGTTGTCTTTTTTTTCCGCGCGGCCGGCAGACGCCCCGCCGAAAAGAAGTGATCCCTGGAGATGGATCACGCATCCAAAAGCGAGGGCTGTCGACCCCCAATGGGGAAGAAACTGATTTCGGTGTTGAGGAAGGCGAGCGGTGCTTGCGACAAAATCTGCGGCGGGTGTGCGGGGCGGGCTGTTGGAGCGCCTGATCGAAGCCCGCATCCGGACCGACGAGCTCTTTGATCTGGTCCGTCCGGATGCCCTCTACGATCGTCCGATCGACGAACGGCACAGGATTGTCTTCTACATTGGGCATCTGGAAGCCTTTGATTGGAACCTCCTCAATACAAGGCTGCTGGACCGGGGAAGCACGCGCCCGGATCTTGACCGGCTCTTTGCCTTCGGCATTGACCCGGTCGGCGGCGGTCTGCCAACCGACCAGCCATCCGACTGGCCGGTGCTGCCNNCTGAATGTCGCCATCGAGCATCGCCTGATGCATGCCGAGACACTGGCCTACATGTTGCATCGGATGCCGCTCGACCGAAAGCTGGTGCGGCAGCAAACCGTGAGGTTCCAACCCGTTCCCACCACTCCGGCGATGGTCTCGATTCCCGCAGGGTCCGTCGTGCTGGGCCTCCCGCGGAATGACGCGAGGTTCGGATGGGACAACGAATTTGAACAACACACGGTGCAGGTGCCCGCGTTTACCATGGATCGCTACCCAGTAACCAACGGCGAGTATCTGGAGTTCATGGCGGGGAGCGGCTACCAGAACCGCGCGCTGTGGAGTGGAGCGGACTGGGCTTGGAAGCAGTCACACGGTATCTCGCAGCCCGCATTCTGGATGCGGGAAAACGGCCAATGGCTGTGGCGGGCGATGTTTGAAGAAGTTCCTTTGCAGCTGGACTGGCCGGTCTACGTAAGCCACGCCGAGGCCAGCGCCTACGCGCGTTGGGCAGGGAAGAGCCTGCCGACGGAAGCGCAGTGGCAGCGTGCAGCCTATGGATCGCCAGCGGGTGCGGCCAGGGAATATCCGTGGGGTGCGGAACCACCCAGCGCGGCGCGCGGAAACTTCGACTTTGAAAACTGGGACCCGGCGCCGGTGGGAGCTCATCCGCAAGGGGCCAGCGCATTCGGCGTAGCCGACATGCTCGGCAATGGATGGGAGTGGACATCCAGCCTGTTTCAGCCCTTTGAAGGTTTCCAGCCATTCCCTTTTTATCGCGGGTACTCGGCCGACTTCTTCGATGGCAAGCACTACGTGATCAAGGGCAGCTCGCCGCGCACGGCCGCGTGCCTGCTGCGACCGTCGTTCCGCAACTGGTTCCAGCCTCACTACCAGTACGTCTATGCCGGATTCCGATGCGTGAGCAAACCGCTCGATTGAGGACTGCATGATTTTGAGACAGGCTGTCATTGCCGATCCCACCTATGAATTTGCCGCCGAGGTGCGTGCCGGCCTCACCCGCGGGGGACAGAAGGAACTGCCGTCGAAGTACCTGTACGATGAAGTGGGTTCGGCATTGTTCGAAGTGATCAGCGCGCTTCCCGAGTACGGGCTGACCCGGGCCGATGAGCGGCTCCTGCGCCGGTACGCGGGAGAGATCGTGTCGCGCTTGCCGTCTCCGCTGGTGGTGGCGGAACTGGGCGCCGGGAGCGGCAAGAAGACGCGCTACCTGCTCGAGGCGCTCGATCGCGGGCAGCAGACTCGTTACTGTCCCATTGAAATCTCGCGGACTGCGCTGACCATGTGCGCGCGCGAACTCGGAGATATCGAACACATCAGCATTGTGGGGTTCGAGCGGGAGTACCTGGACGGACTGCGCGAGGTTGCCAGTCACCGCCTCAGCGGCGAGCAGTTGCTGGTGCTGTTCCTGGGCAGCACGATCGGAAACTTTGACCGGCCCGCCGACGTGAAGTTTCTGCGCGAGGTTCGCCGCATCCTGCAACCGGGTGACGCGCTATTGCTGGGCACCGACCTGATCAAGCCGATCCCGCAGATGCTGGATGCCTATGACGACAGTCTCGGCGTGACCGCCGCCTTCAATCTCAACCTGCTGGCCCGCATCAATCGCGAACTGGGGGGTGAGTTTGAACTTTCGCAGTTTGCCCATGAAGCGCGTTTCAATCCGGAAACCCGCAGCATTGAAATGCACTTGCGTTCCCGACGAAGCCAGACTGTCGGCATTGTGCGGGCCAGCCTCACCGTGAATTTCGGCGAGGGCGAAACCATCTGGACGGAAAGCAGCCACAAGTACTCGCGTCCAGAGTT
>PMCH01000262.1:15696-20823 GCA_003154055.1 Acidobacteriaceae bacterium
GCCGTAGCCCAGTCCTGTTTCTCCACGGCTTCAGTCAACCCGGGCAATTCCAGATGCGCGTAGGTGAAACGCGCTCCGTAGAGAATGTGCTTGAACCATGGCCGCCCCGGGATGCCGTCGGGGTTCAGCCAGTTTCGTTCCACTTGCATCAGGCCGGCGTTGATTTCCGCGGCAACCTTCGGATCCATCTTGCCCGAGGCGAGCGCCTGCTGCAGAACGCTGTCCAACTTCATGCCCGCCGTTTCGAAATCGTTAATGCCATCGAGCACCGGCTTCAGGTCCAACTGGCTCAGGTCTTTCCCTTTGGATAGCTCCGCAACAAACTGTCGGATGTTGTCGGCGTAGCTCGCAAAATCGAACGGGAGCAGGTCGGCATTGGCCAGTCGAAGCGCGAGTACGCCCCAGAGTTGCGACATCAGTGCGTGGTAGCGATAGCCGGGATCGCCGAAGTGGTTCATCCAGTAGAAATCGTCGTACATGGAATGGTAGACACCATACGAGCCATCGAACCCGAGGCCGATTACCGGAATGCCCACGTAGTTGAGGAAGACGGTGTGATCGGAGCCGCTGCCGATGCGGGTATCGGCGAGGTTGGCGTCCGCGACCTCGCGGTCGTCCTTGGCGTCTTTCCGGTTGCGGGCGGCGCTCAACTTCCACGCTTCGTAGAGTGATTTGCCGGCGGGGTCCTGCAGGCTGTGGGTCGTTTCAACCAGCATCGGCGCGAGCGAGGCGACCGCGCTGCCATCGAAATCGGGGCCCGCGGTGGAGGAGTCAACGTTCAGATAGGCCACGGCTTTCTTGCGCAAGTCGTCGGCGAACTGTTCGCCCCATTCAGTAGAACCGGTGAGCCCGACTTCTTCTCCGTCCCAACTGCAGACGATCACGGTGCGTCGCGGACGCATGCCTTGCTTCTTCAACTGTCCCAGCGCGCGGGTCATTTCCATCATGGACGCGGTGCCGCTGCTGGGATCGACGCCGCCGAACACCCATGCATCGCGATGATTGCCGAGCACGACCCACTCGTCCGGCAACTCCGCGCCCCGGATGCGGCCCTCGACCACATAGTAAGGTTTGACGGAGTTATCCATCTCGATTTTCAAGTGCACGCGAACGCGCTCGCCACCCAGGTGGTACTCGATCGGCAAACCGCCCTGCCAATCATCGGGCGCGCGCGGGCCACCGAGATTCTCAAGCAGAGGCTTGGCATCTTTGTAGGAGAGCGGTAGCGCCATGATTTTCGGCACCGACACGGCTTGCTCGATCGGAATGCGCTTCGCTCCGGGAACCGACGCCCAGCCCGGAGTCAATGGATCGCCGGGCACCATGAAATCGTAGGTGATGGCGCCGCGCTGAATGTGGCTCTCCGGGCCCCAGGGACCGTCGGGGAAAACTTTGCCCTTCTTGAAGCCGTCCTCGGCGGGGTCGCTATAGATCAGGATCGCGACGGCGCCTTCGCGCTCGGCGGTTAGCGCCTTGAATCCGCGATAGCTGTAGGGGTTGGAGTAGCGCACCAGGACGATCTTGCCCTTGACGTCGATCCCTTGCTGGCGCAGGAGATCGTAGTCTTCCGGATTGCCGCTGTGGGCGTACACCACGGACGCAGTGACATCACCCGAGATGGACATACCGGTCCAGGCGGAACTCACGCGCGGATTTTTTGTGTCGGGGTCGGCAGCGTAAGGTTCTTCGCGCAGGCTTGCCCGGTAGGGAACCGGCGCAACCATCTCCAGTGAGGCGCTCTTTGGCGCGGTTGCGTATACGTCGTAACGGCGCACGATTACTTCTTCCAGCCCTTGTTTGCGCCACTGGCCGGCGATGTAGATAGCGAGATCGTTGTTGCGCTTGGACCCAGCCAGGTGAGGCTCGGCGGTAAAGATGCGATGCTGACGCCGGGCTTCAGCGGGAGAAGGAATCGCTTTGAACTTCTCTTCCAACTTAAGTTCCCGTCCGGCGGACGCCGGAGTGAAGCCGAGCACACTCTCCTGAGAAGAGGCCGGAGGAATCAGGACTAGGAAGGAACTGGTGAGCAGCAAACAGAAGCGCCGGGACAAAGTCATAGGGATTCGTTGGGCAATCGAATGGTTGCGGAGCGGGCCATTATAACTGACCAGCCAACCAGCGGGCGGTGACCCCCGGCTGCGCATTGTTCCTGATCAGTGTGCCTTGGCCGGCAATGGAATCGAGGCGCGGGGAAAATCCGGCGCGGTCGTGACCCCTTGCGCTTTCAGGAACCCCGCCGCTTCCTCGAAGCTGGCGCCGAAGGAGAGGCCGCGAAACTTCCCGCTGCCCGCCAGGGTGAGGATGCCGAGAACTTCGCCCTGCGCGGAAATCACCGGGCTGCCACTCATGCCCTCTTCGGCGGCGATGTCAGTGGCGAAGTCGCAATAGCATCCGTCTCCGCGCTGGTAGTTCTGGCGGGCCTTGATGTGTCCGCTCCGCACCAGCGGCAGCAGACCAAATCCGGTGAAAGCGGTGATGCGGACTGCCTCGCCGGGCAGGGCCGGTCGCAACTGAATGCTGGCCGCGCGAATGTAGCCCCAATCGCGACTGCTGCCCGCGGGGCGCACCCGGCAGACGGCGAGGTCCAGCGCCAGGTGCAGCCGGCAGTCTTGCACCAGGAAAGCGTGCAACTGTCGGAACTGGCTCCATTCCTGGTCGGGAACCATCACGCTGAGGGTGCAGTTGGAGCGCGCCTCCTGAATCACGTGCGCGGCGGTGAGGAGCGTTCCTCCGGAGTCGGCGATCACGCCGGTGCCCCGGACTCGAGTGCGTGCGGCCATGCGGTTCTCCGTGCAAAGAAGAGGGACCGCGGAACGTAGCGCGGGCGGGGCTGGTTGCGACCAGGCGGAGCCGGGCAGCAGCAGCCATGAGGTGGCGAGCGAGATCGTCCAGCGCCAGTGCATTGTGGGTGCGACCTGAATTGTATCTGCGAAAGAGTCGCTCGTAGTGTGGTGTTCGCGGATCAGAAGGCGAATGGTCTCAAGCGCCGTGCGCTTCCGCGGATCGGCAAGGGTTCACTGGGGCGCGCGACGCATAACTCCGTCTCTATTGCTGAGGCTTTTGGGGCGGCTGCGTAGCTGCGGGAGCGGTCTTGTCATCGGGTGCGGGTCTCGACGGTGCCGAATCCTTCTTCGTCGTTCCCATTTGCGACCCCTGTGTAATGTTCAGGCATTTGGCGGGATGCTGGAAGAGTTTCGGGTCAGGAGGAGTGAGGCTCACGTTGCTGTAGTGCAACGGGGTCAGCTTGATGCCGTTGGCCTCAGCTTCGATTTGAATGGGGAAGCCGTTCATATCCTCTGCCTTCCAGAGCTTCATCTTGATGGTGACGAAACGCCCATCGGTAGAAGTGAAGGTCACGTTTTCGATCTGGCAGACGTGGCCGTCCACGGTTTCTTTTTCCCCGGTTAGGGAGCGCCCGATTTTGAAATCGTGGTAAGCGGAAAAGGGATAGGAGCCTGCGTCCGGTGCCTGAACTAGCGCGCAGCGATCCGGATGAATCGACTGAGTTGTCAGCTTCCGGAGGTCGGTGATGCGATAGTAATTTTCGAAATCCAAACGCATCAGGTCGCCGGAGCGGTAGATCTTTCGGTCGTGGTCCCTGCCGATACCGCCGTTCAGAACGGCGGAGAACGAGCGGAACTCGCCGAAGGGATTCGCGGCGCCCGCATCGGCAAGCACTGGAGTCTGTTTCTTGTCAGTTTGACCCGCCAGACAAATGGTCAGGACCATGATGGAAGAGATCAAGGTCAGCAGCAGCGAACGCTTAGTCATGAACCACACCCCTGAGCAAGAAAAAAGCCACGCTGTAGCCCACAGCGTGGCTATTGTAAGGCAAATAGCTAAACTACCGCGTTACGCTGGCCTTTGTTCCGACGCCCTTGGTCATGGGCTTGGCAGCGTTGCTGTAGGTGCCTTCGTTCAGCAAGTAGTTGCCAACACCATCGGGGCCTTCGTAGATGGTCCAGGTGTGGAAATTGGTGTTGATCAGGAACTGGAGCGAAGCGTCAATGCCGAACAGGCCAAGCAGCGGGTCGCTGACATCGAGAACCGCCCCGGTCGAGCCAGGATACTGAACGGTGGGGGAGATGCCGTGCTTGAAGCCGCCGACGTTGAAGTTGTTGACGCAGTCGCCGAGGACGTGCAGGCCACCGACAAGAATTTTCGGGACCGGAGCGCCAGGGGTGTACAGCCGAAGCGACATGCCGTCACAAAAGCCATCAAGGGTGAAGTTGTAGAAGGTGTCCTTAGCAGCGGAAAATGCGCTGAGGCACAGAACCAAGCTGATTACAAGCAACATTTTTTTCATCGACGTGTTCTCCTGGAAGTTAGGGTTCAAAGTTGCACTGACGACTAAGGGGGAAAATCTGAACTTGCCTTCTGGGGCCTTGGGGGAAAGACCCGCTGTAGTGGAGAAAATGATGGTACAGGGTAGTTATGTTGTCAAGCGTCGAATTCATTTTTTCGAGGAAAACTCCTCGCTGATGAATCGAGTTTCAGTTGCGCGGGGCTCATGCTGCAAGAACTTGCACCTTGTGTGCGAAGAGGCAGACGACAGTACGCCTGGAACCCTTCAAAACTCTTACCCAACGGGCAGTTTGGGCTGCCATTACAGGAATCGTTGAGTCCGAAAAAGTCGTCTACGACGAAACCATCCACGCGCCGCTCCTGTTCAAGTTGCCGGGGAGCTCTGCGGGAGAACGCTCGAATCCGCGCCGGATGATTACGGCGACGAACGTTTTGCTCGGGCGCGTTCTGGAGCTCTCAGGAGAGTATGAGGCCGCCCTGCCGAAGCTGAAGAAAGCGGCTGTGCTTGAGCCCAAAGAGGCCGAGCCCCACGTGTTTCTGACCGAGAGGTACGTCAGATTGTGACGAAAGACTGACGCGGCGCGGGAGCGCACGGGAGCCAAACGCCTTGGGGCGGGCGGCGACGACTGAGCGCGCAATTTACTTCAAGTTGAGATGATCTGGGAGATACCCTTCGTAATCCAGCAGCGAGTGACGCAAGGAATCTTGCCTCCGATATGGGTTCGGGCTACCTTGACTCCAGCGCGTCTTTTGACGCTCTTTGAATGTGCAGGCGTCCAGGAACCGCCACTCTGGACGCCTTTGAATTTTCCGCAACGGATC
>PMCH01000214.1:0-15936 GCA_003154055.1 Acidobacteriaceae bacterium
GATTCCTTCCGCGCTCACCATCTTTAGAATCAACAACGTAGGACCTCTACCCTCTGCTTTGTAGCCCTCGGAGCGCATTTCGTATCCCAGTTGGCGTCACTGTTTTCAGTAGCCTACAGCCATTTCTGCGACCTCCTGACGCACAGTCAGTTGCTCTGTATGCTGGTGCACTTAACTGGCTTCGCTCCAGCGGGATGGACGCACAGCAAAAAGCGACTGTGTCCATTTTGTGTCCTCTTTACCTCTTCAAATCTAGTAAAGGGAAACACGAGGGCGACCAGCCTCTGGAACTGCGAGGGTACTATTCAGGCCTCCGACACCGTCATGTGCTTTGTGCGGATTGTCCGGGTCATCGAGCCAGCGTTTGCCGTCGAGCAAGAACTTGTAGGCGTGTTGCCCGACCGGGAGGTGCACAGGTTGAGTTCGCCAGAATCCCGGCTCGATGGACCTAGCTGCGATCCCTGGCGAACGCCAACCATCCCAGTTTCCCAGAACTTGCACGCTCGTTGCGGCATGGTCATGCAGCGAAAACGTGATTCCTTCGGCCGACAGACATGGCGAAACTTGCAGCCCAGCGGAGCGGCTATGTCTCTCTGCCAAGGCACGTGCCACCGCCTGCCCAGGACTCAGCGCTCCTGCGCCTTGACGTTCGCGATCTGCACCGGGAACGGGGTGAGCAGTTTCCTTCAACACATCCCGGACCAGAAATGGCGAAAGCGCGGGATTAGCTTCGAGCATGCACGCAATCGCACTGGAGACAATCGGCGCTGCAAAACTGGTTCCCTCTACATGTTGATAGTGCGGAGTGATTAGTTTCAATTCTGCGATGCGCTGGTGGGCGCTTGGGTCCTTCTGCTCGCGACGGACAAACAGTTCTTGTGCCTCATGGGCGACCGAGGTATAGGGAAGCACGGGCGCCGCCACCCAGATGCTTGGCGCCACCAGGTCGGGTTTAGGCACGTCATTGCTGGCGGTACCGTAGTTGCTGTGCCAGAGAGTAATTTCCTCATGGCTGAAAGTGTTCTGGTCGTCAATTCCGCCCACCGTTAGGGCCAGAGGAGCGGTCGCTGGTGGTAACAGGCTCCGTTGTCCGTCGTTGCCCGCAGCCGCCACCACACTGATGCCCGCCTCCACCAATGCAGACACCGCTTCGTCCACGGCGTTTCCGTCCAATGGCGAAACTGGGTCTCCGCTTACCGAGAGGCTGACGATCCGGACTCCGAGCTCGGAACCGTGTTTCAGAATCCAGGTCAGCGCTCGGTGAATGCTGGTGCTGGAGATGTGTCCGTCGGAATCACGTACCTGAATGAGTACCAACTCGGCTGCATGGGCCAGTCCAGAGTAAAGGCCGTGACTCAGAAGGCCATTGCCGGCGGCCACTGTGCTTGTCATCGTGCCGTGCCACTGCCAATCGCGCGCACCGTCCCAATCGGGCCAGTGCGGCGCTTCCTCCGGCTCAAAGTGGAATACAGACACAGGATCATGGGTGGCGTCAGCCCAAACACGAATGCGATTTCGCGGCTGTACCAGATCGGGATGCGGATAAAAGCCAGCGTCCACAAGAGCGATGGTGATGCCCTTGCCGGAGAATCGGGGATCGGCGTGCAGGCGGAGGCGGGTGGGCAGAACTCCGAAGGCGGCCTCTGCATCCAGCGGCCATGCCGTCTGGATTGCCTCATGCAGGGCCGCGTCTCCTTTGGCCAGTAAAGTTTGCAGGAGGTTCTGCTGAACGCAAGCTGGACACGCGCCGTCCTCGCGATCCCAATAGGGATACCACTTAGCTTCGGCCAGCAGGGCCTTGCTCACGGAATTCCCGCACACACAGCATAGTCCGAGCGTGTTCGTTGACTGAGGTTGTGCGGCCATCGTCCGATGAGATGCCGGTCGCGAAGGATCGTTACGTCGTGGGCAGCGATAGTTTCCAGGTCAACGTAACGTTTTGTGGGCAACGGAATCTGATGGCCATGAGATCGGAGCACGAGATGAAGGGCAAGGTTGTACTCGTAACCGGGGCCAACGGTGGCTTGGGGACCTATGTGACGCAGGCGTTTCTTGACGCTGGAGCAACAGTCATTGGCACCTCGCGGAAAATACAGCAGTCTGATTTCAACAACACAAACTTTAATGCGTTACCAGCAGAGATTTCGACTCGCGAGGGTGCCCAAACCCTCGTAGATCAGGTCGTGGCGCGTTTCGGGAAGCTCGATGCTTTGGCGCACACAGTCGGTGGTTTCGCCGGCGGGCAATCGATAGCGGAGACTGACGACGCAACTTTCCAACGTATGTTTGATCTCAATCTGAATTGCGTATTTCACATTCTCCGGGCGGCAGTGCCGCCTCTGCGAAAGACGGGCAACGGTCGCATCATTGCGATTGGAAGCCGGGCCGCGCTGGAACCTGGCGTAGGCGTGGGAGCATATAGCGCTTCGAAGGCTGCCATGGTCTGTCTAATCAGAACTGTGGCGCTCGAAAACAAAGACGCGGGACTGACTGCAAACGCGATTTTGCCTGGCACGATGGATACCCCAGCTAACCGCAAAGCGATTCCGAATGCGGATGTCAGCAAGTGGGTGCAGCCAGCAACGGTCGCGGAGTTGGTGGTCTGGCTCGCCGGCGAAACTGGCAAAGACGTCAACGGATCAGTGATCCCGGTCTACGGTAAAGATGCTTGAGACCTGGGCCAAAGCGATTGTTTACGCCCTGACGGTATACGCCAGTCTGGGATTGGTTTTTGCGGTGCCGTTCGTGTGGTCAGGAGTTCAGCGCTTGGATTCCGAAGCTCAGGGATCAGGCGTTGGCTTTCGACTGCTGATTCTCCCTGGCGTCGCCGCGTTCTGGCCGATGTTCCTTTACCGCTGGAGGCGACGGATCGCTGAGCCTCCGATAGAAACGAACCCGCACCGGTTGTCGAGCAAGCCATGATTCAGCCACTCAGAGCCGTCCATCGCCGCGCATTCGTCGCTCTCGCGCTGGTGTTACCTGCGATCCTGTTGATCGGGCTCGGAGCGCGGCGCCCCCGCCTCGGCCCAAGTGCTCACGCCACCGATGTGCAGGACACCAGGAACATGGTGAGAGAGTCGAGCACTCTGTGGCAGAAGCATTCGATTCAGTCAAGGTTCTATCGCAAACCAGACCGTCCGCTTGACACGTATGTCGTTCTGCTGCCGGCGGAAGATTTGAACGAGCCGGACTTGCTGCTTTATTGGGCTACCAACGCACCGCAGGGAAACATTCTGCCAGGTGAGGCGCGACTAGTGGGCGCCTTTACCACGGGCAAGGCCTTTCTTCTTCCGTTGAATGGGCAAGGCGCTGGCCATCTGGTCTTGTTCAGCCCAGCTCATCAGACTGTGTTTGACGCTGCCCGAATGGAGAAGTTGCCATGAGCATTCAATATGGCGCAATCGGTTGGAACCGCCAGAAGAAGGTGTACGACGTCACCCTTCTGTCGTTGCTGGCGCTGTATCTCGGAACGTTCGTTGGTGTTGGCGCTTGGCGCAATCCAAGCGCGACGGTCGAGACGCTACTGATCCGCGCGCTTGGAACCGCTGCATTCTTGCTGCTGAACGTGGTGCTGTGCATCGGCCCTCTGAGTCGATTGGATCGTCGTTTTCTTCCACTGCTCTATAACCGCCGGCATCTGGGCGTCACGACGTTTCTGTTGGGTTTGGCACATGGAGGGTTTGCGCTGTTCCAGTTTCACGCCTTGGGGAATGTGAATCCTCTCGTCAGTCTGTTCACCAGTAACCCCCGGTATGGCAGCGTTGGCAACTTTCCCTTTCAGGCCCTTGGTTTCTTCGCATTGGTCATCCTGTTTCTAATGGCTGCTACCAGCCATGATTTCTGGTTGCGGAATCTGTCCGCACCGATGTGGAAACGGCTGCACATGCTGGTGTATGTGGCTTACGCGCTGCTGGTCACGCACGTGACTCTCGGGGCGCTGCAGTCAGAGACGAGTCCCGTGCTGGCCTCTGCACTCATCATGGGAGTGGCCATTGTGCTTTCGCTTCATCTCGCGGCGGCGTTTCGTGAGAAGCAAATCGACCGCGCGAGACTTCAAGCGGTCGACGAAGGTTTCGTCGAGGTCTGCAAAGTGGATCGTATAGCCGAAAAATGCGCGACCATCGTGTCTCTCTCCGGGGAGCGCGTGGCGGTCTTTCGCTACGATGGCAAGGTCTCTGCGATCTCAAATGCTTGCCAACATCAGAATGGACCGTTAGGAGAAGGACGCATCATCGAGGGCTGCGTTACCTGCCCGTGGCATGGCTACCAGTATCAGCCAGAGTCTGGGGCGGCTCCGCCGCCGTTCAAGGAAAAGATCCCGACCTTCCGTATCAAGGTTGTCGAAGGATCTGTCTTCGTACATCCGCGTCCCAACCCACCCGGAACCCCTGTAAAACCTGCCCAAGTTAATCCCAGGGAGCCACAACCGCGATGAACGACTTCTACGTAGGTTATCTGCCGAAGGCGCCCACCGCACTGGCTCGTTTTGTGCGAAAGGTCACTATTGTGCTCGGCCTGCTTGCGGTGACCGCGGCTCTGGTGTTCGTTGTTGGACAAATGCCGTTTGCTAATTCCGTGTTCGAATACGGGAAGCTGCGTAGCTTTGAGGGAGTTGTCGTGACCCGGCCTTTCCCAACGCTGTTGGTCGCGCGTCCGGGAGAAATCGGCCAACAAGACAAATATTCGCGCTATCTGCTGGTCGCGCCCGGAAAGCATGGAGCTGACGACCTCGTGGCCACGTTCGATGGCAAGCAGGTCCGTCTTCAGGGCCAGCTGATCTATCGTGAGGGCGGAACAATGGTGGAGATGACACCCGGCTCCATCGCTGTGATCGACACTGCGCCCGCAGTTCAAGCGACGACTCGCGATCTGGGAACTGTGACGCTCACCGGCGAAATCGTAGACAGCAAGTGCTACCTGGGCGTGATGAATCCGGGGCAAGGAAAGGTCCACCGTGACTGCGCAGCGCGCTGTCTGAGCGGAGGAATTCCGCCGATCTTTGTTACGAGCGACGGGCATGAACAACTGCTGCTGGTCGGCATGGATGGACGTGCCCTTGGACGCGACGCGCTGGGCGAATTCATTGCGGAACCGATCCAGATTCAGGGAGAACTGTTAGAGTCAGGCTCAACGCAGTTGTTGAAGGTAGATCCTGGCACATTCCGCCACACGCCGGACGGATTGCGAGCAGCATCAAAAGGCTCTACGTTCCTGCCATGAACAATCTCGCGAGGGTCAACGCCTAAGAAAAGGAAGTGTAGGACGTATGCACAATCAATCGGACCCGCTGGCTGTAGAGCAGCAGTTCTTCCGCTCACTCATCGGTAGTGACTCAGAGGCATTGGATCGAATTCTTGGAGACGACTTTCTGCTGATCGATGTTATGACCGGATCGGAGATCAAGAAGCCGGACCTGCTCGCGGTACTGGGATCAGGTCAGCTCAAATTCGAGGCTATTCAGCCTGTGGAATCTCGGCTTCGCCTCTATGGGATTACGGCCGTGATTACCGGCCGCACTCAAATGAGCGGACGATTCGGTGAAACGCCTTTCACTGCCAGCAGTCGCTACACTCATGTGTTTGTCAAAGAGGAGAGTCAGTGGCGTCTCGTATCCGCACAGGGAACGCCGATCGTGAACTGACGGGATCGTCGGATCGTCAATTCTTCATAAAACGCGCATAGACGCGGGGATGCAAAGCTTCGAGATCCATCAGCGTGAGGAAATCAATTGTCTTGAATTCGTGATCGATAGCAGGTGGCCCGCAGATCTTTGCCCCCACCGCCAAGTACGCACGCAACAATTTCGGGATCTTGTCACTGGCATTTTCAGGTGACCTCAGGGGCATTGCGAACGTTGGCTGCGGTGTGGTTCGCAGCTCTGGGTCCACCAAGTGCTCCCGCACCGCGTCATAGACCGCTGTACCATGCGCCGGGTCTTGCGAAGTCAACGAAGAACAACCGATCAGATACCGACCGCCATGGTGGATAGCATATTGGGCAATTCCACGCCACAGCAGGTAGAGGACTTCGGAGGAGCGATGATCGCGGTGCACACAGGCACGTCCCAGTTCGATCACGGAGTTGCCCAGCTGCTTGTAGGGTGAGAAATCGAATTCACGCTCGCTATAAAAGCCTGCGTTTGCTGAAGCCGTCGCGCCCGTCTGTAACCGATAGGTTCCAACAATCTTGTCCGTACCCACGTGCTCCACAATCAGGTGGTCACAGATGCCGTCGAACTCATCGGTGTCTTGCCCGTTCGCGTAGGCGGCCTCCAACCCTTCGTTCAACTCCAGGTTGAAAACCAGAAACCGCAAGCGGAACGCTGCTATGCGGTCTGCCTCGGACGACGCCAGCCGGAGGTGGTACGGGCCGTGCTGGAGATCTAGTGACCAACCAATTTCGGTTTCTTGGGATTGGACGGACCGGAGCAATGGCAACGTGGTGATGGGAGTCTGTAAGGGTGTTGCGCTCATGATGTCCGCTCCCCCATTTCGCCCCAGTCGAAGACTGACGACAGCAAGCAGAAAGCGCGACCAGTCGATTCCACCCGCGAACTTAACGTGGGATGCGCGACGGTTCGAAAGGTGACACAGAGGTACGGAGCTACATTCCTTCAAGAATCTGACTGATTCATGTCACTTCTGCGCGCTTGGTGAGTCTTACGCCTATATATGAATTTCACTGCCGGAATGCGAAGGGATCAGAAAGTAAAGGAGCGCCCATGAGCACCCAAGTCATCTCAACCATGAGTCGGCCAATGACCACTCCAATCCTGGTCTTTAGTTGGGCTTGCCGAATTGTCGCGGCGATCATCTTGTTGCAGACGCTCTTCTTCAAGTTCACGGCCGCGCCGGAGTCGGTCTACATCTTCACCAAACTTGGAAGCTTTATCCACACCTACCTTCCGTTTGCGTCGATCGGTACCGTAGAGGTCTCAGGGCGCATCGGGTCAGGAATTATGGAATTGATCGCTGCTGTGCTCCTGCTGACACCACGCTTCGTTTGGGCAGGGGCAATTCTGGCGATGGCGGCAACAGGCGGAGCGATCGTTAGCCACTTAACCTTCCTGGGCATCGAGGTACAGGGAGACAAGGGACTTCTGTTCTTCCTTGCCATCGCCGTGTTGGTGACGAGCGCCATTGCACTGTTCTTGTACCGCATGCAAATTCCGGTATTCGGGAAAAGGTTCTGACATGATGACCCCGTCGTTGAATACTGCAGTTAGAGATGTCCTGCAGCAGGGCTGCATCTTTCTGGATCGCATCGGCGACGAAACGTACGCTCGCCCGCTTGAAGGGGAGTTCGCGGCGTCCCTGGGAGCCCACTATCGGCACGTGCTCGATCACTTTCTCTGTTTGGCGGGAGGGATTCAGACTGGCCAGGTCAACTACGATCAGCGGCGTCGAAACCCGCAACTGGAGAGCTCGGTGACGTGTGCACGTCTTGTCACCGAAGATCTGATCGATGAATTCGGAGGCCTTTCTCGCGAAATTCTCCAGCGTGAGTGTGCGGTGACGTACAGCGTGGGTTATGGCGAAACTGAGGTCGAAGCGGTGAGGTCTAACATGGGTCGGGAAGTCATGTTCTGTGTCGGACACGCCATCCACCACTATGCCATTCTCAGGCTCCTGTGTGCCGGAGTTGGAGTGAAACTGCCGTACGAATTTGGCATTGCCCCCTCCACGTTGAAGCATCTGGAAACTGAAGCGGCAGAACGAGGGTAGCCGATCATGCTTTCCTCTCATTCGCTTCCGGAGACGCAAGCCGCGCTGGCACTCTCCATATTTTTCGCGACGTTCATTTACGAAGATGGCGCGACCCTGCTGGCAGCGACTCTGTCCGCTAGCGGGAGCTTGGACCCGCGGATCGGACTTCTGACCACGTTCCTGGGGATCTGGGTGGGAGATATGGGATTGTATGGCTTGGGCTCCAGTTTCGGGCGGCGCACGGCGCAGTCTCGTTGGCTACAGAAGTACTTAAGGCCCGAGTCGCTCGCCAAGGCCGAGCGCTGGTTTGTGAAGCATGGATCCTTTGCCTTGGTGATGAGCCGCGCGATTCCCGGAAGCCGTCTACCTCTTTATGTAGCCGCCGGCGCGTTACGGCTTCCGGTTCGAATGTTTGCCAAGACGACAGCGGTCTGCTCGGCTGTCTGGGTCTCCGCGATCTTTGCGATCTGGCGGTTCATTCCCAAAACATCGTCCGGCCATCAGAAATTGCTCCCCTGGTTGCTGACCGCCTTAGTGCTAATTGCGCCGTGGCTGTTGAACAAGGGCGCCGGATCACTCGGCGGATGGTTTCGGAAGCGCCGAAGTACTCGGGACCCCGAGGCGGTGGGCTTATGTGCACTTTGACTGTCGTCACTCGTAACGACACGTACATCATGGCAATGAATCGTGACGAGAAAATCGCACGGGGTACGGGGTTTCCTCCTGAGATCCATGAGTTCGAAGGTGCCCAGGCCATCTATCCCAGCGACGGCGACGGTGGCACATGGTTTGCCACCAACGAATATGGAATCGCGCTCGCACTGCTGAATTGGAATACCGTCGCTCCGCACGTCATAGACATCAAGACACGGAGCAGAGGACGAGTGATCCCGGCTCTCATTGATTCGCGATCACTATCGGACTTGCATGCGGTGTTCGACGCTTCGAACTTCAAAGAAATGATGCCGTTTCGGCTCGTAGGAGTATTTCCATCGGAACAAAAGATTTGGGAGTGGCGTTGGGACTCGAAACAACTTGGGTTCCAGGCCCATGAGTGGGAATCGCGGCACTGGTTTTCATCGAGCCTTTCAGACGATCGGGCAGAGAGTGCACGCGGAGCGGTGTGTCGCACGGCGTGGCATGAATCGGATGCCGGCTCCTTGTCCTGGCTGCGGATACTTCACGCATCACACGCGGGAGATCCCGGGCCATTCAGTTTGTGCGTACACCGCGATGACGTGAAGACGCTGAGTTATAGCGAAGTAGTGGTTACGCCTGGACTCATACAGATGGGTCATTTCCGCGGTAGTCCTTGCACTATGGCTCAGATTCAGCAGATTCATTCGATAGAGATTGAGAGAGCTGACCGCACGGAATTGGCTGTGAGTGTCGGCAGTGCAGCGATTTGAAATCATGCCACTCGCGATGGAACTCGACTCTGTTCAACAAAGACGGTCGTCCGGTGGCGCCTTGAGTCGGGCGCTCAGCGGATTATTCGGATGGTTGAAACGTTGGTCTCGCTGGGAGTTCTGGCCTCCTTATTTGTTTTATCCGCCGGTGGTTGCCTACATCGCTTATCTCGGAATCAGGTTCCGAAGTTGGACATTGTTTACCGCGGCCAACCCAGCGATTCCGGCGGGCGGATTTGTGGGCGAGTCCAAACATCAGATCCTGGAGCAATTGAAAAACGCCGCTCAATGGCTGCCGTGTTCCACTCTTCTGGCATGTGGAGTTCCCTCCCAACGCCTTGCTGAAGCTGAGGAATTCATGCGGCGGCATGGGCTGCAGTTTCCGGTCGTGTTGAAACCTGATGCTGGGCAGCGTGGCTCGGGGGTGGCGATCGTCCGCTCGCCGGAGCAATTGTGCGAGTATCTGACGCACTCGTCGTTCCCCGCGATTTTGCAGGAGTATGTTCCGGGCGAGGAGTATGGGGTCTTTTATTATCGCTACCCGGGTAGCGAACGAGGTCGAGTTTTCTCTGTGACTGAAAAGAGAATGCCCGTTCTTCTCGGTGACGGAAAGCGTACGTTGGAAGAGTTGATCCTCGCGGATGACCGCGCGGTTTGTATGTCAGACTTCTACCTGCGCAAGAATTCAGAGCGAATTCAAGAGGTGCCCGCGGCGGGAGAGAGTGTGCAACTGGTTGAGATCGGGACCCATTGCCGCGGTGCCATCTTTCTCGATGGAGGCGAGACGATAACCCCAGATTTGGAAGAAGTCATCGACCGCATCGCCAAGACCTTCGACGGTTTCTTCTTCGGGCGCTTTGATATTCGTGTTCCTTCGCGTCAAGACTTTAGGGCAGGCCGCAACATGAAGATCGTTGAGTTGAATGGGGTCACCTCGGAAGCAACCCACATCTACGACCCGAAGCTCAGTCTCTTCGACGCCTACCGTGTGTTGTTCCAACAATGGCGAATCGCTTTCGAAATTGGCGACATCAACCGAGCGCGGGGTATCCGGCCAGCTTCTGTGGCGGAGCTGGTTGATGCGGCTCGGGAGTATGGCCGCCTCGCGCAAAGCCACCCGGGATGACCTGTCCGTGCAGCTCTTTCTGCTTGGCGATTTTGGCCTTATGCGACCGCGTGGCTTGTAGCGAGGGCGAAGCCGAAACGTCGGGAATAGGATAATGGAGAATGCCTGTCCTTCCATACTACAGTCAGAAAGAAGCTCCATCTGAAGCGGTGATTTGGCGATTCCTGGATCTCCGGAAGTTCCGTGACCTGATGGCCAACCAGGAACTATATTTTCGTCGCACAGATCTGTTTGATGACGAAAGCGAAGGGTTGCCGCCCGAGCAGTACGTTCGCCGCGTCTTACGACTCGACCCCTACGACATCAGAGATGAGTTAGCTCTGAATAACCATCTCGGTTCATTGGCTCAGTCTCGAGAGATGTACTTCATCACATGCTGGTACCTATTTCGCGAGGAGGATCTAGCGATTTGGGAGCAGTTTGGTCATGACGGCGTGGCTGTGAAGTCGAGATACGGACTCTTGAAGGAGTCCCTCGATGGCATGCTTGACGACACACATATTGGCCTGATTCAGTACGGAACGGGTCACCTCACTGACCGGTTCAATGCAATGGAGTTCATTACGACTAAGCAAGAGAAGTATGCGGCCGAGTCCGAGGTGCGAGCTATTTTAACGTCCGGCAATCCCTTGGACGGGGGCAATCGGCACTTCGATTTGAACAACTTTCCCCATCGCGTGCCGCTTGCTGAGAATCCCCGCCAACCCTGGGTTCACGATTGCAAACGCCGGCGGATCTCACTGCGGGACCTCCTGCAAGGGGTAGTCATTTCACCATGGGCCGAACCCGATGAAGTCGAGGAAATCAATCTGTGGACGAAGGAACGACTCTCGATGGTGCCAACGAACTCCGGCCTTAGGAGCGACAAAACACCGACGCTCAGGGAGTATCGCGATTACCACCACATAAAGAAGCCGACATCGCAAGCTGAGAAGCTCGCCACCGCGCAGGAGTTGGAACGCTACTACGACGAACTGATGGCCTTGGAGCTAGACCGTATTCGCTTCCTGTACAGACAACGTTGGGAAAAGTGTCGGTTAGAGACTGACGGTTTGCCAAGCAAGGTAGATGTTCAATATTTAGAGGCCACCTTACGCGTACTGAAAAATCTGAGAGCAGTTCGGCCTTAAGTTGCAGCTTGTGGAACTGCGTCCCGAGCTTCTGCTCTGTCTTTCGCATGGAGGCGAGCTTGCGGCTCCAGTCTCTCGACCCGCGCCGCTGGACGAACGCTCTTCACATCCTCAACGTAAGCCCGCAGGATCTCAGCCACACTCCAGGCCTGTGCCACGCATCCACAAGGCCGCTGAGGTGCGTCGCCATCGAAGATCTCCGCGATGTGTCCCAATCCGCCGTCTGCGAGATGAGCTTTCAATGGAGCCAGCCAGTCGCCGGCCTGCCGGCGGGCGGCATCACTGCCTCCGTTTACCTTGACGTATGCGGTAATGAACGGTCCCAACAGCCACGGCCACACGGTTCCTTGATGATAAGCACCATCACGCTCAGTGGGGCCGCCTGAGTACCGACCGCGGTATTGCGGATCGTTGGGTGCCAGACTGCGCAGACCATACGGCGTGAGCAGATGCTCTTGAACTTTCTGCACCACGCTCTTGGCGCGTTCGGGCGACAGCATACTGTGTGTCAGGCCGACTGCAAAGACCTGGTTAGGGCGGATGGACGGGTCTGGCGGCGCACCGTTTGTCACATCGTACAGACAGCCCGTGCTCTCATTCCAAAAGAGGCGATTGAAACTCCAGCTCGCAACCGTTGCCATGTTGCGGTAACGCTTCTGACCGGGTTCGTCCCCGAATTTGCGGGCCAAATCCTCCATGATGCAAAGAGCGTTATACCAGAGCGCCTGGATTTCAACAGGCTTGCCTCGACGTGGCGTTACGACCCAGTTACCGACCTTGGCATCCATCCAGGTGAGTTGGACGCCTTGCTCACCCGACGTGAGCAGTCCGCTGGGATCCACCTTAATTCCGTAACGCGTGCCACGGACATGCCAGGAAATGATGTCCGCGAACACGGGATAGAGTTCATTGCGCACAAACTCAACGTCGCCGGTATACGCGAGGAAAGCACGAGCTGCCTCGAAGAACCACAGCGTGGCGTCGACTGTGTTGTATTCCGGTGTTTCCCCCGCATCCGGGAAACGGTTCGGTAGCATCCCCTGATCCACGTGTTTCGCGAAAGTGCGCAGAATGCTTCGCGCGATGTCATGCTTGCCGGTCGGCAGGGTGAGGCCGGGCAGGGCGATCATGGTGTCGCGGCCCCAGTCGCTGAACCAGTGATAGCCGGCGATGACCGTTTTCTGGTCGCCACGAGAAACGATGTACTGGTCGGCGGCACTGGCAAGATCCTGGGCGAACGCATCATCAACCGGCGACGATACGGCTACATTCCGGCGACGCGTGATTTCTGCCTGCCGATATTCAGCCACTTGGACAACATCGTGCGGCGCCGTGGCGGCAATGACCGAGGCTTGACGGCGAAGGCGCAGGTCGAAACGCAGAACCAAGGGGTTGAAGAGGTCTTCAGAGAAATCGAGCCCCCGTTCGCGTTCGACGTCATATTCAAAGTTCCGGTACCAGTCCCCCGTCTTCCGCAGTTCGGCAGCATTGTGGGCCAGATACAGGGACGGCAGTCCTTGATAAGGAGCAACACTCGCCAATCCAGGACGCTCCTCGACCGCTGGATTGATGGCACCGTTCTCGTGGGTGGTGCTGTGATAGTCGCGAAACGCAAGCAGCGGCCTGAGTTCAAGCCACAACTTCGTTGGTCGTTCTGGGTGATTGTTTTTCTTCAATTCGTATTGCACGACCGTGCTGTTTTCACCATGGACCATGAAAACTGACTTCTCGATCTCGATGCCCTCGATTTCGTAGGTGAAGACAGGAAACGGGTCAAGGCGAAACTGTTTGAGGTACTTAAAACCTTGTGGGTGAACGACACCAGGGTACTGGTTTGCCGAAAGATCAAACGCTTGCCCCTCGATAAAGAACGTCTCTTCCAGCTTGGAAAGCATGACAACACGCCCAACCGGCGGTTTAGTGGCAGCGACCAGTAACCCGTGGTAGCGGCGGGTGTTCAGCCCCACGATTGTCGACGAAGCAAAGCCGCCGAGTCCGTTGGTTTCAAGCCACTCGCGGCGGAGAGCAGCGTCTAGGTCACCGCATGTTTCTTTCGTGAACTGAATCATGAATTGCCATCTCCCAGCGGATATCTTCTTTCGGTAAGACTCAGTCAAAACCAGAAAGTGACGAGTCACCTGCAAACGGCAGGGCACGCCTTGGCGTGCCCCGACTAGTAGTTCTCAGTTGAGTGGTGCCAGGTCTTTATGCCACCTCGCAAAACACCTTAATGGCACCATTCGGAGAGGTGAGTTTCCGGAACAACTCGCTATAGTTCTCCAGGCCCTTCACCGGGTCGGTGAGAAGCTTGCTGAGCCATCCCGGATACTCCGCCTCCGCCTGTGACATATGACCGACTCCCATTTCGAAGTATTCCCGATTAGCGTTTACGGTTCCGACCATGACCTTATTCCCGAGAACAAATTCGAGATTAATGCGATCCGCAGGGATCGAGATCATTTTGTCGCCACCCGTCACGCTGGCGAGGACCAATACACCGTTCTTGCCCAACACTTGCATTCCATCGAATACCACACTTGAATTGCCGGTGCCCTCAAAGACGAGGTCGAATGGGCCGTACTGCTTCGCGGCATCCAGGATGGATGTTTCTTTTGTCGAGACGTAGCGGGCGCCCAGTTCTTCGATCAGGTCCGCGTTCAGATAAGGCTTGGTCGTACGAGCAAACGTTGTGACATCCAGACCCTTCAATCGCAGAACCATCGTGGCCAGCAAGCCTATGGTCCCGGCCCCCATCACCGCAGCCTTGCGCGGACGCCACACCTTAAGTCGGCGCTGGATCTCGTAAGCCTGGTGAATCCCTTTCTCGACGACCGTGGTGGGCTCCAGCAGCACTCCGACGTGCTTCAGGCCTTTGGGCACTTTGACGATGAACTCGACATCATCGACGTAGTGTTCCGTCAAGTAGCCGTGCCGCAGATTGATACCGCGCTCGTAGTACGTGTCGTCCGTGGTCATGTCGTTGGTGCCGATGAGGTCATAGATGCTCGTGCCTGGGCGGCGCACAGTGGCCACGACATAGTCGCCGGGCTTCACTTCGGTGACATTCGGGCCGACAGCCTCAACCTGACCGAAGCCTTCGTGGCCGATGACCAGGAAGTCGTATCCGGGAGGCGCTGCTCCGTATTCAGCGGCGTTGATTTCTTTGTCGGTGCCGTCCACCCCAACCCGTAGAACTTTGACAAGAACGCCACGGCCGTTCGGAATCTGATCCAGCGACGGCTTTGGCAAATCGGCCACGTGGACGCTGTTGGGCTTTCCTGGGAACACACTAATCGCTTTCATTTCCATTTCTCCTTATGAATTCAGTCTGCTGCTATGTCGGCAACCGCCGCTTCCGTTTTCTTGCGTTCGCGGGATTCTCCGCTCTGTTGTATTAACTTGGTGACCAAACCAGTCCATCCGGTCTGATGGCTGGCTCCTACTCCCGCCCCGGAGTCGCCGTGGAAATATTCGTGAAACAGGACTAGGTCACGCCAGTGTGGGTCGGTTTGGAACTTTTCGAGATTCCCGAACACCGGCCGGCGCCCTCTCTCATCTTGGAGAAATATGTTCGTCATGCGACGCGACAGTTCTCCTGCCACTTCCCACAGGGTCATCATCCTTCCCGATCCCGTGGGGAACTCAACCTTGAAGTCGTCGCCAAGGTAGTGGTGAAACTTCTGAAGCGACTCGACGAGCAAGTAGTTCACCGGAAACCAAATGGGGCCGCGCCAATTGGAGTTGCCGCCGAATAGCCCCGTCGACGACTCGCCCGGCTCATAGTCCACTCGGTGCTCCATCCCGTTCACTCCGAGCTTGTACGGGTTGTCACGATGGAACTGTGACATGGCCCGAATGCCGTACGGCGACAGAAACTCGCGCTCGTCCAACATGAACTTGAGAATGCTTCGGAGTTGATCGGAGTCGGCGATGGACAACAGTCGCCGCTCGCCCATGCCCTCGGTGCGCATGCAGGCAAGATTCTTTGTGAGATCGGGCCGGTTGTCGATGAACCACTCCAGACGCCGCTTGAAATCAGGCAGCTTGTCGAGAACGTCCGATTCGAGAGTCTCCACCGCAAACAACGGGATCAACCCCACCATGGAGCGGATCTTCATTGGGAATTGGTTGCCATCGGGTAGCTTGAGCACGTCGTAGAAGAAGCCATCTTCCTCGTTCCACAGTCCCATGCCGTCGTGGCCGCGATGGCTCATCGCGTGGGCGATGTAGATGAAGTGTTCCCAAAACTTGCTGGCCACATCTTCGTAACATGGCTCTTCCTTCGCCAACTCCAGTGCGATCGCGAGCAGATTGAGGGTGTACATCGCCATCCAGCTGGTTCCGTCCGATTGTTCGATGTAGCCACCGGTGGGCAACGGCGCGCTGCGGTCGAAAACACCGATGTTGTCCAGGCCCAGGAAGCCGCCCTGGAAGATGTTCATGCCATCGGCGTCCTTGCGGTTCACCCACCAAGTGAAGTTCAACATCAGTTTGTGGAAGACACGCTGCAGGAATGCGCGATCACCCTTTCCCTTGCGCTTCTTGTCGATCTTGTAGACGCGCCA
>PMCH01000214.1:15948-35421 GCA_003154055.1 Acidobacteriaceae bacterium
TATTCCCACTTGTCGGGCATGGAGATCACGTCCGCGTTGTACAAGTGAGTCCACTCGTGATTGCGACCCTTGGCGCGCGCCGGGGGCGGGGGAGGATTACCGGGGTCGCCTTTCAGCCAATCGTTTATGACGTAGTGGTAGAACTGTTTGGACCACAACATGCCTGCAAAGCCCTGACGCATGACGTTCTGCGCATCCGCCGAAAGGTCCTGAGGAATTACCGTGCCATAGAACTCGTCGGCTTCTCGCTGGCGGAGAGCAAACGTCTTATCGAAGCTGGCAAAGGCGTTCTTGCCTTTGAAGTCGGAGTCGGCCAGGCGCAAGCGGACAACGACCGTCTCTCCCGCTCCAACCGTGAGCTTGTAGTGAGCGGCAGCCTTTGTGCCGGCCTGCTCCGGATTGACCGAATCCGCGGTGCCGTTAACGACGTAGTCGTTAATGCCATCTTTCAAGTAGGTCGTACGGTTCTCGACTCCGAACAGTCGGCGGGCATTGGTTTCGTTCTCGGTGAAGAGCAACTCCGGAGAGCCTTCACAATGCAGCCAGCGGTTACCTGGCTGATCATGATTCAGCTCAATCACCGGGTTCGGAGCCGGGCGCGCTTGGTGCAACTCCGGCCGCCGCTCGCGCCCTCCCCACGACCATGTATTGCGGAACCACACCGTCGGCAGCAGCCGAAGACTAGCCGCTTCCGGCCCGCGGTTCGCGACCGTGAGCTTGACGAGGATGTCTTCGGTGTCGGCCTTAGCGTATTCGACAAACACATCGAAGTAGCGTTCGTCGTTGAATACTCCTGTGTCCAGCAGTTCGAATTCCGGCTGGTTCTTCCCGCGTCGCCGGTTTTCCTCCACCAGCTGACCGTAGGGAAATTCCGCCTGGGGATACTTGTAAAGGTACTTCATGTACGAGTGCGTAGGGGTTGAGTCGAGGTAGAAGTAGTACTCCTTCACGTCCTCGCCGTGATTGCCCTCGTTGCCCGTCAAGCCGAAAATCCGTTCTTTCAGGATGGGGTCGCGCTCGTTCCATAGGGCCAGGGCAAAACAGATGTTCTGTTTCCGATCGCTGATGCCAGCCAGGCCGTCTTCGTTCCAGCGGTAGGCGCGAGAACGGGCATGGTCATGCGACAGGTATTCCCAAGCTGTGCCGCCAGAGCTGTAGTCTTCGCGCACGGTACCCCACGCCCGTTCGCTGAGATATGGCCCCCACCGTTTCCAGTGCTTCCGGCGGACTCCGGATTCTGACAGTCGAATCTCTTCCTGCGTCATGAGACCTCTCCGCTTCCTTCGCAAATCAGCCTGACCAAACAATCAAACTCATCTGAAAGCTGCAAATCACCACCCCGAGGGCCGAACCCGGTATCGTTCACCGGATCGTCGATGCTTGGGTCGGCCACCAAGAATCTGGATGGCGCATCGCAGGCAAGATCCAAGTGCCAGTCAGTTGTGGACAAAACGGATTGGACGTTGGTTGCACTCACATCCCCCCCTACTTCTCCTCAATTTCGATTGCGTGGCCGTCGGGATCGCGTACTAGAAGAGCTTTGCTGAATCCCAGCTGTCCGGTTTGATTCGCAACCACGCCNNTTGCCTGTTCGTCCGATGGGAAAGGCCGTCCGTCCCGAGGTGCCAGATACTCCAGCAATTCAATCCCCGGTCCGCTTGCTCCGCGCAATGCGGTGATACGCAGGTGGGCGCCAAACACGTTGTTAAGATGCTCCTGCTCGGTTCCGTAGTTCTCACTCTGTCCGGCCACATGCATGCCCAGCAGGTCGCGGTAGAACTTGATGCTGGCGTCGGTGTCCCACACCACGATTGCGGTATGGTCGATGCCGAGAAACAGCTTATCGCTGGAATGGGGGCGGTGCCACTTTTCCAAACCCTTGTCTGGAGGAAATTGCAGCACCTCCACTGGGTGCTCATCTGGATCCTTGAAGTAGAACGCCGAGATGCCCGCCGCGTTCTTGTTCCAGTCCGGAAGGCGTTGTGGTCCCGAGGAAGCGTGTTCGACCTTGTTCTGACGCAACCAGGCATAAGCTTTATCCATGTCGCTGACAATGATCGCGATGTGTTGAAACCACCGATCATTACTGCGTGAATCAACTGGGATCGGGCGACCTTTCGGGGCGAGATACTCGGTGAGTTCGATAAATTCGTCGCCGAGCCTCATTCGTACCACGCGCATCCGCAATCCGAACACACCTTCGAGATGCTCGTAGCTCTCCCCGGCGACTTCGGTGTCCGATACCTTTGCGAACGTGAGGACCTTGGAATAGAACTCCACTGCCCGATCCATGTCGGAGACCGTGATTCCGATGGCGTCTACGCCCTCAACCAGAGCGGGGTTCTGTTGGGCCAGGGCGTACTGGGTGAAGATCTGGGGAACAGCCAGAACCAGCGACCATACCCAGATTGCTAACACACTCTGGTGAAGGCGATTTGGTCGAAAGAGTAGCTTCATGTCTCGATTACCTGCTCACCGCAAGTTCCCGGTCCTGCTGCCGATTCTGTTCGTACGTCGTCTCGGACACTCCCAGGCGTTTCATCAAGTGGTCGCCCACTCGAAGTGCGTTGGCCATGATGGTGAGCGCCGGATTGACGGCAGCGCTCGATGGGAAGAAACTCCCGTCTACAACGTAGAGGTTGTCGACGTCATGGGCTTTACAGTTCACGTCCAATACCGAAGTCTTCGGGTCCTGTCCAAAGCGAATGGTGCCGTTCTGATGGGCCACGCCGGCGAGTGGAATCTGTTGTCCCACGTACAGGTTTCGCCCAAACAGCCCTTGATGACAGTCATGTCCATGCATGGTGCAGTTCGTCTGCTTCATGACCTGCTTCAGTTTTGACTTGAGCTGCTCGTGTGCCTCCAGGTTGTTGGGTGTGTAAGTCATTACAATCTTGCCGTCACGACCGATGGTCACCCGATTGTTGGGGTCGGGCAGGTCCTCGGACGTAAGCCAGAAATCGAGCGAGTGCTTGGCCATGAGTTCCAGCGTGAAGTTCGGGGCGATGGCCGGTGCGCCAGCCTTCAGAGTGATTGCGTCCAGTTTGCCAACGAACGAGATGTGCCCCATGGGGTACTCGAAGTCTTTCGAACCAAAATAAAAGTCGTTGATTCCCAGCGTCTTTTGAAAAATCGTGGGGTTGGGACACTTTGAAATGGCCATCATTACCGAATTTGTGTGTCCCATGTAGTGGCGGCCCACAACATCCGAACTGTTGGCAAGTCCGCGTGGATGCTTGTCATTGGCAGAGCGCAGCAGCAGCGCGGCCGAGTTGATCGCGCCACAGGAGACGACAACCACATCCGCGGAATACGTCTCCAGGCCGCCGCCGCGTTCCACAACTACGCCTTTCACCTGGCGACCCGATGAATCCGTTTCCAACCGCTTCACCAGCGAATTAGTCAGCAGGGTAACGTTGGAATGTTTGATCGCCTCATCGATGCAGACAACTTGCGCGTCGGACTTGGCGCCAAGCAGACAGGAGAATCCGTCGCAGGTGTTGCAGCGGATGCAGCGGCTCTTGTGCGGATTCTTCTCGTCGAGCATGACGCCGACCGGCACGTGGAAGGGCTTCAGTCCCGAGCGCGCGAAGTCGTCGGACAGTTGCTGAATGCGTGGCTCATGGCTCACCGCCGGCCATGGATAAGGGGAACCGGCCTCCGGTTCGGTCGGATCTTCTCCGCGGTTCCCGTGTACCTGATAGAGATTCTCGGCCTGCGTGTAGTACGGCTCCAGCTCGTCATAGCGGATCGGCCATGCTGGTGAGATGCCACCGTGGTGGCGCAGTTCGCCGAAATCCTCTTTGCGCAGACGAAACAGAGCAGCGCCGTAAAACTTGGTGTTGCCGCCCACGTAATAGTTGGTGTGCGGGTGCAGATCCTTGCCGTCCTTGTCGAGCCAGGACTCCTTGGTATTGTAGTGGCCGTCCACGTTGACGACCTGAGGGTCCCAGTTTGCTTTTTCGCGAGGAACGTAGTCGCCGCGCTCAAGAATCAGGATCCGCTTGCCGGATGGCGCCAAGTGGTAGGCGAGCGTTCCGCCGCCCGCACCGGTTCCGATGATGATCACGTCATAGCGATTGTCGGTCATGATGCGAATCCTCCATTGGCTCCGCAGAAGATGCAGCGCTTACTGTTGTTGTGGTGAAGTTTGCAGCACTTGACGGCGATTGTTCCCGCTCGCCAGAGGTAGAACTCGGAGGCGGCCAGCATGCCCAGCGGGGACGCGATGAGGTAGACCCAGAATCCGTCCCATATTCCCGAAGGAACCGCAGAGCCGAACGTCCGGGCGGGATTCATGCTCATTCCTGAGAACGGCGCCTCGATCGTTATATAGGTTGCGACTAGGAGTCCCGCGAAGACTCCGGTGTAGCCGGAGAGCCGGTGATGGTTCGAGAAATACAGCACAGCCGACATCATTCCCGCCGCAATCACGAATTCAGCCAGCAGCGCTACCCACGGTCCTTGCGGACCGGGAGTTGTGACCACGTAGCGCACAGCGGGGTCAGACACCTGGCGGCCAAGGAACTCTGCCACCAGAAAAACGCCCACCGCCGCCCCCGTGAACTGCGCGGCAATATAGAAGACAGCGTCCCAGGCCTTGATTTTGCCCAAGCGAAGAAAAGTGAACGTCACTGAAGGGTTGATGTGCGCGCCTGACTGCTTCCCCCAAGGGGAATAAATAATGGCAATTGCAGTCAGTCCCATCGAGATTCCCATCAGAAGGCGCCGCAACAGGGCTGACATGATCGACTGATGGACGGGAGAGTGCGGAAGTTCATACAGAGCACCAAAAACGCAAGCTGACACCATGAAGGCACCGAGCAATCCCGCTTCCATCAGATATTCCGGCCAGTGACTCTTCAAAGATGCCAATGCGCCCAGTTTGGGCGGCGACTGAGGTGCCAAGAGATGCGGCACGGGCTTTGGCGCTTGGTTCAACGCGTCGACTACCGGGATTTGCTCGATGCTGTTCATGGAATCTGCGTGGTGTGATTCCGAGATCGAAGGGAAGTGACACAGAAATTCTTGGCCGTCAACGGAAAGGGAGCTTGCGATTTCTAGGACTGGTTCTTAATCTCTACGCTCACAACTCGAATTTCGGTTTTCCCTACATTCTCTACCGAGTGAGGTGGAAGGGGCGGCGACCAATGAGTGGATGGGGGCGGGGACTGGGTCTGGGGTGGCGTGGTCCTTGTGTCCAAGAGAATTCTCCCTTCCGGATCGCGCCTGACAAAATCGCCTGCGCTCAAGAGGTAGAGCACGCTCGGCCAGCAATGAGTGTGTACGGGCGTCGTTCTGCCAACTGGAATCCGCACATCGAGAACGCGGACGCATTCGTTCTCGAACAATAGTGTGTGATATTCGGGCGCGGCAATTAGCGCGTCGAGATCCTCCGAGCAAGGCCACGACCGCTGCCCGCAGCTAGTCTGCTCAACGCTCGACAGATCCTTCGGCAATATTTCTGCGGTCTTCAGTTTTTCTGACTCCAAGTTTTAGCGAGCCTCCGCAATCATGCTTCCCAGTCCATGGGATGCCGTCGCAACCTTAGGGTGACAAGCCTTCCAGATCGCGCACGAGGACAGGCCTTTGAAACCTTCGTGACACTTCTGAATCCCACTGCCACGTGAGCAGCTCGGCACGGCACATGAGCCCACATCGAATCGGGTTCGCGAATCGTTAACGATTCATCGCCCACCGCGTGAGCAGGCTCACGAATCAATCTTCAAGCACGAGGTAAAGGATGAACATGAATAAGGCAATGCAATTTCTCCTCCGTGGACTGCTGATGGCGACTATGTTGTTCGCCGTCTCGGCGGTTGCTCAAGACGCGCACACTACTGGCCAGTTCCAGGGTCCGAAGGCCAACAAGGGGCACGTCACTCACAGCACGCGCGATGGCAAAAGTGTCCTGACATTGTCAGACGATTTCGTCGTTCCTGATACTCCGGATCCGCACTGGCAGCTGGTGGACTCCGATGGCAACGTCTACCTGGTCGACAAGCTGAAGACGAAGGCCTTCATAGGCGACAAGTACAAGAAGGAAATCGTCGTGCCCGGCTACGTGAAGAACGTAAAGAAGGTAGTGATCTGGTGCGCCTGGGCGGAAGCAAATCTGGGCGAGGCAAGCTTTAGCTCGCCTGTCATGTAGGGGCGATCAACCGAGGAGCGCGAACGGATTCGAACCTGGACGTTCGCGCCCTTCAACCCTCAAAGAGAGGTAAGGAGCCCATGAACACTCAAGCGAAATTGACTCGTTGCGCAGGCTTCGCGGCTGTGGTTCTGTGTCTTGCGAGCCTCGCGAATGCCCAGACTGTCGAGAAGAAGACGCTCACCTTGCAGGGAGCGGAACAGGTTATTGCCGCCGCGAAGGCCGAGGCGCAAAAGCTACAGGCGCCAGGCGGCGTCATTGCTGTAGTTGACGATGGCGGAAATTTGATGGCCCTCGAACGGCTGGATGGCACGTTCTCCGCGGGTGCGAACATCTCCATCGGCAAAGCCAAGACCGCCGTCATGTTTAAGAAGCCCACACGCTTTTTCGAAGAGTTGATCAACTCCAGCGGCAAAGGCCGTACGGTGATGACGGCGCTCGAAAACTTCACTCCGCTGATCGGGGGGATCCCCATTGTCGCAGATGGCCAGATCGTAGGCGGTGTGGGCGTGAGCGGCGCAGCCAGCGCCGACCAGGATGAGAAGCTCGCCATTGCAGGCTCGAACGCCTTCGCATCAGAGACAGCCATGGGCGGCGATCCTGTGCCCGTCGTGTCCTATTGGGAGAAAAGCAAAGTCGACGAAGCCTTCTCCAAGGGTGCGGTGTTGTTCGACGCGAGCGATGGCCGTAACTACATGGTCCACGCCAGCCGTCGTGAGAAGCCCGGGCAGGCCGAGATCCATACGAAAGATGCGGACGTGATCTATGTACTGCAAGGCGCGGCGACATTCATCACCGGGGGCGAGGCGATTGACGCCAAGACCACGGCGCCGGATGAGGTACGCGGTGTCAGCATCCGTAACGGGCAAACCCGGCAGATTGCGAAGGGCGACGTCATTATCGTGCCCCACGGCGTGCCGCACCAGTTTCTGGAAGTAACCGATCCGTTCCTCTACTACGTTGTGAAGGTTCGCTAAGCGAGAGAGGAACATGAACACACGACTGCATATGCGGAGTGTTTTGCCAGCGCTGGGTTTGCTTCTGTTGTTCTCCCTGGTAAGGGCGGGCGCACAGACGACGCAAGACCCTCCCGTGGGTCGTCCGGACGCAGTGATCGACCTGGCTTCCCACGAAGGAGTGCAACTGGTGAGCGGCCAGTGGCGCTACCACGACGTGAAAATCGAGGACGCCGACTCGCGTGCTGTGGGTCCCGACCTAAAACCGAGCGGTGCACCGATCCGGACGTACGATTACATGCCTCACGCGGGTCCCGCAAACTTCGACGATTCTCAATGGGAAGCCATCGATGCCGCGACTCTTGACCAGCGGCGTTCCACTGCCAAGGTCTGTTTCAACTGGTACCGCATCAACGTCACTATTCCCGAAAAGGTCGGAAACTTCAGCACCGCAGGTTCGACAATCGCTTTTGAGATCGTGATCGACGACTATGCTGAGGTCTGGGTAAACGGCAAGATGCCACGGGTCCTGGGTCAGCTTGGCGGGCCCGTGATCAAAGGATTCAACGCTCCCAATCGCGTGATCATTACCAGGGACGCCCAACCAGGGCAGCACATTCAGCTTGCCGTCTTTGGGATCAATGGCCCGATCTCCTACAGCCCGCAGAACTTCATCTGGATCAAGTCGGCAACACTCGATTTCTACAAGTCACCCAAAGTTGCGATCAGCGAGAGTCTCGCACAGGTCACCAGGAAGGATCCGGCACTGGACGAGATCGTTTCGACCGGCGCAAAGATCGAGAAGCTTGCTGGAGGATTCCTGTTTACCGAAGGGCCTATCTGGGTACCGCGCACCGAAGAAACCGACGGGTACCTTCTTTTCAGTGATCCCAACAACAACCTGATCTACCGTTGGATACAAGACGGGCAGCTGTCGATCTTCATGACCAAGAGCGGTTACCGCGGCATGGACATCGGCGAGTACGGTCAACCCGGTTCCAATGGGCTCACGCTCGACAAGCAGGGAAGGCTCACAATCAACCAGCATGGCAACCGGCGCGTGGTTCGTATGGAGAAGAACGGCCAGTTCACAGTACTGGCTGACCGGTATGAAGGAAAGCGGCTCAATAGCCCCAACGATCTCGTCTACAAGTCGGATGGGGCGCTGTATTTCACTGATCCGCCGTTTGGACTTCCGAAGTTCTTCGATGACCCACGGAAAGAGTTGTCCTACAGCGGAGTGTTTCGCGTGTCTCCCGACGGGAAGAACGTCGAGCTGCTGACGAAAGAACTGAGTGGCCCGAATGGGCTCGCATTTTCACCGGATGAGAAGTACTTCTACGTGGACAATTGGGACGAGAAGAAGAAGATCATAGTGCGGTACGAAGTGAACACCGACGGAACGTTGTCGAACGGCAAAGTCTTCTTCGATATGACGTCGGCAGACGGCGAGGACGCCCTCGACGGGATGAAGATCGATCAGAAGGGCAATCTCTACGTGTCAGGACCCGGTGGTTTATGGATCATCTCGCCAGAGGGCAAGCACCTGGGCACGATTGTCGGCCCGGAGCATCCACATAACTTCGCATGGGGCGACGACGACGGCAAGACCCTCTATCTTTGCGCGAAGACCGGTTTATACCGAATTCGGCTGGACATTCCGGGTATTCGGCCGTGAGTCGACCCCGGTCTTACTGTAGTAGGGAAAGATTGTCACCTTTTTGGAGTTGCTGTGTCTCATAGGGAAGGACATTTGATTCCTCCGAACCGGCAATCGAACCTGTCTGCCGATGCGGAGGCCAGAGAGTCTGGGATCGGAGCGAAGTACGTGCCCAAAACGATTGTCGAGATCGAATGCGCAGAAGTGTGGCGTCAGATTTCAAACTATCTTGACGACGACGTGGATCCCGGGCTCCGAGCCACAATGTCCTCTCACTTCAAGGACTGTGCTCACTGTAGCGCCGTCTTGGATGGCACTCGTAACGTGGTGAAGCTGGTCGGCGACGGGCGGGCTTTCGAGATTCTCGCCGAAGCAAATCAGAGGTTCTACAAGAAGCTGAATGATCACCTCGCGGCTCGCCAGCGCGCGCGGGGTTGAGACACCTGAGCGGGGAGGTACTTGAACCGGTCTGATAAGCCCTATCCCGCACGGCAGGCAGCCTCTATCGTGACTTTGGCAGCGTTCAATGTTGCCTGGGTCTCGCGGGCGATCTTACCTTTTGCGATTAAGTTGAAGAGCTTGGCTTTCAGGGTTGTCGTCGAGTAATAGTGGCTAATTTCCACCTTGGTTGAACGAGCGCCGAGCGCTTGGAACGTTGTTTCCACTCTGTAATCGCTGAGAATCTTGCTGATACCGAATGTGTCCTCTGGCAACACAGTGACGATCTTCTGCAGCGGGATAATTTCGATGTCCTTCTCGATGCACCAGTGCTTCCCGCCCGAAAGATGACATTGATATGACGCGCCGGGTTCGCGGAGGGTCTTGCCAGAAAGAAGATCAACCTTGACCACGCGAGGATGGAACTCCGGGATCTTCGTGAGATCCATGCTGAACGACCACACCGCTTCCAAAGGTGCCTCGATGACGACTTCCTGCTTGGATCGGAACGGCGGCTGCAAATCTTGCCTCCAAATAATGGGTGCGCTTTCGTTTGCAGTCAGCCTACTACCGGCACCTGGCTTTCCCGGCTGCCGGCTTGAGCCTTCCCTAATTCTTCAGCGATTCTTCGGTTTTCAAAGTCGGGCACGGTTCCAAGGCCAAACGCGACGGTGTTAGCGAATTTCGCCCAACCCACAAGGAGGACGGCCTCAAGTATCTGCTCCTCGCTGAATCCGTACGTACGAAGGCCTTCGACGTCATGCGGTCCGATTTTGGATGTCTGGCTGTTGAGCTTGGCGCAGAAATTCAAAAGCGCCTTGTCGGCGACCGAAATCTTGGCATGGACGTGGTCGATCGCGATCTGCTCCGGTTCCGGACCCTCAAGCTTCAACATGCGCACCATCTCGCAATGCGCGGTCACGCAATACGTGCTGAGGTTTGCCGCCGAGCACACCAGAAAGATGTATTCCTTTTGCCGTCGCGGCAGAGCGCCTTCTTTGGCAATGAGATTGCCGGTCATGGCGATCTCCGTTTCGACCATGTCCGGGCGCGCGGTCTGCGCCACGAAGAAATTAGGCAAAAAACCTATCTGTTCCCGGATGGCGGCGAATGCCGGAAAGTCTTTTTCGTCATACTGCTGGTTTCGCAGATAGCTCATATCCCCTACCCCCAAGTGCGGACAAGTTTACACCAGCAGATCGTTGATGTTGCAGGGTTTAGCCGTTAGCGTGAGGCTCTCGCGATATACTTGCAACCCGATTGTCATTGTTTACGAGTGTATGAGGCAGCCTGCAACCATTTCCAACGACCCACTGAGGTCCTATCCGGGACTGATTGCAGCCTACGGATTTCTGCCTAACCTATTTCGAGTCCAGAGTGCCTTGCCGGGTGTCATTGAGGCCGAGCAGCAACTCATAGAGGCGGTTGTTGTTCGTCCAGGTAGGCTCAGCAGGACTGAGAAAGAAGCCATCCTGAACAGTGTGGCAACGGTCCGGGGCAGCGACTATTGCCGGGCGCTGTTCGGACATTCCCTTGCCGCCGTGCCCGACCGCAACACTGTGCTTTCCGACTTCTCGCTCAAGCTCGCGAAACATGGCCTTTGGGTCTCGGGGCGGGACATTGGGGAACTCAGGGAGGCCGCGTTCGACGATACAGCTATTCTGGAAGCGGTCGCGACGACCGCTGTGGCGGTGATGCTTTGTACTCTAGCGGATGGGCTACGCCCGCCGCTTGACACAGATCTGCGATCACCCGGTTCGTACGAACCTCCGAAAATCCCCGAACCGCTCGATTGGCCGGAAGGCGCGGGGCCACATCTCGGTTCATCCTCGGGCTCAGCCTCTGATTCTCACGCCTACAGCGTACTTCGCGAACAGTTCGGCTTTGTGCCGAATCTTTACCGGCTACAGAGCGCGGTTCCAGAGTTGGTGGAAGCGGAATTAGGATTGCTCGAATCCGTTCTGTTTCACGAAGACGGGTTGAATCGTGTTCAGAAGGAGTATGTTCTGTTGGCTATTTCGGCCGCCAATCTGAACACGTACTGCGCGACCCTGCATGGCCAGGTATTGAACATACGGGGAATTCCACCAGAGGAGTGCGACCGGATCGTCGAAGATCACCACCATAGCGGGATATCAGGGACGGATCGGGTCTTGCTGGACGAAACCCGCAAACTCGCGAGTCTCCCAGTCCGGTCAAGCCAACGGTTTGAGACGGAGCGGCTCCGCACGCAAGGCTTTACGGAGCTCCAGATCGTCGAGGCGGTGGTGGTGTCGGGTTTGGCCAACTTCCTCAATACGGTGCAGGCAGGCGTCGGGGCCACGCCCGATTTCCCTCCAAGGAGAGTTTTCGGCCCAAAAGATTTGTATCCTTTCTCCGGCAAGTCCCGTCCTACCTCCGATGTCATTGTTCCCGATGATCCCGATGCGGCCCTCGTGGCGAGAGTCCAGCAGGGCGACATCGACGTGTTTGAGCAACTGGTGCGACGGCACTCCCGGCGGGTCTTTGGAGCTTTGGCAGGGCTCGTGGGAAACATTGAAGATGCTCGCGACGCGACACAGGAAGTGTTCTTGAAAGCGTTTGAAAATATAGGCCGTTTCCAGGGACGATCCAAGTTCTCGACTTGGCTGACCAGCATTGCAATCAATACTGGGACCGAGCTTCTACGGCAGCGCAAGCCCTCTGAATCACTGGCAGAGATGGAAGACGATGAGGGATTTCGCCCGAGACAGGTCCAGAAGTGGGAGGACAACCCGGAGCAGATGTGTTCAGCTTCGCAAGTCAACGACCTGGTTCGGGAAGCAGTCCTGCGGCTTCCGGAGAAATACCGCGTTGCCGTGCTCTTGCGTGATATAAACCAGCTTTCGACAGAAGAGGCCGCAGCAGCGCTGGAATTGAGCATTCCTGCTCTAAAAGCTCGGGTTTTACGGGGAAGATTGATGCTTCGAGAGAGCCTCGCCCCCCACTTTATTCGTCAGGACAAAACCGATGCTTAGCTGCGCTGACTTCCTGGCCGAATTCGGGGACTACATCGACGACACCGCCAGTTCGGACCTCCGGGCCCATCTTGAGGAGCATCTGCGCGAGTGCAAGACCTGCCGAGTGATCGTCGACAGTACTCGAAAAACAATCGACATTGTTACCGAGAGCGGTTGCTTTACGCTGCCAGCCGAGGCGGTCGACCCTATCGTGACTGCCGTAATGTCCCGCATCCGTCAGAGAACGACCTGAGCCGACGGAGGCACCCTCAAATTTCGTGCATCCTTATGGTCCAGACCCCGTCTTACCTTCGACTGATAGAGCAGAAGGAGCTGTGTGACTGTCTCTGAACACGATCAGCAGCGCTTCCAAGCGCTTGAATCGGAACTGAGCAACACCAAGGCCGAACTGGCCCGTGTTGTCCGGGAGCAGGCGCTCGCCGCCGAGTCCCTTCGTGCCGCCGAGGAGATTAAGAGCCGGCTCATCGCCTGCAGCCGTGACTGCATCAAGATTCTCGACCTCGAAGGCCGCCTGCTATTCATGAACGAAGGCGGAATGCAGGTGCTGGAGATCTGTGACATCGGCCCCTTTTTGAATAGTTGCTGGGTGGAGTTCTGGGAGGGCGCAGATCGCGAGGCGGCCCAGGCGGCAGTGCGAGCGGCACAGGGCGGAGGCATCGGCCACTTTGTCGGTTATTTCGAAACCCGGACCTCCCGACAACCGAGATGGTGGGATGTCGTAGTCAGTCCGATTTACGATGCAAATGGAAAGCCAGAACGGCTGCTGGCACTGTCGCGCGATGTTACCCAGCACAAGAAGAACGAGACTGCTTTGTGTGAGGCCATTCAGTTTAATCGAGAGATCATTGAGGGGGCGGCGGAAGGCATTATCGTTTATGACGCGGAACTGCGCTACCAACTATTCAATCCCTTCATGCAAAGGCTGACCGGCAAGACCTCGAAGGAAGTACTCGGCAGAGTCGCGATCGAGGTGTTCCCTCGGCTGGGTCCAAGCGGCTTGGAAGAGGCATTGCAACGAGCCTTACGGGGAGAAGTTGTTCAAGTGGCTGACGTCCTGGTACCCAAGCACTCCGCGGACGGCGGCGATCTCTGGGAATCTTGCACCTTTGCTCCCCACCGCGACCCTCTAGGGAATGTGATCGGTGTAATCGGTCTGGTTCGGGATGTCACGGAGAGGCACCTTGCGGAAGAGACTTTCCGCTCCATCGTTGTCGGCACTGCTTCCGCAACCGGAAACGATTTCTTCCCATCGCTGGTACGCCATCTGGCCACCGCTCTTCGCGTTCGCTACGCATTCATAACCGACTGTGACGATCAAAAACGCGCAAAGGCGCTGGCCTTCTGGAACGGCGATCAGTTCGGGGAGAAGTTCGAGTTCGACATTGCCGACACACCGTGCATGAAAGTGCTGAACGGCGAAACTTGCCACTATAAGGAGGGGCTCCAGAGTTTATTTCCGCTGGATACGGGCCTGGCTGACTGGGGAGCAGAGAGCTACCTGGGCGTTCCGATGCTTGACCGGGAGGGGCGAGTCATTGGCCACATCGCGATTCTTGACGACAAGCCGATGGATCGCGACGCACGCGCAATCGATCTGGTGAAAATCTTTGCCGCCAGAGCGGCAGCTGAATTGAAACGCCAGCGGGCAGAGGCAGAACTGCAAAGTGCGCTTCAGCAGGTGCAAACTCTGCAAAGGAAACTCGAAGCCGAGAATGTCTATCTGCAGGAAGAAATTAGCAAGGAACACAACTTCGAAGAGATCGTGGGGAACAGCCGCGCCATCATGGAGGTTTTGGACCGAGTGGAGACCGTGGCGCCAACCGACTCCACAGTACTGATCACGGGCGAAACCGGCTGTGGTAAGGAGTTGATCGCACGTGCAATCCACAGCCACGGATCGCGCAAGCATCGCCCGCTGGTGAAATTGAATTGTGGCGCAATCCCAACTGGATTGGTTGAGAGTGAACTTTTTGGTCACATGAAAGGCGCATTCACTGGCGCGCTGGAACGTAGAACTGGGAGGTTTGAACTCGCGGACGGTGGGACTTTGTTCCTCGACGAAGTCAGCGAACTTCCTCCCGACACGCAGGTGAAGTTGTTGAGGGTTCTCCAGGAGCACGAGTTTGAGCCACTCGGAAGCAGCCGCACGATAAAAGTCAACGTGCGCATCATTGCCGCCAGCAATCGCGACCTTGAGAAAGCCGTGCAGGAGGGCCGGTTCCGGGCCGATCTCTACTATCGTCTCAACGTTCTCCCGATTGTTTTGCCACCGCTGCGTCAGAGGCGCTCCGATATTCCACTCCTCACGGCTTTCTTTGTGGAGAGGTTTGCCAGACAGTTCGGGAAACAAATCACCGGGATCGCGCAAGACACGATGGACCTTCTGGCTCGCTATGATTGGCCAGGAAACATTCGTGAGTTGCAGAACGTTGTCGAGCGCGCTGTAGTCTTGTCACGCGGCCCGATCTTGAAGCTGGGCGCCGACCTGCTACCCGCGGCCAGCGCGGCAATGGCGTCAACTGACGATGTTGCAGGCTTGGGCTTGGACCATCATCAATTGCATGACACGATCGGCGATCCTTCGTCGCTGGAGCAAGTGGAAAGACGGTACATCCAGAGCGTTCTGCAAAAAACAGACTGGGTGATCGAAGGCGAACGTGGGGCCGCGAAGATTCTTGATCTGCATCCCAACACACTGCGCAGTCGCATGAAGAAACTCGGAATCGAGCGTTCGTCGCTGAACCCGACTCTGTCGGCCACGAAATCCCGTAGCCACGAAGCCATACCGAACTGACCCACGAACCTTCGTGGCTCCCTCCGAAAGCAATTCCCTCAGCAATTCTCTAAGGTCCTCAAAATCATCAGCATAGCTTTTTCTGGACGCGCCTCACGAATGGCACCTCTCATGCTTTAGCAAGAGCGCGTTCGGAAGGAAGCCAACGGTGCTCAAGATTTCAATCATCAACGACTCAGATCAAGCCATCGAGCTCCAGCTGGAAGGCAAGCTCGTAGGCCCTTGGGTCGAAGAGTTACGAAAGCTCAGCGATGAAGCCCTCTCCCTCCAGAAGAACGTGAGCCTGGATCTCGCAAAAGTGTGGTTCGTCGATTCGCGCGGAGTCACTCTGCTGCACAATCTCGCGAAAAGGCAAGTGTCTGAACTCAACTGCTCTCAGTTTGTGAGCCAGCAACTGAAGGAGGCGGCCCAATGATGACCGCAAGCACAGAAACGATCCTGCTATCTGGAAAAGATCGACTTCGCCCGGAGACGGGCATGGGGTCTCCAGTGGGTGTCCAGATGACGTCGGCGGAAGTGACTCTCATCCGGCGGGTGCAGAATGGCGACTCCGATGCCTTCTTTGACCTGGTGCGTCCTTACGAACGCGCCGTGTTCTTGGCCGCATTGTCCCTGGTGAGAAACGATGCCGACGCAGAGGATGTCGCCCAGGAAGCGATCCTGAAAGCTTTCAAGAACCTGACACGCTTCCGTCAGGAAGCGAAATTCAGCACGTGGTTGATCCAGATTGCGATCAATGAAGCGAAGATGAAGCTGCGGAAAGACCGCCGGCACCTTTATGAATCGATAGAAGAAGGACGACTCGGAGGCGACGGCGACTACACCCCCCAAGATTTTGCAGACTGGCGAGAAATACCGTCCGAGGCGTTGGAACAGAAAGAGCTTCGTAAGGCGCTCACCAAGGCCCTGGATTCTCTTCCTGAGAAATACCGCACCGTACTGATCTTGCGGGACGTGCAGCATCTCAGCATTACCGAGACTGCACAGGTGCTCGGCCTGTCAGAAGCGAACGTGAAGACCAGACTATCTCGTGCCCGCCTGCAGATGCGTGACGCGTTGGCGCCTGGATTCGACGGAGCTTGGAGTCGAGGAAGAACGTACGAGAGAGTTCGGCCTTTTGATGTGTAACGACTTGAAGCTCGACCTAACCTACCGCATTGTTGGCAGAGAGGGATCGTTAAGACCCTCGCTTCCTCCATCAACGTGAGCCTTTCTGAACAGACCGAACGTCGCCGATAAGACGGTCGTCTACTCGGAGACGCAAATCCAGAATCCCGACTCGATTTCAAAAAGGGGGGCTTATTGCCGGAATAGACGGACACAATGCTTGGCAGTCCCATGCCGTATCACCTACGAACCTAGGATCATGAATTTTCCGCACCGAAAGGAACTCAACACCATGAAATACAAATACGCAGACATTGACGGCCTGAAGGTCTTCTACCGTGAAGCGGGCGACCCCAGGAATCCCGCGATGGTTCTCCTCCATGGATTCCCATCGTCCTCCCACATGTACCGCAACCTGATGGCAGAGTTGGCGGACAAGTTCTACTTGATAGCGCCGGACTATCCGGGTTTCGGAAACACCGACGCTCCTTCTCCCACGCAGTTCTCCTACACGTTCGACAAGTTGTCCGAAGTGGTGGAAAAGCTGCTGGTATCCGTCGGCGTTAAGAAGTTCACGCTATTTATTCAGGACTACGGTTCCCCCGTGGGGTTCAGAATCGCGCTGCGCCATCCGGATTGGATTGAAGGCATTGTCTCGCAGAACGGCAATGCTTACGAGGAAGGCTTTACCGGCGTGTGGGACGCGCTGCGAACCGCGCTCTGGAAAAACCGCACGCCAGAGACTGAGGCGCCGCTGGCGAATTTCTTCACTCCGGATGGTGTGAAGTGGATCTACAGTGAAGGCACGCACAACCCGGAAGCAATCAGCCCGGACAACTGGAGCACAGATCTGTTCTTCCTGGGTCGGCCGGACAATCACCGCATTCAGGTTGACCTCTTCTACGACTACCGGACGAATGTCGCTCAGTATCCGCGCTGGCACGAGTATCTGCGCAAATACCAGCCGCCAACGCTACTGGTGTGGGGCGCAAACGACCCGATCTTCACCCAGGAGGGTGGTCGGGCCTTCCAGCGCGACGTCAAAGATGCAGAGTTGCACATGCTCGACACGGGCCACTTCGCCCTGGAGGATCACTGCGACGAAATCGCGGTGTTCGTGCGGTCTTTCTACGACCGCAAGGTGCGTGGAAAGAAGGCTGCCTGAGTGTGTTGAAATGAATGCGGCTCGCAGCACGGTTTCGATCGTCGCGAGCCGCATCGGTCGCGTGACAGACAATGGTGATCCAAGAAATTTGGCGGTATCCGGTCAAGTCCATGGCGGGGGAGTTATTGAAGACCGCTGATGTCACTGAGCACGGCATATCGGGTGACCGGATAATTCAAGTCCGGAACGCCAGCGGACGAATCTTCACCGCGCGAACCAGGCCCGGGCTGCTTCGGCATCGAGCTATGCTGGATGAGAACGGCGACGTGCTTGTGGACGAACGCCCCTGGAACACAGAGCAGGTCGCTCGCGATGTTGAGGACGCGGCAGGCCAGGGGGCTCGCCTCGTCCGAAGCGACGCAGAAGACCGCTTCGATGTCCTCCCTCTCTTGGTCACGACGGATGGAATGTTTGCTGCAGTGGGTTACGACCGCCGGCGTTTTCGTCCCAACCTGGTAATCGGTGGCGTGGCTGGGCTCTCAGAACGCCAATGGGAGGGAGCACAGTTACAAATTGGTAAGGTCATTATTGGCATGGACGATCTTCGCAGTCGCTGCATCATGACGACTTTCGATCCTGACACCGGCAAGCAAGACCTGAGCGTGCTTCGGCGGGTGCAGAAGGAATTCGACGGTGTACTGGGACTGAACAGTTACGTCGTGACTCCAGGCCGAATCGCTGTCGGCGACCCAGTAGAACTGATTCCCCGGTCATGAGCACGTTCGGCACTGCCGTGTTTCTCGGGGTGGACTTGGGCTGGTACGGAAAGCCGAGCGGCCTGGCGTCCATTGCGATCAATCGCGAGGGCCTAAGTCTGCGGAACGTGACGCGACTGGAGGACACGGACGACATCCTGCGCTGGATTAAGTCAGAGGCCGGAGGCGGCAGCGCAGTTGTGGGGGTGGACGCTCCCCTAGTGATCCGCAACCGCACCGGCATTCGCGACGCAGAGCGCGAACTGAACAGCGAATTCAGGCGCTACCACGCCGGCTGTCACGCCGCCAACCTCGGCCGCCCCTTCGCCCGCAACGTCCTGTCGTTCAGTCGCAGGCTCATGGATCTGGGCTTCTGCCACGGCGCCGACATAAGGGCACGTCAAGGAGGGCGCTTTCAAATCGAAGTTCACCCCCACGCTGCGACCGTGAATCTCTTCGATCTCCCTCGCATAGTTAAGTACAAGCGCGGCCGGCGCGCGGAAAAAGCAAAGGAACTAAACCGGCTAAGGGAGTTGATGCTCTCACGTCTCTCTTTGCTCGATCCCGCATTGTCCTTGCGGCTGCCTTCCGTACCCACCACCGGCAACCTGAAACCTGTCGAAGATGAAATCGATGCGGTGCTCTGCGCGTACATCGCGGCCCACTGGTGGTTCTGGGCAACACAGCGAAATCGCGTCTATGGTTGCGGCGGGAAGGGCTACATCGTGGTGCCCGAGCGCAAGACATCCAGCTCGGCCAACCCCCGGTCGTGCATGCCCAATCTCTTCGGTTCAGGACGCCCTGATGCGCGTCCGCGTGAGCGAATTCCGAACTTGGGTCCTGACGAATCAGCGAGGCGTCGTCGGATTGATTAGCCTATCGACGCTCGAACGAGCAGCAAGCGAGGATGACACCAAGAAACTGAGTGCGATCGTCGATGCGCGAATCTTCCCGCACGTCCGTGCAGATCAGGGACTGGATCTTGTGCTCGACCGTATGGGTTCAAACCATGTGGACATCCTGCCGGTCGTGAGCCGCGCTGATGTGCACAAGTTGGAAGGCATCGTGACCCTACGCGATGTCTTGGACTCTTACGGCATCAGTCCAACTGATCGGGCTTAGGGTTAGCCGGCCGTCGTGGCTGTATCGAAACTGTGTCAAACCCCCCTTCGATTCGAGGCTCTGGAGTTTTGCTTGAGCGAAAAGCAGACTCCCCAAGTTATTGTTTTCATTAGAAGTCGTCAGAACGAGGAGAGCGTCTAGAGCAGGTGTGCGAGCGCCCAAGGGAGCTGTACCTCGCCTTACTTGACCTGATTGCCACAAAACCTCACTGTGTCCATTTTGTGTCCAACGGCATTTAACACGCTTCGATTTCCCAAGCTTTTTCAACGGTCTCGAAGAGCCATTCGTGCGGGCGTCATTGTTGCTAAGTTATTGTCGAAGCTGCATTTTGTTCCATCTTGCAGCCGATTTGGTTACAGAACTCTTAATCAGTAGGTTGAAGGTTC
>PMCH01000219.1:0-4870 GCA_003154055.1 Acidobacteriaceae bacterium
GCTCGGGTCCATGCTTCAGGCACGCTGGAAAAGCGGCGCACCCGCCAGCGAAGCCGCGCCGGAAGCTGGTCGCACCGGACAGATTCTCAAGTTTAGAATTACCAAATTGGAAGCGGACCCAAAGAAGATTGAATTGGAATTGGAGTAGCCGGGCTCATTTCCAATGGATGGATGTCTGGCCCACCGGCGGTTTTCCTCTAGTAACGAGGGCGGTTGCGACGAAAAAAGGGGCGGGATCGAAGTCCCGCCCACCGGTTCAATTTGCTGGTTAGGGTTACTTGCCCGTTCCCGTCAGACTCGACGTCTGCGGGCTACCGACTGCACTATCGTTCACTCGCAATGTGCCTGTCCTCGTGCCGGTCTGCGTGGGCGTAAACATCACGCTGATCGTGCATTTGGACTTGGCAGCCAAACTCGCCGAACAGGTCGTCGCGGAGATGCTGAAGTCCCCGGTAGTTTGGGTTGAGATGCCGGTCAGCGCCACGCTCTGTTTGTTGGCAAGGGTGAACACCTTTGCCACACTGCTCGTTCCCACCGTCGTAATTGGGAATGTTTTGCTGGCAGGCGTCAGCGTGACTGGCACGATGCCAGTGCCAGAGAGCGGCACAGTCTGCGGACTTCCTGGAGCGTTGTCGGTAATGGTCAAGGTCCCCGTGCGAGCTCCGAGTTGGGTCGGAGTAAAGGTAATTGTGATCTTGCAATTCTTCCCCGGGGCCAGGGTGCTTCCGCATGGTTTGGTGGATGTTGTTTGCGCGAAATCACCGCTGGTCGCGATGTTGCTGATATTCAGCGTCGCGTTCCCGGTGTTGGTGAGGATCACGCTCTTTCCAACGCTCGTGGCGCCTTTAACAACATTCCCGAAAGCCAGCGAAGTCGGTGAGAGAGTAACGACTGGGCCACTCGCAACAGTAACTGTGAGTTGGATCGTCGTGGTATGCGTCAGTGATCCCGACGTACCCGTAACCGTCACGGTTGATGTTCCAACCGTCGCTGTGGCGCTAGCTGTAAGAGTCAGCGTGCTGGTTGACGCTGTCGGATTCGGTGCAAACCCCGCCGTCACGCCGTTCGGTAGACCGGAGGCGCTCAACGTCACGCTGCCGTTGAAACCGTTCACAGGCACGACCGTGATCGTGCTCGGTGAGCTGCCGCCCTGCGCAACGCTCACCGCGTTCGGGTTTGCGGTCAGGCTGAAATCAGGGCTCGCCACGACGTTGGCCGCGATCGCGTTCGATTCGATGCCGTTGGCAAGCGCAACCAGGTTGTAGTTTCCGGCGGGAAGACCAGCCGGCACGTCGAACTTGGTCGAGTTGGGAGTGAAGGGAGCGATCGAGTGAGTGCTCTCATCGTGAGTGGTGGCGTAATAGACATTGTGAGGAGGATCGAGCTGCACAAGGCGAACCAGTGGATAGTTGGTGGGTCCCTGGTAGTCGTCACCGTAGCCACTGCCCTCCGACAAGCCATTGAGTTGTGTGCCGGACAGAACGTTGTTCGTCGAAGGACTGCCGACCGACCCGCTCACCGGATTGATCGTCGGTGCGACGCCCGAAACCACACCGGAGGCCGGCGTATAGATTTCAACGCGATTGCTAAAGTCGGTGAACATGATCTGCCCGGTCGGCAGGATCATCAGGTGTCCAACGTAGGACGAATCAGCCGGGCAGTGCGCCGGATTGGCAGTGTTCGCCAAGGTGTTGGTTGCTGGATTGTACTCGACAAACTGGCAGCCACCTTGGAAGAGGCCAGGGCTCAACATGGCGAGAACTTTGCCGTTGGGCTCCAGTGCTGCCGGACCATCGGCCTGGTCCAAACCGTTTGCCGGAGTCGGACCGGCCGACCATGTGTTGGTGGCAACGTCGTAGAGAGCCGTCGCAGGTACCAGCCCTCCAAATTGCAACACCTTGTTGTTGTACATCAGGACCGCTGCGCCAAGTTCTTCATCGTTGGCATTGTAGAGTTGGACGGGAGTCTGTGGTCCGCACGACCAGAGGCCGGTGACCTGATCATAGAGTTCCGAACCGCGGCTGGTGCCGCAATTGGAATTGTTCTTCGCATCTACGGTCAGCACTAAATCGTTGCTCAGCAGCGTGAAGCCTGACTCATCGTTACTGGACTGGAGCACCGAACCGGTTGCTGTCCACGAATTCGGTCCGCTAAACAACGCATTCTGGGGTGAACAGCAGTTGGACTGCATGTAAGTTCCGTTGGCCAGAATCACGCTCTCCGCGTCGCCAATGTTAGCCCAGCCATTAGGAGCGGAGTTGGCGGTCCAGGTTATCGAGCTCCCGGAGATGGTTCCAATCGCACCCAGCGTTGTCCATACTGCTTGACCGTTGTTGTATTCTCCGCCTTCGATCGCGATTGACTTTCCGTCCAGCAGCACTTGGGAACCGAAGAACCACGGTGCGTAGCCGACAGGCAGTTGTCCACCCGAACTCCACGTGCCATTCACGTAACTGCCTGTGGCGTCGGGGGTGAGAATATGCCAGTTGCGGGAGTTTCCGGATTGTTCCTCGTGCACCAGGATTCTGCCGTCCCGGAGTTGCAGCATGGCGCCCAGGTTGAACCCGGGTTGATTCGTGAGTGGTGTCCAGGTTTGGGCACCTGCGGCTCCGACCAATGCGAACAGCACGGCGGACGTGATGGCGAACTTTCGAAGCAATCTCAAGCGGAGTCCCCTTCGGTGAGGTCGAAAATGACCACAACTGTACACGTGCTTTTGCGGCTTGTGTAGTGTGAAAATATTTTGATCGGAAGCGCACCGATTTGGTCTGCCATCCGCTGGATTGCGTCAATTGCCGCCAGGCTCCTACTATTTCGGATAGTTGCGAGGCCGGATTATTGGTGATAATGCGCCACTACACGCATTGACCGAATCGTGAACCGCGTCACCCAATTTAAAACCTATGCGCGACTGGGATTCGGGCGGTACTTCCAATTTTCCGCGAGGATGGATGGAGAAATGACGTCGGTCGGGGATTGACGCAGGGCTTGCACAACCACAGCACGAGTCGGCGCGAGCGAGCACACCGGGTCGGTAGCGGCGGCGTCTCCGGTGAGGAGAAATGCCTGGCAACGGCATCCGCCAAAGTCTTCGGTGCGGCGTTCGCAAGTGCGGCAGGGCTCCTGCATCCAGTCCTCTCCGCGAAAGCGCTGGAAGGCGGAAGACTCCTGCCAGATCGACTTCAGCGAGTGCTCGCGGACATTGTCGAAGACCATGCCGGGGATCACGCCCGCTGCGTGGCAGGGAAGCGCTTCTCCGGCGGGATTGATGAGGATCAGACGGCGTCCCCAGCCGCCCATGCACGCTTTGGGAAATTGGGCATAGTAGTCGGGCACGACACTGTCGATGCGGATGGTGCCTTTCAGTCGGGTCTCGGCCTCGGCCACAACACGAACTGCGTTTTCGAGTTGGGCGGCGGTGGGCATGAGCGCGGCGCGGTTCTCGAGCGCCCATCCGTAGTACTGAGTGTGGGCAATTTCGATTCGGTTTGGCTTTAGCTTTTCCAGGAACGCAATCATCTCGTCCAGATGGTCGAGGTTCTGACGGTGGACGACGAGGTTGGCAGTGAAAGCGATGCGGTGCTCGAGGACCCAACTTGCAAGTTCGATTTTGTGGGCATGCGACTTTGTTCCGGCAATCCAGTCGGCGCGGTCGGATTGAAAACCCTGAAAGCTGAGCTGGATGTGATCGAGTCCGGTGTCCACCAATTTTTTGAGACGCTCGCGGGAAAGGCCGAGACCTGAGGTGATCAGGTTGGTGTAGAGCCTGGCGCTGTGCGCGGTCGCGATGAGTTCTTCCAGATCGGCGCGGGCCAGCGGCTCGCCACCGGTCAGATGAAGGTGCAGGACTCCGAGCTGGGCCGCCTCCGCAAAAACCCGCCGCCAGTCGTCAGTTTTCAGTTCGGAACTTGCGGCGGCAAGTTCCAGTGGATTCGAGCAGTAGACGCAATGCAGCGGGCAGCGGTGCGTGATCTCGGCGATCAGGGCAAGCGGGTTCGCGAGCATCAGAAATCCACAATGCGCTTTTCGTGTAGCTGCTCAAGAAACCTGGTGGCATCGTCAAGAATCCGTTTGGGGTCCGCGCCAAAATATTGCCGCTGTAATTCTGCAACCATTTCAGGGAAGGTGTGCTGGCCGTCGCAGAGCTCCAAGATGGCGAGGCCCGTGCCCTGCACTTTCATCGCACCCTCGGGGAAGAGAAGGATGGGTTCCTCTGCGTCCTCTTTCCAGCGGCATCCGACCGCAAGAGCTGGCTTGCTGGATTCAGGAATCGCCATGGTCAGGCCTCGATCCGAAAAGCCCCGTGCGGCGGCCAACCGGGCTGCACGTAAGCGAAGTAGAGTACGTCGAGCTGCGCCCAGAGGATGTCGCACTTGTCGCGTAATGCCTGGATGACCCTCTCTTGTTCCTCGCGGGTGTGCGCGTTCTCATAAACATAACCGATAGCGAACGCAGCATCTTCCGGAGCCTGATCGAGCCGGGCCACGAAGTAATCCAGGCCTCCCGAGAGCCACGGATAGTGCTGGCGCAACCGGTCCATCCGCAGCGAGATCAGGTCGCGGGAGAATAATTCGGTCAGCGACGAAGCGACCGCCTCCAGCAATGGGCGGGTGCGCACGATGTTGAGATATTCGTTTACTGCATAGCGCGTTGCGGGCAGGATTTCGCCTTTGCCGGCGACGCGCTCCGCACTGAGGCCGGTCGCCTCGGCCAGCTTCAGCCAACGCTTGATACCGCCATCTCTGGAGTTGGCGTCGCCATCATGGTCCACTATCCGCTTGCGCCAGGCACGGCGGAATTCTGGATCGTCGCTGCGAGAGAGAATGATCGCGTCCTTGAGAGGAATGATGCTCTGGTAGTAGTAGCGGTT
>PMCH01000219.1:4934-5662 GCA_003154055.1 Acidobacteriaceae bacterium
GTTGAGCATGGGATTCGTGTTGTTCATGTGAATATACATTTTGCGAGGCTTAGTCAGCCCAGCCAGTTGACGCAGAGTACCATCTTCTCCGCCGACTGGAATGTGACCCATCTCGCGAGCGCGCTGGCCGGAACCTTGCAGCCGGATCAATTCGTCATCACTCCAGAACGTTCCATCGAGCAGCAGGCAATCGAGCGTCGCGAATAGACTCTTCAACTCGGGCGTCAGCTTCGGAAGTTGCGGGAAGAAACCCAGAGTTGCCCCGGATTTGTTTCTCAGGATCAGGCCGAGCGTGGCATCCCCCGATTCAGGCATCCCGACCACATACGCGGGGTAACGCGAGGAGAGCGCGACGGCTTGGCAGTCGATACTGGCATCCGCCGCCTTTGGCGGCTGCACAGAAAACTGTTCGGCGGCGCGAATCGTGTTCCAGCGGACTTGATCGGCGACGCGGTTCAACATTCCAAACATGCTGTTCTGGCCGCGCAGAATATTGATCACGGATTCGGCGGCGTACACCTGAAATGGCTGCAACTCGCGGAGCAGGAGCAGTCCGAGAACGTGATCGAGATCGGCACTGGCGAGGACTACGCCAACGATCGGAGAGTGGCGCGTCCCCGAAGTTGGATGGAGTTCCGGTGAAGACTCGATCTGGAATCGCAAGTCAGGAGAGGCCCCGAGGAGAAACCACGAACGGCCGTCACTGCTAATGGCGACCTGGGTCTGCG
>PMCH01000219.1:5702-9655 GCA_003154055.1 Acidobacteriaceae bacterium
GTTCACCCTTATTCGTAAATGTGAACCCGCAGGGGATGCGGGTTCCGAAGAGCATACCATCCGGCCTATGGCGAGGCTAGAGCTTTTTGGGGTAGGCATTCGGGCCGCGGCAAATGGCTGAAAAATCATGGCATCCGGCGGGTAATCGCGGGAAGGCTCAGTCCGAAGGGTGCTCATACGATAAGGCCGTTTCGCCGGGCCGGAGTTTGAACCCTCGAGCCATTGCGGGTATGCTTCACCGACCAACGGGGCGAACCTCTCATGATTCAACTGCTGCGAACGCTGGGCCTGCGCGACATGGTCCTGCTGATCATCGGCTCAGTGATCGGGTCGGGGATATTCCTGGTGCCGGGCGGCATTCTGCGGCAGGTGGATCAATCCGTGGGAATGGCCGCGCTGGTGTGGATCGTGGGCGGTGTGCTCTCTTTGCTGGGGGCGTTGAGCTACGGAGAGCTGGCTGCGATGAAGCCCGAAGCTGGCGGATTGTACGTCTTCATCCGCGATGGATTCGGTTCCCTGCCGGCATTCCTCTATGGGTGGGCGATGTTTCTGGCCATCGCCAGCGGGACTGTGGCCTCGCTTTCCGTTGCGTTCAGTACCTACCTAAGCGCCGTCGTTCCCCTCGGACCGGTGACGTCCAAAATTGTTTCCATCGCAGTGATTGCGCTTGTTACGGCCGTGAACGTTTGGGGCACGCGAAAAAGTTCTGACCTGCAGAACTGGACAACGCTGGTGAAAATCCTATTGATTCTGGGCGTGTGTGTTGTGCTGCTTCTGTTAGGGCGCGGATACTCTTCGATCCCCGCCGCGCTATGGACGGAAGGGCTGAGCGGCAGGCTGCTCTCGAAGTTCGGCCTGGCGATGATTGCGGTGCTGTGGGCCTACGAGGGATGGCAATTCGTGACCTATAGCGCGGGTGAAGTGATCGAGCCGCAAAGGAATTTTCCGCGGTCTTTGCTGTGGAGCGTTTTGTTTCTGATCGCGGTGTACCTGCTCGCCAACCTGGGCTACCTGGCNNGCGGCGAAGGTTATCGCACTGACCATCCTGGTCTCGGTCTTCAGCGCAATCAACAGCGTCGTGCTTACCGCGCCACGGGTTTTCTATTCGATGGCGTCCGACGGCCTGTTCTTTAAGAAGCTGGCGGAAGTTCATCCTCGTTTTCGCACGCCCGCGTTTGCGGTCGCCGCGCTGGGAGTGTGGTCGGCGATCCTTGCCTGTGTGGGGCAATTCCAGACGCTGATCAACTACACCATGTTCGTGGCCTGGATTTTCTACGGACTGGGGGCAGCGAGCGTTTTCGCTTACCGCCGAAAGTACCCAGATCTGCCGCGGCCCTATCTGGTTCCGGGATACCCATGGACTCCGCTGGTCTTCACCCTGGCGGCTGCGGCGCTGGTGCTCAACGTTATTTTCTCTACGCCCACAAATGCCGTTGCGGGGCTGGGAATCGTCGTTTTGGGCGTGCCTGCGTATTTCTGGTGGCGGAGGAGAAAGCCGGAAACCCGTCCGCTGGAAAAAGTCGTGCCGCGAACCTAGTCATCTTTGACGAGCGCCGCCCGTCAGCGCGGCTGCGGAGGCGGTTCGGGTTCAGCGGAGCCGTCGGCACGCGGGTCGGACGCCGCAAAATTTGTTCCGGTCTCGGAGTTGTGCAGCACGGCCTGGCCGCGTCCCATTGCGCTCGAATATTCCTTTTGTACGACCAGATTGTGACCCTTCTGACGAAGTTGCTCTACCACGTCGGGCTTGACTCGCGATTCAATCAGCAGCCGGCATCCGATCGGCTCCTCGGTGCCTGCAATGGTGAAGCGGGGCGCATCGAGAGCCGCTTGTACGTTCATGCCGTAGTCCACCAGGTTGGAAACGAATTGCGCGTGTGCGAGCGGCTGATTGGATCCGCCCATGATGCCGAATCCGATATGTGTGTCGCCGTGCTCCATAAACGCCGGAATGATGGTGTGGAACGGACGCTTGCGGGGAGCGAGTGCATTGGGATGGGCGGGGTCAAGAACAAATAACCCGCCGCGATCCTGCAAAATGAAACCCATGCCTTGGACTGCCACTCCCGAGCCGAACGCGTCGTAAAGGCTCTGGATCAGGGAGACGATGTTCCCGTCTTTGTCGACGGCGGCCAGGTAAGTGGTATCGCTTTTCGCAGGATTTCCGCTGGCGGTTGCGCAATTCGCTTTGTCGGGGCTGATGAGCGCTGCGCGCTCGGCCGCATATTTCTTCGACAGCAGGCCCTCGACCGGCACCTTGGCGAACCGGGGGTCGGCGTTATAGCGATAAAGATCGGTGTAGGCCAACTTCATCGCCTCAATTTTCTTGTGCAGTTCTACAGTTCCTTGCGGACCAGCGGGATCGGGTCGAAAGTTTGACATGACGTTCAGCATTTCCAAGGCAGCCATCCCCTGGCCGTTGGGGGGCAGTTCGTAAACTTTCCAGCCGCGATAGTCGATTGAAACCGGCTCCGCCCATTCCGCGGAGAACTCCGCCAGATCGTCGGCTTGCATCGTGCCGCCCAGCGCCGATGATGTCTTGAGAATGGCTTGCGCGATTTCTCCGCGATAGAAGGCATCGCGCCCACGTTCCGCAATCAACCTCAAAGTCTTGCCCAGGTCAGGGTTGGAAAATTTCTGGCCCAACTCCGGTACCCGCCCGCCCGGCAGAAAGACGCGCTTCGCTTCCGGGGTCTGGCCCAACTTTCCTTGGGCGCTTTTCCAGTAGCCCTGGACAAATTCGGGAACAGAGTAGCCCTGCTCCGCATAGTAGATCGCGGACGTGAAGAGATCCTTCCAGGGAAGGCGCCCGAAGCGCTGATGAGCCTTGCTCCATCCTTCGACGGCGCCGGGCACCGTGACGCTGTCGATGCCGTCTTGCGGCATGGAAGTGACACCCTTCTTTTTGAGGTACTCGATCGAAAGCTGGCGCGGCGCCCATCCGCTGGCATTGAGGCCGTACAGTTTGCCGCTCTTGGCATCCCAGTAAAGGAGGAAGAGGTCACCGCCAATGCCGTTCATCATGGGCTCGGTGACACCCAGCACGGCGTTGGCAGCGATTGCGGCGTCCATCGCTGAGCCGCCGCGCCGCAGAACGTCAGCGCCTGCTTGCGAAGCCAGATAGTGGCTGGTAGCGACGATTCCGCGGTCGGTCACCACCATCGAACGACCGTAGGAACGGTCCTGGGAAAGAGCGGATGAGCTACCCATAGCAAGCAGGCAGAGCAGCAAGAGGATTCGGCAAGGCATTTCTTTCTCCTAACGGAACAACTGACCGCGGCGACGCAGCGGTTTGGTCTGGCAGCGAATTGTACTCGCGCCCGCTCGACTCCCGTTAGGGCAGCTTCCTTCCGGCTGGCGGACGGCAAAGACCTGCTAATGTGCAAGGGATTGCACATGTGCTCCCCCTCCACTGACTGGAAGCCATTGAAAGGAGGCCTTCAACCTGCACCAAGCGCTTACCCCATCATTTTTCTAGAGTTGCCGCGAGTCGGTGCGGCACCTGCGGGGTTAACATAGAGTGAGCGCACAAGGGGTTGGCAGGGCGCGTGCACGATGATCAGGACACAGGAGTCTTACCCCATGAAATCCGGCATGAAATTTTCGTTGTTTCTGGCCTTGGCAGTGGCGAGTTCGAGCCTGACCGCCTTCGCCCAGGCGTATCACAAGCCCAAGGCCAAGCCCGCGCCTCGCGCGGAAGGGTCCAAGAAAGTCGCACCCGTCAAGGAGCCCAAGTTGCAGCAGGATTCGGCGGCTCAACAGTTGCGCCGTACCGAGCAGTCGAGCGCGAAGGTGGCTGCTTCCAAGAAAGGACAGGCGAAGGTGGGGAAGGCGGGCCTGATGAAGACGCAGCATGAGAAACCAAATCCACCGATCCATTTTTCCTCGGCGAAGGGTGGGGGTGCGGGCCTGAACGCGAAAGGTGGCAACTCTTTAAAGGGCCGTTTGCGGCAGAA